>WLHL01000062.1 GCA_009702755.1 Actinomycetota bacterium
CTGTTTGGTGCAGTCCCTGCACCAATACCGAGAGTGAAGCGATCACCAGCGATCTGCTGTACCGACGACACGATGTTGGCCAACAAACCAGGTTCACGATTCATCACGTTGGTCACGAGAGTGCCTAAGCCAATCGTGTTGGTGACCCCCGCCCATGCAGTGATGCTGGTGAAGCACTCCAACATCGAATCAGTGCGAAACATTGAGCCAGAGAAATGGTCAAGATTCCACAGTGTGGAGTAACCAGTTTCTTCTGCAGCAATTGCGGCTTCACGTAATGCAGGCCACGGACCCGCACCCTGATTCAACTGAATGTCGATAATCACGGCATCACACTCACGGCGCAGGAACCCACTGCACTTTTGTAGATGGCCAGATGTTTCCAATCTCATCTGCAATCCATCGAGTGCCATCTGCAGACCACCATGAACGCAATGACCCCTGCATCCAGTGTCCGTGAATCAGTTCGTCATACAGGCCAGGCAGTTGTTCTTGTCTGAACGACTTTGGTGAAGCAGGCGCAGCCGCAACAAGGGGCGTCCCCTCACCTTCGTGATCAATTGACGTGACGTGACGAACGATGCGCAGTGCTTCCACTTCTTCAGGTCGAGGTGTGTGGCCCACCTGCATGATTGCAGCCCACAGCTCGGTACCCGTGATGTCTTCCGCAGTAACCCCCGAAGCATGTGTTCCTTGCAGAAGTGCCAGTGCAGAGGTGATTGCCGATTGACCAACCTTGCCAATCAACTGTTCATAAGCAGACAGTTCAGGCTGGGTCTCTACCAACATCGGCTGAAAATCTTGTGCCGCATCAGCAAAGTCAACAACAGATCCGTGTGGTGCTGTCACCAATGCTTCTAACAATTTGATGACACCTAAGAGACGCAAGTTGTTGTCAAGCGACTCAAACTCAGACATTGCATAACCGTGCATCGACACTCGCATGCGATTCGGAATGGCATCCCAATACATTCCTGTGAGGCGCGCTTCAATCGTCGTAGCCCCGTTGGTGGTGTCAGTGATCAAGTCAGCCATGTCTGCGATTGTGGAACCTGTCCACCCCAGGTCGACAACAACGTGGTGCCCCGGCTTCAACAAGCCTTGTTTCTCGAAGTATCCCAACACTCGCTGACGCAACTGCTGTGCTGCTGCGACCACTTCCCTATCGTTCTCCAGTAACACTGCTCGCGATGCTTGTGCATCAATCAGTTCATCAGGTCGATACAAAGAACTCAACGAACAACCGACGCGCCGCTCTAAACGCGCAACCGTCAGTTCTTCGTCATCACCAATGAATCGACCCACATTGGCGGGAGTGAGTTCTGTGAGCGATGCGCGCCAAATCACAGAACGAGAAAACGCGGTGTACGACGCTTCGGGAAGTGATACATCTGATTCGCGCAGTTTGTTCCACACCTGATGAGCAAGCCAGCCGTCTCGGGCTGCGAAGTGAATACCGGCGAGGTCACGTTGTCGCAGCACATTCTTCACATCTGCGATCTGGGCAGCAACAACCATGCCGACGAGCCCGTCACCTAATGCATGAGCCACATCCCAGTTGCTGTCATACATCGCATCACGTTGCGTCGCTTCAATAAGAGACAATGGGAGCACATCAGGACTGGTGTTGCGCATATCGCGATGTGAACGGCGCATACGAGTGTCAATGTGAGTCGCAATACCCAATTTCGACGGTTGCACCTGATCTGCTTCATGGTCATCGCCGATATGCAGAATCTGTGATGCAGGAACACCTGCCACCCCAAGCGCAACGTTCCACAACACTCCATTGTGTTTAAAACCACCATGCTCACAACTCACGAGCACATCGTCATCCGTCACCCAGCCGTATCCCGCCGCGTGCGCCATAGCCACCAGATGAGATGTGGGCATGTAGTTGTCGCTCACGATGAGCACACGAATTCCACGCGACAGTGCTTCGTTGACCATTGCAGCCCCTGCAGGAACAGGCTGGGCAAGAGCAATCTCTGTTGCTTTCTCTGAGCGCACAAACAAATCACGCTCTGCTTGATTCAACTTCATTAACTCTGCGAGCTGATCTGCGATTTCGTCAATTGTGATGTCTCGGAGTGCATCAGTTGCAGCCGCCGCAACACGAGCTCGATGCTCTGCATGAACTCGTTCCACTGCAACACCTCTCCAACGAGAGCCGTGTTGTGAGACGAGTTCTTCTTCGATAACTGCGAATACATGCGTGGGTTGCGCGACCCTGCGCGTCACCATCGTGTCAAAGAAATCAACAGTGAGAACTGTGACCTTCGGATGCGCATCGAGAACATCAGTTGCCGACATCATCGCCTCTTCGCCAATACGCGCACCTGGTGCACTGCGGCGCGAATGGCCCGCTTCGGATCACGAACTGCTCCAGCAAGACGTCGAATCGTGCTGCGTTGTGACTGGGCACGCTGTGCTTCAGCAATCTCTGCTTGCAACTTGGCCTCTGCGATAGCGACTTCCGCTTCAACATCTCGCGAATACTGACCCTTGCTCACGCCATGAGGTTCCATCTCGGAATCCCATCGCGCTTGCAGTTCCTTCTTCACGCGAAGATGCAGGTCTTCGCCCACCGTGATGGAGTTACCCGCAGCACGATCACTCTCTGGAGTACGTGTGTGATAATTCGCCAAACGCTCAGGGAAGAACACGAAGCCACCGTGGCGAACTGCACGCAAGTTGAACTCCCAATCACCCAACACGGGTAACGATGAATCGAAGTAGCCAACTGCGTCGAGAATAGAGCGACGGAATAGTGCAGCAATCGGCGGGAATGTGTTCCCACCAATAAGTCGCTCATAGGTCAAACGTGAATCGTCTAACGGAAATTTCTCATGAAACTCTGGCCAGACCTTGCCGCCTTTAAATGTCTCGTGAACGCGCGTCACTCCCATGAGAACTGCTGCTGCATCGTGATGTTCTGTAAAGGTCCTCACTGCAGTCTCGAGAAACGTGGGTCGCCAAGAATCGTCATCGTCATGAATCGCGAAGTATTCAGATGACGTGGCTCGCAGACCCTGGTTCGATGCTTCTTCCATGCCCACGCGCTCAGGCAGGTGCAGCACGGTGATCTTGGAGGTTCCGGTAGTGGTGCGAGCGACAGAAACAACAGCTTCAACTTCGGCAGGATTTCCACCGTTGTTGACGATGATGAGCTCCCAGTCAGAAAAAGACTGGTTCTGCACACTGGCAATAGCGCGAGCCAACAGCACGGGACGCTCGTAGGTCCTCATCACAATTGTCACCGAAGCCACTTGCAGATCGTACTTCAAGACAATTTTTATTTTAGGTTTCGAGATCTTCGGATTTCATCTCATTTCACCAAGTCCACGAAACTGGATACATCTGCACAGCAAGAGCCTGGTTCAGTCTTTACGGTCGCAAACACTGTTCGTTCTCCATGTCCTATCTCTTCGTCAATATGATGGAGGAGATCTTTGAAACCAGAGACCACGGAACCGACTACCCGATATTCGCCTTGAATCTCTATGTCAGTTTGTAATGCGATAAACCAATAAGGCCCGCCTGAAAAATCTTTATCATCAAGAACTTCTACCACTGAACCTACTTTCAGTCTTGGTGAAGGCCCAGAATCAGAGAGTGAATAGCGCCGAAACACTTCATTGTTTTCGGGCCAAAGGGGCTCTATGGCCGCGTATCCCTTACTGGTATCCGTGATGTTGCCTTGATAAAACCCGTTTCTTGCCAGTACCACTATGTCGTTGACAATTGATGGAGAGTTTCTTGCGTCAAGAATAATCTTGAGGTGCTTCTCTTCCCTAACAGCCTCCATACCTCCCACGCCACCACTCAATTCTTCAAGAGAAATATCCAAGATGTACTTCTTGTTGGACTCTAGACACATCGGGGGAGAGGAATAACTCCCAGCCTCTAGCCCCCCTTCAACCACCAAATTTGTTTTGCATTTGAACGCACGAACAGCAGAAGATGCGTTGGATGCTGATTGCGCGTTGAGGCACACCGTTTTCGTTAAACCCACTGCTTCAATCACATCTCTGTCAAATGAAGCTTCAAAATCCGGGTATGGAATGTAACTATGGCTCTCAAGATAATTCTTGAGAAGGCTGGTCACATTTCCAAATGATTGGAGAATTGTGGCATTGGATGTCAGGGCTATCGCGTTCTCATAAACAGCGATGTATTTCTGAAAGGAACGTCGTAGGTATCCTTCTATGCCATAAGAAGAACTGCCTACCGTCTTTCCAAAATCAATCTCAGCGTCACTCTTTATGTCGTACACATCCCAATCCCAGGGGTCGAAATAAATCTTTTCAACAATGTGAGCACATGCATTTGAACCAGACAAATACGCCGGATCAGTAGTCGTCGTCGTCGCAATCGTGTTTACAGTTGTCTCAACTTCGACAATTGATGGGACTGTGGAATCTTCAGTGCTGCCACCAGTACATGAAGTAAGAGCCGTCAAAAAACCAGCAATTAAAACTTTGGGGAACATTCTTCTAGCGTGAATCACTTTGTAAGGATAATTCATTGTGCGAAGTCAAAATTGACGGAGGAAGAAATGGTGGAGCTGAGGGGAATTGAACCCCTGACCTCTTGCATGCCATGCAAGCGCTCTGCCAACTGAGCTACAGCCCCAAAACTGGGAGCCCTCACCTTACCAAGCAAGGGCCTTGTCTCACCAAGAAACGGGGACGATGTCCTTGTACAGGCGCTCGATTTCGTAGAAGCGGCGGGACTCTTCCACGAAGATATGAACCACGACATCGCCATAGTCCACCAAGATCCAGCTCTTCTCGCGGTGGCCTTCAGAGCGCAATGGACCACGTCCGGTCAACTCACGAACATCACCGAGAACTGCGTCATTCAATGCGCCGGCGAGACGAGGGTTTGATGCAGTCGCAACAACGAAGTACTCCGTGATGCCCACAACGTCGCCCACGGGAAGAATGAGAATCTCTTCACCCTTCTTCTCGTCGAGGATGCGAGCTACTAATTGAGCAAGTTCGAGCGATTCAGGTTGGGCGGGTGCGTTAGTCACTTCTTCACCGTAGTCGTGGTTGTGCCAATTCCCGCACCAAGTGCAGTAGCAAAGTCGTTCCCCAGCACAATGCGAAGGTTCACGCCTTCGATCACATCGGCTGATTCCACATACTTCAACGGCCCAAGAAGACTCACGTAGTTCTCTGCTTCAGCCCGAGCAATCGCATCGTTGTAGTACACAACACTCTGTTCTGCTGGTGTATCTGCGGTCTGACGCAACAACACAACATTGGCTCCCATGAACGCCAAGCGCGTCACTGCTTCTTTCGCATACGACATGCTGTTGAACGGCAAGTCGATCATCACCGAAATGTTTGAAGAAGTGATGCGCAGTGCCGACGGCGCAACACTGGCCATCACTGTCAACACTTCTCCACCATCAAGCGAATACATATCGAGCGCAGTCGGGTTACGCACTGCATCATTCATCAGCGTTGCTTCGAACTGCCACACATCAATACGACCAGCGAACAGTGCAGCCATGAACTCTGCCGTATTCGTTGGCGCAGTCACTTCGGCGACGACTGTTGTCGACGTCGCCGTCTCTTCTTCAATCAGACCTGCTCGCGCAACAGCAGTCCACAGTGCTTTCACTTGTGGCAAGCGAGTGGCTTCGGGAACTGCGGCTCGCGTTGCCGCAAGTCCAGCAGCAATCTGTGCCGGCGACACTGTGATGGACCCTGCTTGCAACACCGTGACAGGCGCTGCATCGACAGCTGCATCAATTACTGGTTGCGGCAATGTCACCGACTGATTGCCCACGGGTCCAAGAGCCGTCGCCAACTCTGCCTCGGTCAACTCATCGGCTGTCACGATGGAAATGTTCAACAAGTTCTCAACATCAGTCTTCACAGCAGCAAGACCACCAGTGGCATACAGATCAACAATGCGGCGTGGCGCTTCACCCTTTGCAATGTCTGCACTCGCACCAATCGGAACAGAGACAATGGTGCCGCCCTTATTGCCAGGGGCAATTGCGATGACCGCAAGCGAAGCCACTTCATTGCGCGCATTAGTGACAACCAACAGCTCCACTGGCGTTTCAGGAATGACGGCTGTTGCTTCACTCGTGACCTTGTTGCCACCTGTTTCGTTCAACAATGAATTCGCACCCAGCACCAAACCGCCAGGCAAGGCGATCACTGTCAGCACAGACGATGTCACTGCTGCGATGAGACGTCGGCGTCGACGCGCAGGAATCGCGGTCATGCGCTCGCTCCATACAAACCATGATGACGAATCACCGCGGCAACTGCATCCGTGGTCAGACCAATCATGTCTTCACCAGCGGCTACCGACGCACGAACTCGTGTGCTGGAAACATCAACCGTCGGCATCGACACGTTCTGCACCCGTGCACCCGACAACATCTCGGAGTGTTGAGCAACATTGTCGGCACGATTCACGATGACGAGCGTAGAGAGCGCGAGCACCTCCTCGTAGCGATGCCATGTACTAATTCGGTTCGCAGTGTCTTGGCCCACGATCAAAAAGACATCTGTCTCAGGCTGTTCCTTGGCAAGGTCCTCCAAGGTGTCGACCGTGTACGTCAGACCACCCCGGCGAATTTCCCGGTCATCCACGCCCAACCCATCTCGCCCCTCAACCATCGCCCTCACCATTTCGAGACGGACCGCTGCCGGAGAGACGACTCGGTCGCTTGATTTCTGCCACGGGTCATTAGCAACCAGGAAATCAATACGGTCAAGGCCCATAGTGTCTCGCACCTCAAGTGCCGCCGCGAGATGCCCCATATGTGGTGGGTCGAAGGTTCCTCCGAGGAGGCCCAATCGGAAGCGGGAGGGGTTTGGCACGTAGCGATTGTAAGTGGCGGGGGCACGCTTCTACCCGCAGAAAACAAATTCTCCAAATTGCCCCTAGCCAAGGCCCTCGGGCTCTGTTATTGTCTCAAATCCCCCCGACATGGAGTCCCCTTCATGCCGGACCTATGTGCCCGTTGCCACGGATCACATGGGAACAAGCCCTACGAACACACGGTTGAACACTGCATCATGAATGACTCAATTGGTCTTTATCTCAATGACATCGGCAAAGTTGCCCTCCTCACTGCTGAGGATGAGCGCGAATTGTCTAAAGCAATCGAAGCTGGCCGCGAGGCTGCTCAGAAGTTAGAAGCTGGCGAGCGCGGTGCCGCTCTTCGTCGCGACCTGCGTCTTGCAGC
>WLHL01000063.1 GCA_009702755.1 Actinomycetota bacterium
CTTTTGTGATGACAATCTTCTTTGCGCGACCAAGAAGGTCGAGAGTTGCATTCTCCAACTTGAGGCCAACTTCTTCGCTGATGACTTGTGCGCCAGTGAGAAGTGCGATGTCCTGCAGCATTGCCTTGCGACGATCGCCAAAGCCCGGAGCCTTGACAGCTGCGCTCTTGAAGGTGCCGCGAATCTTGTTCACGACGAGAGTTGCAAGTGCTTCGCCTTCGATGTCTTCAGCAATGATGACGAGTGGCTTGCCGCTCTGCATGACCTTTTCAAGAACAGGAAGCATGTCGCGAACATTGGTGATCTTGCCCGAGACGAGAAGGATGTACGCATCGTCAAGCGATGCTTCCATGCGATCCGCGTCGGTCACGAAGTATGGGGAGATGTAGCCCTTGTCGAAGCGCATGCCCTCAACGAGGTCCATCTCCATTCCGAAGGTCTGGCTCTCTTCAACGGTGATAACACCGTCTTTGCCGACCTTGTCAATGGCTTCAGAAATCATGCGGCCGATTTCAGTGTCGGCTGCAGAGATTGATGCGACCTGAGCGATTTGCTCTTTCGAATCGACTTCTTTCGCAAGATCCTTGATGCTGACGATTGCTGCCGCAACTGCTGCCTCAATGCCCTTCTTCAGTGACATTGGGTTTGCACCGGCTGCAACGTTGCGCAAACCTTCGCGCACCATTGTCCATGCAAGAACTGTTGCAGTCGTGGTGCCGTCACCTGCGACGTCGTCAGTCTTCTTTGCGACTTCCTTGACCAATTCAGCGCCGATGCGCTCGTATGGATCTTCGAGTTCGATGTCTTTTGCGATGGAGACACCGTCGTTAGTGATTGTGGGTGCTCCCCACTGCTTGGCGAGAACGACGTTGCGACCCTTTGGTCCGAGCGTGACGCGGACAGCGTCAGCCAACTTGTTCATGCCAGCTTCAAGACCGCGACGGGCCTCTTCATCAAACGCAATGAGCTTTGCCATGGTGGTTTCCTCCGAATTGGGGTGCCTATATGGGGGGGTACGCCGAGGGGCGAACCGATGGCTAGCACTCTACCGTTGAGACTGCTAACGCCACACCTGGCATGTTTGGGAAACCGACCCTCCTCGGAGGGCCGAATGGCTTAGAAACCGCCAGCTACGCAATACCCGATCGGTCTACAGACCTCACTCGAGTCGCGGCTTTTAAAAGCCGCCGGCGACCGCAGGAATGATCGAGACGGTGTCGCCGTCCTTCACAGGGGTTTCAAGGCCCTGGAGGTAGCGCACGTCGTCATCCGACACGAAGATATTCACGAACTTGTGAAGGTCACCTGAACCATCAAACAAACGCTCGCCAAAGCCATTGTGAGCAGCATCAAGCGACTTCAAGACTTCACCCAAGGTGCCAGCAGGAACTTCAACAGTGGATGCTCCACCGGAGATGGGACGCATGGTGGTGGGGATTCGTACGGTAACGGCCATGTTCAAAACCCTACCGAGCGACTAGGGATTTGTCACCAGTGGCGCAACGCGGTCGTTCCACGGCATCGCAACTTCCAACTGAGATGCCAACCGCACCAAAACATCTTCACGGAAGGGGGCGGCCACAAACTGCACACCCATTGGCAATCCAGAAGTCGACCAATGCAACGGAAGGCTGATCGCTGGTTGGCCCGTGAGGTTGAACTGTGCTGTGTACGCCAACACTTCAAGAAGATGACGAGTGCCGTCTTCGCCGGCGAGATAGCCGATCTTCGGTGGTGGACCCGCAATCGTGGGCGTCACCAAGATGTCAAAGCCGCGAGAGCCATCCATCGGTTCCCACCACTGCACAACTTCGCGGCACCATGCGTGCAACCACATCATGTTGTCGAGATACATACCTGTCGAAACGTTGCGCCCGTACTCGCGCATCCTCACGTTGTCTGGTTCAAGATCATCCTCACCAGCTTCTCGACCAAGAATTTTTTCAAACGCTGAAACATCTGCATGTGTCCATGCGGCAACAATCGCGGTGAACTTGCCAGCGCTGTCGGGGTTCTCCAAGGCTGTTGGCCATGCAACGGACACATCGTGTCCGAGCGATGTTAAAAGTTCTGCTGTTCGACGAACGGATTCACGAGATTCTGCATGATCTGTTTGATGTGCGAATAACGGATGATCCAAAATGCCAATGCGCAAACGACCAGGATCAACGCCGACTTCTTGCAGCAACGGACGTGCAAAAGGTGGCGCTGTGTATGGGTCGCCAGGTTCATAGCCGGCGATGACATCGAGAACTGCTGCAGTATCGCGCACAGTACGTGTCACGCTTCCATCGATAGTTGAACCCATCCAGCTTTCGCCAAGGTCTGGTCCTTTACTCACACGACCACGTGATGGCTTCAAACCCACCAGTCCGCATTCAGCTGCAGGAACACGTATCGAACCACCGCCATCGTTTGCATGACCAACAGCAACGATGTGTGCAGCGACAGACGCGGCGGAACCACCCGACGAACCACCGGTGGAATGTTCAAGGTTCCACGGGTTACGTGTTGGTCCGTAGCTCAGCGGCTCTGTCGTGATGGTGTTGCCTAACTCTGGCGTATTCGTGCGACCAATGACTACGAAACCGGCATTGCGAAAACGACGCGTGAGATAACTGTCTTGTTGTGCGATGTAGTTTTCGTTTTTCAAAAAACGCATTCCCATGTGATGTGGCTCACCGGCCATTGATGCACCAAGGTCTTTCAACACCATCGGCACGCCTGTGAATGCACCGTTGGGCAGACCTTTCGCAACGTCATCACGTGCACGGTCAAATCGCGGATGAATGATTGCATTGATGTCGCCATTCAGTCGCTCTGCTTGCGCAATTGCGGCGTCCACCATTTCGCGTGCCGACACCTCGCCTGTGGCAACCAAAGCGGCTTGTGCCATCGCATCTAATTCGTTCAATGAATCACTCATGGTGGAAACCTTATGCCCGCCGTAAGGTAGCCCCGTGCGAGTTCTTGCAGCGGCCGACAAATTCAAGGGCACCGCCAGCGCCGCACAGATCTGCGCCGCAATCGGACACGCGTGTTGGGCTCTCAATATCGATTGCACTGAGATACCCATGGCCGATGGTGGCGAGGGAACGCTCGATGTTCTCGGTGGGCCTAACCGCACCACTCTCGTGACAGGACCATTAGGCCAACCAGTAGAAGCCGCATGGCGATTGCATCGAGGCGTTGCCGTGATCGAGATGGCTCGTGCGTCAGGCCTCACTCTCGCTGGTGGTCCGACGAAGAACGACCCACTCAATGCCACGACACAAGGTGTGGGAGAACTGATTGACACAGCGCTGAACGCAGGAGCGAAAAAGATCATTGTGTGCCTCGGTGGTTCTGCCACAACAGATGGTGGTCTTGGCGCGCTGAAAGCCATCGGTACGCCTGCGCGACTCCTAGCCGTTGAATTCCTCGTTGCATGTGATGTCGACACGTTGTTCACCGATGCAGCGAAGGTGTTTGCACCACAAAAGGGTGCGACTCCGGCGCAAGTAGGAATGCTGACTGGTCGACTGGAACAACTCGCGCAGCGTTATGAAAGCGACCACGGCATCAATGTTGCGCGCATTCCCGGTAGCGGTGCTGCGGGTGGTCTCGCAGGTGGACTCGCTGCTCTAGGCGCAAAACTCATTCCCGGCTTCGACATCGTTGCTGAAGAGAATGGCTTTGACGAAGCCGTCAAAGAACACGACCTCGTGATCACCGGCGAAGGCTTACTCGACGACACCAGCTTTGACGGCAAAGTGGTCGGGTCGGTACTCGATTACGCACAAGATGCGAAGAAGCGCACTCTTGCAATTGTTGGCGACATTGATGAAGCAATGGACGCATCATTACGAGCAGAGATCGAAACAATCAGCATCACTGAAATGTTTGGTGCCGACATGGCGTTGCAACAGGTGTTGCGTTGTGTTGAAGACGCCACAACTGACGTTCTCCAAAAACTTCGTTCCTAATGTGCGTCGCCGTAAGCGACGCAGCATCAACAAAAACTATTGCTAAGGAACTGTGGTGGTGGCAGCGATGCCGTTCGGACCGCCTTCAGCGCCAGCAAGTGGCTTGTTCGAAAGGTCTGTTCCCAAAAGAATCAGAACGCATGCTTCGCCGATGTTGCCATCTTCCAATGGAACAGGGTTAGGCATTGGCCCAAGATCAACATTGCCGCCGAGAGTTGCTGCAACATTTTGCGCATTGGCTTCACAACCCACGGTGTAATACACACCGGTCTTCAAACGCTTCGCTGTACCAGGAGCCACGTTCTTTGCTTCGGGCACCACGTATCCACGTGCCTGCAAACGACCAGTCATGTCACCGGCGCTGCCTGCGATACCCGATGCATTAGCGACCTGGATCTTGAAGCCCATGATGTTGAACGGCGCGGTGGACGACGACGAGTTCGGGTCGGTGGTTCCACCACCAGGAACCGTGACTTCCGGTGCCTTGGTAGCTGGGGTGACACTGGTGCCACCATCTGCGCGCACATCGCGAAGAATGAGGAATCCGAGAAGGAGTGCAACCACCGCAACGGCCGCACCAAGGCTGCCGTTGGAGGCTGATGGAAGTGAGGGGCGGGATCCGCGGGGGCGTTGCTGGCTCATAAGAAAAGGTCCTCCGTATTGGAAAAGGAGATATCCACACCGTAGTGGGCGGGTGTGCGGGGTGCAGGCCACCACCGTAAACCCTTATATATCAGGCAAATGGAGCCGGGTGTGGGGGTTGAACCCACGGCCTACGCATTACAAGTGCGTTGCTCTACCACTGAGCTAACCCGGCGAGGTCTCTCAGCCTAGGCGCGTCCAGCCATTCGCACACGGGTCACTTCATAAGTGGCCAGCGCAGCTGCTGCCGAGACATTGAGAGAAGACACTTGGCCCAGCATGGGGATACCCACGATGGTGTCGCAGCGGTCCTTCACCAGGCGGGACAAGCCCGTGCCCTCAGACCCCAAAACGATGCAGATGCCCTCATTGGCCAGCTTGCCGATGTCGAACAAGGTGTTGGTGCTCGAGTCATCAAGACCCACCACCCAGATGCCCTTGTCCTTCATCTGTTGAATGGCAGTGGGCAGGCCCGACACAAGAGTCATGGGCACATGCTCGACGGCACCAGCTGATGCCTTTGCCACGGTGGGAGTCACGTGCACTGCACGATGCTTTGGCAACACCACACCTGTCACGCCTGCACCATCGCAACAACGCAAGAGAGCACCGAGATTGCCGGGGTCGGTCACGCCATCAACGGCGACCAAGAATGGTGCGACACCATTGTGCGTCTTCAACATGTCGGCAAACGATGCCTCTTCCAGTTGATCAGCAAACGCGATGATTCCTTGTGGTGCTTCGCTGCGCGCTGTGTCTTCCAATGTGCGACGAGCAACTTCGAGAATGGGAACACGTTGTGCGTGTGCGATTTGTTCGATGTCGTCGAGAATTGGTGCAGCATCAATGTCGGATGCCATCCAGATTTCGCGAATCTTGCGCTTCTGACCAATCAACAATTCACGAACTGCTTGACGGCCTTCTACTTGTTCTCCACCGAGACCTTTTGCAACAGGTGCATTACGACGTGGTGCTTCACCGCGACGACCACCAGGAAGTGGAGCCGAACGACGAGCCTTTGGACGCGGAGCATCATCACGCGAGAACGAAGCAGCACTGCGGGATGCACCACCGGCACCAGCACCCTTGCTGCGCGACACAACACCGCGAGATGCGGCAGCGCCACTACGAGGTGCAGCAGCCTTCTTTGCTGCTGGCTTGCTTCCGGCGCGGCTGTTTGTGTTGCGTCCACCAGCGGGACGTCCTGGAGGTCCGAGGTTGACCTTTGCCTTGGGCTTATTCGATTTGCGTGCGGCCATGACTATGACTCCTTGATAATGACGGCTGATGCGAAGCAGGCAATGCCCTCGCTGCGTCCGATCGCCCCCAGGCCTTCAGCGCGTCGTCCCTTAACGGAAACGGGTGCACCGGCGGCTTTGGAAAGCAGGGTGACCATTGTGTCGCGAGATGGAGCAATTCGTGGCGATTCGCACACAACACTGCAGTCAACATTGCCAATTCTCCAGCCCGCGGCGGTCACTTTGGCTGCAACATCGCTCAAAATGGCCAATGAGTCCGCGCCCTTCCACGCTGGGTCGGTGTCTGGATAGTGCTGGCCAATATCTCCGAGTCCCGCTGCGCCCAAGAGAGCATCAGCTGCTGCATGAGCAATCACATCGGCATCGCTGTGCCCCACCAGCACGCGCTCACCAGGAAACGGAACGCCACCCAAGATGAGGACGCGACCTTCAATGGGCGCATCAGCGAATTTGTGGATGTCGAACCCTTGGCCGACTCGAACATCAATCATCAGACTTCACCTCGTAACAAATAGTTGGCGTGCGCATTCGCCCATTCCAGATCTTCTCGCGTTGTGATCTTGCGATTCACGACTTCGCCCTCCACCACGATGACTTCGCCGGCAATCTTTTCGATCAATGTCGCGTCATCGGTTCCTTCACCACCACTTGCATGAGCTTTGCGAAGCGCTTCGGCACGAAATGCCTGAGGAGTTTGAATTGCGCGAAGGGTCTCACGATGCAAAGTGCTTGTCACGACGTTCGATGCATTCACTTGTTTGATGGTGTCGACAACGGAGACACCTGGCACAGCTCCGGCAGCCCCATCAACGACAGCAGAAATCACATGTTGGTAGACCGCTGGACTAGCGAAGGGGCGTGCGGCGTCATGCACCAAAACGATTGTTGCTTCGGGAGGAACCGCGGCGAGACCCTTACGCACTGA
>WLHL01000064.1 GCA_009702755.1 Actinomycetota bacterium
CGGTTCTAGAGCAACTGTGCGAAAACCTTCAGCCTCTAACGAAACGCACAAGGCATCAAAGTCAGTGGCGGGACGTCCAAGGGATGGAACAAGAACAACTACGTCCATTCTCAAACCCTAACCCTTAGAGCGAAAACTGACTCTCCGATGAGTGAGAATAGAGAGATGGAATCAGTGCCCACATTTGCTGGAGTGTTTGGCGGAGGTGGACTCTTCGGCATCGGTTATGCCCTGGGCGTCATTCACGGCCTTCGCGATCATGGCATCGACCTCACGAATTCCCCCATGCTGGGCACATCAGCAGGGTCCTGGGCTGCGGCAGCCACTGCGTTGAACGTGACCTTCGAAGAACTTGTGTCTCTCCCCGTTCCATCTTTCCCCAACCCCAAGCCTGGCGCTCTGGCCACAGTGGCAAAACTGGCGTTTGGCGATCGCACCGCTGCCAATGTTCGCGCTGTCGTGACCTCAGTGCCTCGGTTGCGGCGTGTGGTGCTCAGCGGCGAGCACATTCCACTGGCGCAACTTGTCGCGGCCTCTTCAGCGGTGCCCGGACTATTGGCTCCACAGAAGATCAATGGCACCCGATACGTCGATGGTGGCGTCCGCTCGGGTGTCAGTGTTGACTTGGCAAGCCCAGCGCAGACTCTTGTCATTGTCGCTCCACTTGCGGGTGCCATGTTCGGACCGTTCGGCAAATATGTCGAAGGCAAGACCGACAAGGAACAGGAAATGTGGCTGACTGAAAACGAAGGACGCTTTCTGGAATTCTCACCGCGTCAAACAACGGCCGACATCGCAAGGCTCCCACAGCACTTGTTTGACAAAGCACGCGCCATTGAGGCGTATCACCGCGGGCGCGATGAAACCAGCAGCACCACAATTATGTGAATGCGCTATTGCGTTGCAAGGCTGGCGAGGAATTCGCCATCAGCAATCTTTGCTGCAATGTCTGGCGATGGTTCGCTGAGACGTTCCAAGGTGACGCCATGAATCTTTCCGGTGAAGCGATACACATGCGGGTAATTACCGACGGGTGCACCCGTGTCCATTCCGACATCGAATGATTCACCGCTCATTGAGAACACGATGGGAACTGACTTCTCAACTCGAGTATGCCCAATGGGCTCGCCGTCCATAAAGAGCACTGCGTTTCCGCCAGCACCAAAGCCACCGTCGTACACGTATTCAACTGTTAGAACATGTCGACCAGGCGACAACACTGCCTTCGATGTTGCGATGTAATGCTCGTGACCCATCCAGTTGTAGTGATACGTCGGTCGAGAATTGTCGTCGACATACAACGACCACCCAGCCATGTTGCCGCCTTGGCATACGATCACTCCGTGACAACCCCCTTCTGGGATATCAATGTCAGCGGTGATACGGAACGAACAGTTTTTGAGATTCACCACAGATGCTTCAGGCATCCGAATATGCTCTGCGGTGTACGTCATCTTCTTGAGCGATCCCAAGTTGCTCGGCGGCACGACTGTCATTCCAATCGTTGAACCGGGCTCGCGCAACGGATACACATTGTTGCGCTTTGCTTCGGCGTCAAAAAGTTCGAGCATTTCAGCGAGTTTCTCTGGGTATTTCTCTGCGAGGTTCACACCCTGCGAGAAGTCTTCCGCGATGTTGTACAGCTCCCAATTCTCCTGGTCGCCAAAGAACGGCACCATGCCGAAACGATTCCAGGGCACGCGACCATGGAAGCAACTTGCTATCCAGCCATCGTGATAGATCGCACGGTTACCAAACATCTCGAAATACTGCGTCGTGCGAGTGCTTGTGCCGTCGTCACCTTCCATCGCGTACAGCATTGACACGCCGTCAACAGGAAGTTGTTGCAGGCCATTGACGACAGTGGGAATCTGAATGCCAGCAGCAGCAAGCAATGTCGGCATCACATCCACCACATGATGGAATTGAGTGCGTAATCCACCTGGCTGTGCAATACGCGCGGGCCACTGCACGGCCATTGCGTTGCGTGTGCCGCCGAAGTGCGATGCGACTTGCTTCATCCATTGGAACGGAGAGTCGAGCGCCCATGCCCATGCAAGGTTGTAATGGTTCTCGCATCGAGCCGTGCCGAAGTCATCCATGTGATCAAGTAGCCACTCAGGGTCCTCGGGTATGCCGTTCTGGAACGACGGGGCACTCCATGCACCATGAATGGTTCCTTCAGCAGACGCACCGTTGTCGCCTGTGATGTACATGAACAAGGTGTTGTCGGCCTCGCCCATTTCTTCCACTGCATCAAGCACACGGCCAATTTGTGCATCGGTGTGCGCCATGAACCCCGCAAAAACTTCCATGAGTCGCGATGCAACAGGCTTGTAGCGGTCTGGGTATTCCTCCCACGATGGCACTTCATCAGGCCGCGGCGTGAGTGTTGTTCCTTCCGGAATCACACCGAGTGCCAACTGACGTTCGTAAATCTCTCGACGCAATGCATCCCAGCCCTGGTCAAACTGGCCCTTGAACTTTTCAATCCACTCGGGTGCCACATGATGGGGGCAGTGCATCGCACCTGTGGCGATATACGTAAAAAATGGCTTCTCTGGTTGTGATGCCTTCTGCACGCGCATCCATGAGATTGCTTTATCTGTGATGTCTTCGGTCATGTGATAGTCATCGCGACCTTCATACGGCATCACAGGCGTTGTCTGATCGAACATCGGTGGTTCCCACTGCGATGCCTCTGCATTCAAGATGCCGTAGAAGCGTTCGAAACCGAGACCAGTGGGCCAACGATCGAAAGGACCCGCAAGTGTTTGTTCCCACATCGGAGCCAAGTGCCACTTACCGAATGCACCCGTGGAATACCCAGACTGCTTGAGAATCTCAGCAACGCTTGCTGCTTCCTTCGGAATCACGCTGTCGTACCCGGGGAACACGTTGGCACCCTCAGGAATGCCACCCATGTGCACGGTGTGGTGATTACGACCCGTGAGCATCGCTGCACGCGTGGGCGAACACAGTGCTGTGGTGTGGAATTGATTGAAGCGCACTCCGTTTGCTGCAACACGATCTAGCGCAGGTGTGGGCACGGGCCCACCGAATGTGCTGCACGTACCGAAACCAACATCGTCTAACAAGATGAGCACGATGTTTGGTGCACCATGTGGCGCCTTCGGCATCTGCATCGCTGCCGGGGTGGATTCACCAACGATGATTCCTTGAACGCCCTCAAACTCTGGCGTTGGCTGCGGCAACGATGCGCTCATGGTCAGCCTGCGAAGCCCTTGTTCTCAAGCGACATACGGAACTGGTCGACGGCTTCGATGTCACCCGACACCTTGATGTCACCAGCGGCAAATGCTTCACTCCATGGCAAGCGGCCCGACACAACACCCATGAAGATGTCGCGTGACATGGTGACCAAACTCTGCGCTCCCCACCCATCGGTGGGTACTGCAACAGAATTGCGAAGATGCAGTCCGCATGTCTCATCACCCACAGTGAACGCGATGTGATGGTTCATGCCTTCGATCTTGTCAGAGTCCATGATCACTCGCAGCGTGTGCACGATGCCAGTGGCTGCAGATTCGGCAAGGAACTTTGGATTGAAGTTATGCACCATGAAGCGATCCATCGGGAAAGAACCATCAAGGTGACGTGCACGAGTGATGCACCAGTTGCGAATATTCGCGGCTGGCGTGCGCTCTGCAATCACGCGCAAACATTTCGCAAGAAGATTGCGCTCGTCTTGTGTTGCACCGTCGGAACGCACTAACCACGTTGCAAGTTCTGTTGCCCAGCGAATGTCTTCTGCAGCCAATGCCTTCTCACATTGAGCTGCCACTTCGGCACGACCACCAAAGCCGGCGATGAGCTTGCCGTACCGCTCTGTTGGTTCTTCAGGGAACAACTTTGATTCGTCGCCATCAAACCATCCACGGATACCCATAAAGATCTGACGCACATGGTGTTCCGTGACGCCATACCGCTCAGAGGTGAGATAGTCCACGTCATACAGCGATGGCAATGTGATACGCGATGCAATCTGATCAGTGGTCCACCCCTTGTTGATGCCGCGCACCGTTTGATCCCACATGAACTGAATGGAGTCGCGATAGCGGGTTGCCTTCTCGCGGATATTGTCTTTGCCCTTGAGGGCAGGTCCATGTGTTGCGACGAGGAATTCCGGCGCCCACTTGATGATGTTGTCGATTCCAGGGATCAACACGCGTGGATCGCGGTATTCCTCACCACGAATGGCGAACACGTTGAACAACACTGGCCACACCGAGTTGTGGATGCACGTGCCAATTTCAGGGAAGTAGAAGTTCACTGAGTCATCAGAGTCGCTCGGCGAATGGACTGTTTCCACTTTCAATCCAGCAATCGTGAGCGAATCACGTGCGCCAAGAAGATGTGTCGCTTCGATATAGCCCGGCGTGTACGGGGCATGAGCAGGATGCTTGTAGAAATAGCCAAGTCCCACGTTGACTGTTGCATCGGGACCTTCTGTTGGCATCACTATTGCGAATTGCTCGACGAGACCACGTGCATATGCCGGCGAAATTTCTCCAAGAGTACGAGCCTTGTTGCCATGAACTTTTTCATGTGCGTAGATCGGCAATGGCGTGACGTGATTACCCTCTTGCAGAATCGCCTTCGTGCCTTCTACGTAATGGAAGTGCGTGTAGATCACAGCTGCGATTGGTGCATCAGTCATTTCACGCAAACGACGCAGTGCCTCGCGCATCTCTTCAATTGACTCACCGGTATCAATTGCGATGATTCCCTCTGGTGCCTCAATAAATGACTGATTGGATAAGCCATTGCCAATAAGGTTCCACACACCCTTGCGCACTTCATTGAAGCCAGCGGTGATCACTTCGCTTTGGTTCGCATGACCAGCATGAATACGCTGTCCGCCTGCTGTGGTGACGACATTGATGTCGGTGGTATCAAAACTGCGTGTCATTGGGTGTCCTTTAATGAAGAGTTCTTCGAGATCAGTGTGTTGAGGTCGATCTGTGTGGGGGCGAGCAAGATGCCACAGCACGAGGCGAGCACATCGTCGATGAGTTCAGCCGGCGACAAACGAGTGGAGCCTTGGTCACGCGCCCATTCCCAGTCAGCCACGACACCGATGTAGTGCGTCATCATCTGCTCGATCCGCGCACGGCGAATACGCGGTGGCAATTCGGTCAAGATCTCTGAGAGGCGACGCGTGATTTCAATGACCGGAACCGACACGGGCAGAGGGTTCTTCACCAGCTTGGCAAATTGGTCAAACTGTGTGCGCAACAAGAATCGTCCGTACCAACCCTCGTGGCTGGTGACGTATTCAATGAGTGGCACCATGAGCGCAGCTACAAGCGCCGGCACGTCACGTTGCACGCCTTGCGCGTCAATGTCGGCAATCATCTGCAAGCGATGCTCGTTGATATCGTTCATGCGGCGAGTGAACACGGCGGCCACCAAACCAGCGCGATCAACAAAGTGATACTGCGCAGCAGAGTTGTTGCGCTGCCCTGCCGCAATCGAGATGTCACGGAGCGATGCAGTCTCAATGCCATGCACTGCGAAGAGTTCTTCGGCGGCATCAAGTAACGCTGTCCGTGATTCTTCGCCCGACCGTGCCATGGCTGAATACTAAGTCACCTGACTTACCTGCACCTCAGCCAAGCCCCAACATACAAAAGGACCCCGAGCCGAAGCCCGGGGTCCTTTTCGTTCTAGCGACGCAGGCGCCGCGTGGGATCAGCTACAGCCGCTGGTGCTGCCGCATGATGGGCATGCGTGGCATGAGCCTGCACGCTGCATCTGCACACCACACATCATGCACATCGGTGCATCGCTGTGTGCTGCGGGGCGAGACATGCCCTGCGGTGCTGAGTGATCAGAGATCGGAGCTGTTGGCGCGATGCCCAACTCGATCTGTGTCACCAACTCTGACACTGACTGGACTGACTTTGGATCAGTTGCAATCTCGGTGCCGTTGTTGTTCTCAATGATTCCTTCTTCAACACCAGGAAGTGTTGGCTGAATGCGCTCGTCACGGCTGAAGATGCCGAGTTCTGCACGCTCGTCGTATGTCATGTATTCCAATGCGAGGCGACGGAACAGGTAGTCCATGATTGACGACGCCATACGGATGTCTGGATCGTCTGTCATGCCTGCTGGTTCGAAACGCATGTTGGTGAATGCTTCAACGAAGGCGCGAAGTGGCACACCGTACTGAAGGCCATACGAGATGGACTTCGCGAATGCGTCCATGATGCCCGAGAGGGTGGAACCCTGCTTGGAAACCGTGAGGAACATTTCGCCGGGGCGACCGTCTTCGTACTCGCCGATGTTTGCAAAGCCCTTGCAATCAGCAACGCGGAACTCGAAAGTACGACCGCGACGTGAGCGAGGAAGCTTCTGGCGAACTGGCTGAGTCACGATCTTTTCGACGACGCGCTCGATGACCTGTGTTGCAGCATCAGCAGTTGCTGTGTCAGTGGCATCGCCATCCTTCTTCACAGTGCTGAGTGGCTGGCCCACCTTGCAGTTGTCGCGGTAGATAGCAACGGCCTTGATGCC
>WLHL01000065.1 GCA_009702755.1 Actinomycetota bacterium
CACAAACTGCCGTTTGACATGTACGGGTTCGCGCCCAACATCAACAAGTAATCCGTGTGATCAATATCAGGAACCGGAATGTGTTGTGCAGTACCAAACATGAAGCCACCAGCAACGTGCATGGGCACCTGGTCCACCGATGATGCGGAGAAGATGTTGCGGGTACCCATCGAACGCAACATCACACCACTGAACAACTGTGGCCCAAGGTTGTGCGCATTCGGATTACCCAAATATGCAGACAGCGCACCACGACCATGACGGTCGATCACACCCATGAGTCCGCGCTCAACTTCTTCCCACGCTTCTTGCCAAGACACTTCAACATGCACACCATTGCGCTTCACCATGGGCTTGCGGAGACGATCAGGGTCTTCATGCAGCTGCTTCAGCGTGCTGCCCTTCGGACAAATGAATCCGTGACTGAATACGTCGTCCTTGTCGCCGCGAATGCGAACAATCTGCTCCTGTGGGTTCACAGAGATCTCCAAGCCGCAGGTGGCCTCGCAGAGCGGGCAGGTGCGGAAAACGGTGCGGTTCTGGTCGCTTGTCATCCCGTCACTCTGTCACGAACGGGCACCACTTCGTACACTTGGCGCATGAGCCGCAGTGTGGAGATATGCATGATCACCACACTCGACGGTGCCATTGACGTGAATGGTCGCTCCCAGCCCCTGGGCGGCCCCGCAGACCAGAAACGCCTCATTGGCTTGCGTGCCTTGTCCAGTGTCGTTGTCGTGGGCGCTGGCACCATGCGCACGGAGAACTACGGAGTGCCCTCCAAGCCCGGCTTACGTATCGGCGTTGTCACGTTGTCGTGCAACCTTGATTTCTCGGCTCCCCTCTTCGCCTCTGGCTCGGGCTTCATCATCACCACCACCGATGCGCCCGATGTACCTGTCGACAGCATCCGCGCTGGCGTGGGACGCATCGATTTTGCAGAAGTCATTGCGCAATTACCTGAGGGAATGATTCATGTTGAGGGTGGACCACAACTGAACGCAGCTCTGTTTGATGCCGATGTTGTTGACGCCATCAATCTCACGTGGTCACCGCGACTGACGGGATCACGTGGACCATCTTTGAGTGCCGCACCACATGTGATGCAACGCTTCACACTTGCATCAGTGAAGACAGAAGAAGAATTTGTGTTTGCTCGCTACGAGCGAATCAACAACGCGTAACGCGAACGCAATTACGACTGCTTGAGAAGTGCAAGTTCGCGACTGAAGTCGGCTGCACCGTCAAAGTTTTTGTACACACTTGCGAAGCGCACATACGCAACTTCGTCAAGAGCACGGAGACGTTCAAGAACTGCATGACCCACCGTTGAAGAAGTGATCTCTGTGCCGGCAATCTGTGCCAGACGCATGTCGTCTTCGACCATCTCGGCGAGAATCTCGACTTGGGCTTCTTCCACATTGCGGCCCTTACAAGCCGAGCTGACACCAGCGACGATTTTTGCCCGATCAAATGGCACCCGAACACCAGAACGCTTCAACACCATCAGAGGCGCACCCTCAAGGCGCTCATAAGTGGTGAAGCGGTAGGCACATTCGGGACACGAGCGACGGCGGCGGATCGCACAGCCATCCTCGGTGGATCGCGAATCGATCACCTTGGTGTCGTCATGGCGGCATACGGGGCAATGCACGAACTCTGACAATAGAGCACAGAAATTTAACTTTCTGTAAGTTCGTGCGGAAATAGTGAGATTTTTCTCACTTCCCCGCGTGAATGCTTATGGGATGCGAATGACCTGACCAGGCTCAATTGTTGAACCATTGAGGATGACCATTTCGCTCACGAGGTCACCGATGGCACCCTTTGGCACGATCTGACGAGCGATGTCCCACAACGTGTCGCCGCTCTTGGCCACCACAGTGCGCGGGATGTCTTGCTGGGTAGGTGCGGGGTTCGAAGCAAAAGCTCCGGAGGTGACGAACACCGAAGCGAGACCAAACACCAAAACGGCCCCAACGGTCATACGGCGGCGCTGGAAGGTGCGCTGGCTGACCGCTGGGCGGACCGAACGGCTGGTGTTCGAACGAACAGTGTGTGATGGGAAGAGAAGAGGATCGATGGTGGTAGCCATGGGATTTCCTTTCAGAATGAGGGTTTCAGGGACCGGGCGGTCTTTGTGGTGTTCACCGTAGCGAACGGGTGTTCGTTAGTTTGCCCGAACATCTGTTCGGTGTCAACCCTTTGGACGAACAATTGTTCTCCGAACAGGTGTTTGACCCCAGCCACGAACACCTGTACGCTCATCCCCATGTCTGAAGCCCTTACTGAACGCCAGCGCCAAATCCTTCATGTGATCGAACAAGCCATGCAGGACCGCGGTTATCCGCCATCGGTCCGCGAGATTGGCGAGGCCGTGGGCCTCAACTCCCCCGCCACGGTGCACACCCACCTCAAGGCCCTCCAAGACATGGGCTTCATCCGCCGTGACCCTTCGAAGCCACGCGCTATCGAAGTGCGCTTCGACACGAACTCTGAAGTCGCGATGGAGCGTCGTCCATCTCGCCACATTCCTCTCATTGGTGATGTTGCAGCAGGCACCAATGTTCTTGCTCAGCAAAACGTGGAAGACCTCATTCCGCTCCCCACCGACTTCACTGGCGAAGGTGAGCTCTTCATGTTGCGCGTTCGTGGTGATTCCATGATCGAAGCCGGAATTCTCGATGGTGACTTCGTTGTTGCACGTCAGCAACAAGTCGCAGAAAACGGCGACATTGTCGTTGCAGGAATTCCTGGTGATGAAGCAACCATCAAGACTTTCAAGAAGTCGGGTAAGACCATCACTCTGATTCCTGCAAACGAATCAATGAAGCCGATGGTGTTTGATGCAGACGAAGTACAAGTCTTCGGCAAGCTCGTCACCGTGATGCGCAAACTCTAAGAACGAAACATCAAAAAGGCCCCGTGCAGTTCGTACTGCGCGGGGCCTTTTTGTTTCACAATGTGACGACGTGGGTTACTTCGCTTCCGCTAAACCTTGCTCACTCCACGCCAGCATTCCGCCGGTCATGTTGAGCGCGTCGTATCCGCGATTGATGAGCCATGCAGCAACCTTGCCTGAGCGGTTTCCGCTGCGACACACCACAATCGTCATCATCTTCTTGTCGAGTTCTTCCAGACGATCAGGAAGTTGCGCCATCGGGATATGAACCGCGCCTTCGATATGACCAGCATCCCATTCGTTCTGCTCGCGTACGTCCACTAGCAATGCGTTCGGATACACCTGAGCGGCCTTCACGTCGATCGCAGGAAGCGTGTGAGGGATATTGCTATCTGCCCACGCGTTGTAGCCGCCAATTAGGTCGGACACATCGGTGAAGCCATGCGACTTCAGCAAACTCGACGCCACTGACGAGCGATAGCCACCCGCACAATTCACGACGACAGGAACATTCGGGTCGAGTTCAGGAATCTCTCGCAACAATGCTGGCAACGGGATGTTGCGCGCACCAGGAAGCATTCCGAGCGCAGTCTCGCCACCATTACGTACGTCGATGACGACAAGTTCACGAAGTGACGCCATGCGTTCCGCTAACGATTCCACGGACAATCGTGACTGCTTCTCAACAAGTTGCGGATTCTTCAACATCTCTAGTTCTGGGTTACTGATGCAGCCCACCACGTTGTCGAATCCGATTCGAGCAAGACGAGTGCGTGCTTCACGTTCAAACCCAGCGTCAGACACAATCACAATTGCGGTGCCCGGCTTCATAACTTCACCGGCGTACTCAGCGAAACGCCCCGAAAGACCCACATTCACTGAACCACGGATGTATCCAGAGGCAAATGACTGATCATCACGTGAGTCGAGAATGACTGCGCCTTGTTCAGCGAGTGCGACTGCTTCAGGTGCAGTCAACTCCTTCATTGGCGCATCGTCATCATGCAATGGTCGAGCTTCGCGGTTGCGATTTGCTGCGAATGGGAAATACTCCGGAGCAACGTTTTGACCTTCAGTCACAACATCAACGAAGTCGTCAATCACCATGGGTGCCAATGCGTAGTTCACGCGTCGCTGTTCGCCAATGGTGGACACCGTCTCGGTGGAGAGTTGCTTGCCACATGACGAACCAGCACCATGCGCAGGGAAAACCTTTGTGTCGTCGGGCAGCAACAACAACTTGTTGTGCAAAGAGTCAAACAACTGTCGAGCAAGTTGATCTGCGGTCACTCCAACCGAGGACAACAGGTCAGGTCGACCAACATCGCCAATAAACATTGTGTCTCCGGTCAAAACACCAAAGGGTGTTCCCGTCGGGCCGTTCTCGCGCACCACAACACTGATGGACTCTGGCGTATGCCCAGGGGTTTCCAGAATCTCTAGATCAACGTCTCCAAGGCTGATGTGTGAACCATGTGCCATTGTTTCGATGTCGAACTCAACACGACCTTTTGCCGCTGCACCAAACACGATGCTGGCACCCGTTGCGGCCGCAAGTTCAAGATGTCCTGACAGGAAGTCAGCATGGAAATGAGTTTCGATGACTTTCACAATCCGCAGACCATTCGCCTGTGCGTCGGCAACGTATTGATCGATGTCGCGCTGTGGATCAATGACGACAGCCATTCCCGTGGTGGTGTCGCCCACCATGTAGCTCGCGTGGGAGAGACATTCGAGGTAGTACTGCTGAAAAAACATATTCACCATCCTTTGGATTGATTCCATGATACCCTAGGGGGTATGTGCAGACAAGTTACATGTAAAGAGTGCCAGTGTCCATCATGGGCCGGTTGCGGAGCTCACGTCGAACAAGTCCTCGGACATGTCGCGAAAGCAGACCGCTGCAACTGTTCCACAAAAACCCCAGCAGCCACCGCCACCACAGGTGGTCGCCGTTGGTTCCGCTCAAACAAGGGATAATGAATCATGCAGATTGATACCGACGTCATCGTTGATCTTCAAAAGCGCCTTCGTCGTATCGAGGGCCAAGTTCGTGGAATCCAGAACATGCTGGAAGAAGAACGCGAATGCCGCGACATCGTGACGCAGATTGCGGCTGTCACAAAGGCCATGGAGCAAGTCGGGTTCAAGATGCTCGCATCAGGTCTCGCCAATTGCTTGCAGAATCCTTCGGAAGCAGCAGCTTCGGGATACTCCGTTGAGGAAGTCGAAAAGATGTTCCTCAAGTTGTCGTAAGACAACAGAGTATTAATTACAAGCCGAGGCGCTCAGCGACAAGTCGCAACTTTGCATCGGGCTGCACCACGGCAACACGCACATTGCGTGAGCCACCAGCACCGTAGAAGTCGCCAGGGCTGACCAGTGCCCCACCCTCACGAGCAAGACGTTCTGTGAAACTCCACGCGTCTTCAGCGTCGAACCACAAGTAGAAACCACCATCTGGCATGCCAATGTCGATTCCCGACCACTTCGACAATGTGGTGGCCATGTATTCAAGACGTGAGCGATACCTGTCGCGTTGCACCGAGACGTGTTCATCATCATCAAGTGCTGCAACACCTGCTGCTTGCGCCGGACCAGGCACCATGAAGCCCACGTGCTTACGTACTTCTTTGAGATATTCAACAATCTCTGCATCACCTGCATAGAAGCCAACACGAAGGCCGGCAAGGTTTGAACGCTTTGACAGTGAATGCACCGCAATCACACCATCAAGACCATGTTGCAAAATGGATTGCGAAGACGTCGCCCAAGTGAACTCGGTGTAGCACTCATCACTGAATACGGGAATGTTGTTCTTGCGTCCCCAGTTGGCGGCGTACTTCAAGTCATCAAGGCCACCTGTGGGGTTGCTGGGGCTATTCACCCACAACATCAATGCGCGATCAATGTCTTCTTGAGAAAGAGAGGCGAAGTCCATGTGGCCTTCTGCATTCATCGGCACAGCAAGTGGTCGAAGACCGGCAAGAATCGCACCCATCTCATAGGTGGGATACGCGACGGCCGGATAAATCACGGTGTCACGATTCGGGCGACGCAACTTCATGTACTGAGGAGTCGTTGCAACAAACTCCTTCGTGCCGATGCAGGCAGCAATTCGCGACAACGGGACATCGATAGAGAAACGACGACCCATCCAGCGAGCAATGGAACGACGCAAGGCTTCTGTTCCGATGGAGGCGGGATAGCCACGCTCAGAACCCGAACCAGCAAGTGCATCAATCACTGCCTGAGGCGGTGGATCACATGGCGTGCCAATAGAGAGATCAACAATGCCGCCGTCATGTGCCGCAGCCAGTTTTTGATACGCATCAAGACGGTCGTACGGATACGGAGGTGGCTCGAAGCCCACGAGATCTCTATTGATGTCAGCCATGGTGGTTCTAGTTTCCACTATTTGACGTGGTGACAACGAACTCCCGCAGTCGACCCGCCGAGGCTTCCGACAAACGGGCGCGGATACGCAGGCCTGTCTCTGCCTCTTCGATGGAGACCACTTCACCTTCGCGATGCACGGAAGCAACGATGTCTCCGCGTTCAAAAGGCACCAACAGCTCGGTCACCTTGCTG
>WLHL01000066.1 GCA_009702755.1 Actinomycetota bacterium
AGGGTATTGACCTCGAGATCAATTCCGGAGAAGTACACGCAATCATGGGCCCGAACGGTGCAGGCAAGAGCACATTGTCAGCCGTCATCATGGGCAAGCCTGGGTACACAGTGACCGGCGGATCCGTGACGCTTGATGGTGTCGACATGCTCGCATTGCCCACATGGCAGCGTGCTACTGCTGGTCTTCACCTCGTTATGCAGTACCCCACAGAAGTGCCTGGTGTGCACGTTGACCAAGTGTTAGCCGAAGCTCTCAGCGCTCGTGGTCGCGATTCAAAAGACATGGCCGCACGTATTGCTGTTGAAGCAGGCCGCATTAATTTCGATGCAGAACTTGTCTCGCGAGCAATGAATGTAGACCTCTCTGGTGGCGAGAAAAAGCGCAACGAGACATTGCAGCTCGGCATGTTGGAGCCAAAGTTTGCAATTCTTGACGAGCTGGACTCAGGTCTCGACATTGACGCTCTTCGTGATTGTGCACGCCGTGTAGAGGCTGCAACACATGAGAGCAATCTCGGCGTTCTTGCAATTACTCACTACGTTCGTTTGTTGGAAGAACTCAAGCCTGACGTGGTGCACATTCTTTCTGCTGGCCGCATTGTGAAGACCGGCGGACCAGAACTCGCCGACATTCTTGAGCGTGACGGCTACGCCGCATTCGTCTAAATCGCTTCGTCAGTAACCGCTGAGCGGTTCGGCGGGTAGCCGTTCAATAAGCCAATGTGACCACACCGGGGTCTAGGGTGCCTTCAGGGAAGGGGGCTCCCATGACGACAACTACGAATCGTGTGTATCTAGCTCGTCAGGGAACATTTCCCGGCTGGTGGGTTGTCGGAGGTTGCTTCGCAATTCTCTTTTTCGGTTCTTCGCTGGGCTTTTATGGCATGGGCGTCTACCTCAATGCGTTCTCGAAAGAGTTTGGCTGGAACATTTCGTCCCTCTCTGTTGCCACCACTTTCTTCTTCCTCATCGGTGGTTTGTGGAATGTGGTTGTTGCACGTTTGATCACGAAGTTCGATGTGCGCTACCTCATGTATGGAGGCGCAGTTGTGGGCGCAGGGTCGTTGTACATGATGGGCCATGTCTCGCAGAAGTGGCACCTCTTTGTTGTGTATGCGGTGTTTGCAGTTGCGTGGTCGTCCAGTGGACTGACTGCAGCGACCACCGTGGTCACACGTTGGTTCCATGTGAAGCGTGCATCTGCCATTGCTGCAGCATCGTCGGGTCTTTCGGTGGGTGGAATTCTTCTCACGCCGTTCATCAAGAAGTTGATTGATGATCAACAGATGAGCGGCGCCTCTATTTGGCTGGCGCTCATCTGGCTCTTTGGAATGTCTGTTCCGGCCTTCCTCTTGATTCGACCAGACCCGCTGGCTTTGAACTGGATGCCAGACGGTGAACCAAAACCTGAAAACCATGTGCAAGATCTGCCAGGCGTGCCGATGGCGATCGCGGTGCGTACCAAGTTCTTCTGGATTGTCACAATTGGTTACATCTTGGTGATGGGCTCACAAGTGGGTGCCATTCAACAGATCGTCAAATTGGTCGAAGAGCGAACAACCGCGGGAACAGCTGCACTTGCTACGTCTGTGTTGTCAGGCGCCAGCGTCGTGTTTCGCCTTGTTGGTGGAAAGATCATTCCGAAGTTTCCACTTGCAAAGTTCATGGTGTTTATTGCTGCCGTGCAAGGTTCGGCCATCATCCTGATTGGTCAGATGGAGAACACCATTCTGTTGTTTGTTTCCATCGGCCTCTTCGGGGCGATGGTGGGCAACGTGTTGATGATGCAATCACTGCTCATCGCACAACGCTTTGGTGTGAAGGATTACGCCCGTATTTCTGCACGGTCTGGCCTTGTCAGCCTCACGGGTACAGCGATTGGTCCGATTCTTATCGGAAGCATTCGTGATGCTTCTGGCAATTACACATTGCCGTATCTCGTTGCAGGGTGCATCTCGTTGTGCGGTGCACTGCTGTTCACCCTCAGCGGGCCTGCCGAAGTCGAAGACTAGAAGGTCATCGAACGCAGAAGGCGAATGCGCTCTGCGGTTGCTGGGTGTGTTGAGAAGAGACGCGAGACATCCAAGCCAGTGCCACGCTTGTGGTGCATTTCAGCAAGCGGATTGTGAATATACGCCTGCGCTTGTGCGGGCGCTACCTGCATTGGATTGCGTGCAGCGAGAACTTCAATCTTCTCCAGTGCGCTCGCGAGTGACTCGCCACTGCCCAAGAGTTCTGCAGCACCACGGTCTGCTTCGTATTCGCGGCTGCGACTAATGGCCATCTGAATAAGGCCCGCTGCCATGGGGGCGAACATTGCGACAACGAGAACAACGAGGGGATTGCCGCGTTCGTCATCATCGCGTCCACCACTGAACATGCTGGCGAACATCGCCATTTGTGCGATGGCAGAGATGGCGGTTGCAACAGCTGCTGCCACAGAGCCAATCAGGATGTCGCGGTTGCGAACGTGCATCAACTCGTGAGCCATGACGCCTTCGACTTCTTCGCGAGTTAGTGACTGAAGGAGTCCGGTTGTTGCACACACAACGGCGTGCTCTGGGTTGCGACCGGTAGCGAATGCATTGGGTTGATCGCTGGGGGACACAGCAACGCGTGGCATTGGTAAACCTGCACGCTGTGCAAGGTCGCGCACCATGCCGTAGAACTCTGGATGATCTGCTTCTGTGATGACCTGTGCCTTGGCGGAACGAAGAGCCAGCTTGTCGCTTGACCAGTACGACCAGCCCACCATCGCGAATGCGATGAAGAGTCCGATCATGACCGACCCACTGCTGCCGCCACCGAGGAGTGAGGCGATTCCCACAATGAGGCCGCCCATTGCGGCAAGAAGAATTGTTGTTTTTGCTGTGTTCTTAAACATGGCTTTCTCCTACGTGATGATGGTGATTACTTGGACAGAAAACGACGAACGATGACCTTGCGGATTTCTTCCACCCACAAGACCGACGATGCAACGGCAACACATACCATCCACTGTTGAGGTGAGATGGAGCGAGTGTTGAACAGGCTTTGCATGAAGCTCACATGTGTCACGGCTATCTGCAGCAAGAGGACAACCGCAAGTGACCACCAGAGGTACTTGTTGGTGAACGTCAGTTTGGTGAACACTGTGCGGCTCTCGCTGCGAACATTCAAGATGTTGAAGAACTGGAAGAGAACGAAGGTGTTGAGACCCATTGTTCCGGCCACTGATGCAGTGGTTGCTGCCACTTGTTCGCCCGGCGCGAAGTGGAAGAGCAACGTTGTGGCAACGGCCATCACTAGTGCGCTGAGGCTTACCGTGACCCAGCGCTGCTTCGTGAGGATGGGCTCATCCTTTGGTCGGGGAGTGCGTGACATGACACCACTGCCGCCTTGGTCGACGCCCAATGCCATTGCCGGTGGTCCGTCCATGATGATGTTGACCCACAAAATTGCAATCGCGGTGAACGGTTTGCGCTCCATGATGCCGGTGACGGAACATGCGAGGAACACCATTGCGAAACCAAGCGTGGTGCTCAACTGGAAGCGAACAAACTTCACGATGTTGTCGTAGATGACGCGACCACGTTCAACAGCGCCAACGATTGTGGCGAAGTTGTCATCGGTGAGCACCATGATGGCAGCTTCTTTTGTCACCTCGGTACCGGTGATTCCCATCGCAACACCGATGTCGGCTTTCTTGAGTGCTGGTGCGTCGTTGACGCCGTCACCAGTCATTGCAACAACGTTGCCCTTGCGCTGCAATGCAGCAACAAGGCGAATCTTGTGGCTCGGAGACACACGGGCGAAGACCGAAGTGGTGTCGAGAGCTGTGTCGAGGTCGTCGTCACTCATTGAATCGAGATCTGCACCGGTGAGGGATTCACCTGTGAGGCCAAGGTCATTACCGATTGCAGCAGCAGTGATTGCGTGGTCGCCGGTAATCATCTTGACGTCGATGCCAGCCTGATGTGCAACGGCAATTGCTGCGCGTGCTTCAGGGCGAGGTGGGTCAATGATGCCGATGAGGGCAAGTAATGTGAGGTCTGTGATCAATGTGATGGGGTCTTCATCAGAGATTTCTCCCCAGGCCTCGAGGTCAAAGTCGCGATGTGCAACTGCAAGAACACGAAGACCCTGTGAAGCGAGGCGTTCGTTGTGTGCGGTCAAATCTGCAGCAAGATTTGCGACTGGCGCGGCAGCACCCGTTGCATCAATGGCGCGGTTCGACCGTGCGAGGAGAACATCGGGTGCGCCCTTGACGAAGACTCGAACGATGTCTGTTCCCTCGTCGGTGACAATCTGATGGAAAGTGGCCATGAACTTGTGGGCACTGTCGAACGGAACTTCTGCGATACGCGGACGATCTTCACGAAGGTCGGTGACCTGTAGTCCGCCCTTCATTGCGAGGACAGCAAGTGCGCCTTCGGTGGGGTCGCCAACAAGTTCCCACTCATTGTCTCCGATGCGACGCACAGCTGAGTCGTTGCAGAGCGCCATGGGGTAGAGGGCAGTGACGAGAGAAATCGGGTCATCGCCACGTGCTGTCGTAATGCGACCGTCGGGGGAGTAGCCCTCGCCCGAAATGTGGTGTGACGTATTCATGTACACAAGTTCGCGTGCCGTCATCTGATTCAACGTGAGAGTGCCGGTCTTGTCGGAACAAATCACACTTGTGCAACCCAGTGTTTCAACACTGGCGAGTCGCTTCACAATTGCGTTTTGCTTCGCCATGCGTGAGGTGCCGATTGCGAGAGTTACTGCTGTTACTGCCGGAAGACCTTCAGGAATAGCTGCTGCAGCAAGTGCAACAGCAGTCAGCATCAGATCTTCAAACTTGTCGCCAGAAATCAATCCGATAATGAAGACAATGCCAACGATGACACCGGCAAGTTTTGCGAGTGAGTGCGCAAGCGTGTCGAGCTGCTTCTGAAGGGGAGTCTTTTCGGTTTCGGTGTCCTGGAGAAGACCTGCGATGTGGCCCATCTCGGTGTTCATGCCCGTTGCAGTGACAACGAACTCAGCGCGACCTCTGGTCACTGTGGTGTTCATGAACACGGCGCACTTGCGGTCACCAATGGAAGCATCTACTTTCACAGGGTCGAGTGTCTTTGTAGAGGCAAGGCTTTCACCGGTGAGTGATGCTTCTTCTACTTCAAGGTTGACTGCGGTGAGAAGGCGGCCATCGGCCGGAACACGGTCGCCTGCTTCAATGAGCACGATGTCACCAGGGACGATTTGTTCCGTTGGCACGTTTTCTAGTTCGCCATTGCGACGTACTCGAGCTGATGGAGCGAGCATCTTCTTTAGTGCATTGAGAGATGCTTCTGCTTTGTTTTCTTGAACGAAACCAATGATCGCATTGATGAGAACAACCGTCATCACGACAATGGGGGTTTTGATTTCCCTCGCGACAACAAGGCTGACCACTGCGGCGATGATCAAAATGATCGTCAACATGTTGGTGAACTGGCTGGCGAATCGTTTCCATGCAGGAATCGCTTCCTTTTCTGCCAACCGGTTCGGGCCAAATGTCATCAAACGGGTGGTGACGGCGTCTGAGTTCAATCCATTGGAATCAGAGGAAACTGCAGCGAGAGTTTCTTCCACGGTCAACGCGTGAGCGTTCATCGGAGTCTCAGTGGAGTTGGTGTGTACTGCGGGGGCAGTGGACATAGATTTTCCTTCGGCTAGCTAACTGGCTTGCCGAAGGTCTCTCCCAACCCTTTCGGGTTTCTTGCACCGGGCTTTTTTCACCGTACTGACGACACAAGAATTGGTAGGGATACTCCCCTTCGTGATTGAAATTATAGATGCATCTTCTAATCTCGGGGGCATGTCAGACGAGAAAATCCACCCCAATGTGGCAAAAGTGACAGATGCCGCTCGAAAAGCTGGGTTTGAGATTCAGGTGAAGAAATTTCCCGAAGGCACAAAGACTGCCCAAGATGCAGCGACTGCCATCGGTGTATCGGTGGGGCAAATTGTAAAGAGTCTTGTTTTCGGTGTGGACGATGAAATCGTGATGGCTCTCGTGAGCGGATCGAACCAGTTAGACGAGAAGAAGCTTGCTGCGGCCGCTGGTGGAGCGAAGTGCAAGCGCGTTGATGCAGATGCAGTACGCGAAGCCACGGGCTTTCCGATTGGCGGTGTGCCTCCCTTTGGTCATACAACACAACTACGTGTGTTCGTTGATCCGGACTTGTTGCAATACGACGAGGTGTGGGCCGCTGCCGGAACGTGGAACGACAACTTCGGTGCTGCACCTGCAGACATCGTGCGTGTTGCCGGTGGAGTAGTGGTCGACCTGAAGCGCGCCTGACGGTCTACCGCGACTTCGAGAGCAGGAACGACAGGATTGCGCGCGTTGCATCGAGATTTGGGTATGGAGTACCGACGTACGAGGAAGCACCTGCCGACTGCGCCGCGTGCCC
>WLHL01000067.1 GCA_009702755.1 Actinomycetota bacterium
AAACAGTTGGCGGCGAGTGTCGCGCCCGAATCCCATGGCCACTTTTGATCCGAAATAGACAGCGGTAACGGAAAAGATCACTTGGGCCAGGGTCACGAGCAGCATGATGCCACCCATGCGCCAGATGTAGCCAATGTCATTCTTCACCACACCGTTATTGATGATGTCGGCATTCAGCGTGGGCAAGTACAGCCCAGCAACTGCCTGCACTGCCTGGAGCCCAATCACGATCCACAGAAGGCCTCGGTACTTCGCAAGAACAGAGGACAAGAGGCGCTTCAACATGAGGCTTCAACAGTACCCCTCGGGGTTTGAGCACCCCTAGGTGGAATACTCAGCAGCCATACCGAACAGCGATACCGTGGGGACATGCCTAGCAATTTCGTCTTGAAAACCATGAATAACCTGCACAAAGCAGGCCTTGCCATCAGCCGTGGCAAGTGGGGCTGGGAGCCCGCCGGCATGCCCGCCATCAAGCTGTACACCACAGGTCGAAAGTCGGGCCAAGAGCGCGAGAGCATGCTCACCTGCCCCGTGGTTGATGGCGACACGTTCGTGATTGTGGCCTCGCGCGGCGGCGATGATTTCCACCCTGCCTGGTACCTCAACCTGCGTGACAACCCCACCGTGTGGGTCGAGGCAAAGAACCAGCCCAAGCACCAGCGCACCGCCCGTATCGGCACCTCAGAAGAGCGTGCAGCGCTGTGGCCAAGCATCACCGAGAAGTACAAGGGCTACGCCGGATACCAAGAACGCACGGATCGGGAGATCCCCATCGTGTTCCTCGAGAGGATCTGAGTCGGGACTAGCGCCCTTTGCCCCTAGAATGGGGTCTCCATACGCGGGTGTAGCTCAATGGCTAGAGTTCCAGCCTTCCAAGCTGGCTATGCGGGTTCGATTCCCGTCACCCGCTCCATTTCGACCCAGCTCTTCGCACTTCCGAAGAAGCCTCTGTTGCCTACCTCATCAGGGCTACAGCAGGTTGCGGCTGCAGAAGTCGTGAACCGACATTTCGTAGATGTCTTCGGGACCGTCTTCTTCATCAATTTGCTGACCCACGTGGGTGAAACCTAATCCCCTCACTAGCCCCACTGATGGCTCGTTGTTTGGGTCCACTGTGTAGCGAAACACCTTCACCCCAGGTTGTTCACTCGCCCACATCCACATGCCAAGCAATGCTTCACGCGCATATCCACGGCGTTGAAACTCCTCGTGCACACCCAGACCAATCTCTAACATGCCACGCTCGTCCGGCGGACCATGAAAACTCAAGCTGCCAACAATCACTTTTGAATCGCGTTCCACCATCCAACGAATGAACCATTTGTTGACGGAAGCATCAGCCAATACTTGCGGCAGTCTCCAGCGAACCGGCGATGGACCGTCCATCAGTACGCGATGCGGATTGCGGTAGCCGTTATCGAGATAAATCGATTTGTCTTCAGGGTTGGAGTACAACGTGTAGAGATCATCTGCCGCAAGATGGTGCAGATCAAGTCGTTCAGCCTGAATGACAGGTTGAGTCTCGTGCGGCAATTCCACGACTAGATGCTACGAGCGCAGTTAGTGGCCTGCGTTGCACTTGTCGACGCGAACCGAATCTGGTTCATCGGCGATTCCTGCACCATCGCCCTCCAGGGCTGCAAATGGCCCACAGGCGTGCGGCGTGATCCATACGTGCACCATGGGGGCACCATTGGTTTGCAAGACAGAACCTGCAGGGCAATTGCCATTGGCATCAATGACTCCCATGACCTTCGGTACGCCATTCACATTTCTCCAACACAAGTTGTTATGCGTGTGCCACTGAATTAGTCCACCGGCATAACTAGTGAGGGTGACATCGTTGCTCGCCATGCCGCTCGATGCAATAAACATCGCTGACACCAACGTCTTAGAACCACCCGAGACTTTGTAGACCAAGGATTCAGGTGCAGTCGTGTCCAGGAATCGGCCATCATTCAACAAGGAATACTTGATGAGATGTTCGAAGCCCGAACCTTCATCTCCGATTGAGACGTATCCGGAGGTAAGTGCCGTTTGGTACGAAGCAAACGCAGGAAGATTGCGTTGTGCGTTACTAATCAAAGCAAGCGCACGTTGACCTTGCTCCGGAGTGAAGCCTTGAATGCCGGAGAAATCGATAGGAACGGAGGGATTGAATGCGCGAGGCCAACCTGATGCCGCCGCTTTTGCCTGATCCGATGTCGTGACGTGACCGTGAATGGTTGTTGTAGGAGCAATTGTCGTAGGCGTCGTCTTCTTCTTGATCGGGCCTGTTGTGCTTGGTGTATTCGCAACTGTCGTTGCAACACCCTCCCCCTCGCTCGCAGCACTACTGACATCACCCTCCAACTGAACCGTCGAGCCAGATGACGGCGCAACGATGATGCCATCAGCATCTACTGCAAGCCCGGCATCAACTAAGGGGAGTTCGTTATGAAGGTGCGGATTCCCGGTGACAGACCAGGCTGCAACCAATGTGACCGCGGCACATACGTAAGCAGCATTGAGTCCTAGATGTGATCTCGCTGGCACCTCACGCCGGACGTAGGCCCACACAATGGCGATGAGAGAGAGTGCAGCCAATGCCGCGCACAACGTGTCAGCAGGTTGCGGGCGTTCTGCGATCTCCAGACCATTAACAAATGAAATACCCGTTGTCCGCGTGAGGACCCACCCGCCAACGGCTGCAGCATTCAGAACCGAGCCAACCGCAACGACCGACCACGTTGACAACGTGATTGCGACGACACCCCAGACCACCTGTGCAGCAGCCATCGCCAGAAAAATGCGCGACAGCGTGGGGTGATCAGCATGGAGGCCAATCGCCACACCATGAATGAGCCCTGCCCCGATAGAGGCATAGGCCGCCCACCGCATTCGTTCGTTCATGAGTCCCCCGATCTCAACCAAAAAACTACCCCGAATTTCGTGTCCTGCGGAGAACTGCTTGAACTGCTCGTCTACGATTTGACCATGTCAACAGCAACCATTTCCTCAATTGGCGACATTGTCCGTACCCACGGTACGGGACGTCCTCAACACACCTGCCTCATTGAAGGCACCCGCGAGCTCTCGTGGGCCGAAATGTACGAAAACTCCCAGCGTGTCGCCAATGGTTTCGCTGCAGCTGGAGTACAAGCCGAAGATCGTGTCGCTCTTCTTGACATGAATGGCATTCCTCACTTTGAGATCTGCTTTGGTGCAGCACTCATCAATGCAGTGAGTGTTGATGTCAACTGGCGCCTCGCTCCACCCGAAGTGGAATACATCGTCAACAACGCAGAAGCGAAAGTACTTGTCGTTGGCGCAGAGTTCGTCAGCATCCTCGATGCAATTGCACCAAACCTCACCCACACAAAATTGATTCTTGTTGTTGGCGGCCATGGTCAGTACGAAGATTGGAATACATGGGTTGCACGTCAGTCACTGGGTGACCCCCGTGTTCCATCTGCACCAAACGATGTTGCATTCCAGTTGTACTCAAGCGGCACCACCGGTTTGCCCAAGGGCGTGATGCTCTCTAATGCAAACTTCCTTGCAATTGGCCCCATGATCGAGGAGATCTGGGAAATCACTCCTGACTCCATGAACCTCGCAGCAATGCCTCTGTTCCACATCGGTGGTGGCGGCTGGGCAATGGCTGGCATGTATCAGGGATGCACCACTGTCATCTTCCGCGTGTTGGATCCGGTTGCTCTCGTCAATCTCATTGAAGAGCGCCGCATTACGCATGCCTTCCTTGTTCCTGCAGTTCTTGCATTCATGAACATGATTCCTGAATCAGCAACGAAGGACTTCAGCAGCCTTCGCGTGATGGCGTACGGAGCATCACCCATTAGTGAAGATGTTCTCACCAAGAGTGTTGCTTTGTTGAAGTGCAAGTTCTGGCAGGCATATGGCCTCACCGAAACAACGGGTGCTGTCATCAACTTGCCGCCTGAAGATCATGCACTCGACAGCCCGAACAAGCACCGCCTTCGCAGCTGTGGCGTACCCGGACCTGGTGTTGAAATTCGTATCCACGACAACGACAACAACCGCGACTGCGAAACAGGCGAAGTCGGCGAAATCTGGATCCGTACCGGGCAGAACATGCTCGGATACTGGAAGCGCCCTGATGAGACCGCAAAGGCAATTGACGCCGACGGTTGGTTCAAGTCCGGCGATGCTGGTTATGTAGATGCCGACGGCTACGTGTACATCCACGACCGCGTGAAGGACATGATTGTCTCGGGTGGCGAAAACGTCTACCCAGCAGAGGTCGAGAATGTTCTCATGTCGCACCCCGGCATCGCAGACGTTGCAGTTATCGGAATTCCTCACGAGAAGTGGGGCGAAACTGCTCTTGCAGTTGTCGTGAAAGCCGCTGGCGTCGACGTCACCGAAGACGAGATCATTGAGTTCTCGCGCGAGCGTCTCGCACGTTTCAAGTGCCCAACGCAAGTGCAGTGGATTGATGTCCTTCCTCGCAACCCAAGCGGCAAGGTTCTCAAGAAGGACCTTCGTGAGCCGTACTGGGCGGGTCGCGAGCGTCGCGTCAACTAGTTCACGAGTCATACTTAAGGTGTGACACCAGATGACGATCTTCGCACTCAGCGCGGGATCCGCATTGCCCCCACTGTTATGCAGTGGGGGTTTGCGCGTTCTGGGGGTGCCGGTGGCCAGAACGTCAACAAGACGTCAACGAAAGCGTCGCTCACTGTTGCCGTTGCCGACATGGAATGCACCAACGCCGCACGAGCGAGCATCATCGCAGCGCTTGGCGAATCAGTGACTGTCACGAATCAGACAACACGAAGCCAATGGCAAAATAGACGCAACTGTCTCGAACAGTTGGCAGAGATTCTTGACAAGGCCGCTGCCCCACCACCTGCGAAACGCAAGAAGACAAAACCCACCCGTGGGTCTGTTGAACGACGACTCGAAACCAAACGACGCGATAGCGAAAAGAAACGCGACCGCAAGTCGATGGAGTGATTACTTCAGAAGTGAGCCACCGTCACAGGTGATGACTTCACCCACGGTGAATGCACCGGCGCGTGAGCACAAGAACAATGCAAGGCCACCGATGTCTTCAGGTGTACCAACACGCTTGCTCGGGTTCAATGCGCCCACTGAGTCCCAGTCAGTACCTTCGACGTCGCCGCCTGTGCCCACACCCGTGGAGAGCATCCATGTGGGGAATGGTCCGGGAGCAATTGCGTTCACAATGATGTTGCGTGAGCGAAGCTTCACAGCCAACACTTTGGTGAGCGCATGCACTGCGGCTTTTGACGGGCCATATGAGTAGGTCTCGAATGATGGAGTGCCGATGCCGTCGATAGAGCCGATGTTCACGATGCGTGATGGATCATCGGTGGTCGAGCGAGCTGTCATCAGTGGAAGCAACTTCTGTGTCAGAAAGAACACACCCTTCACGTTGGTGTCCATGACTTTGTCCCAACCAATTTCTGGGAAGTCGTCAATCGGAGCACCCCAAGAAACACCTGCGTTGTTGATGAGAATGTCGAGGTGCTTCTCGCGCTTGGAGATTTCTGCAACGAGACCTTCAATCCCGTCGATCTCTGCGACGTTTGCGGGGAGAGAGATGCACTCGCCGCCATAGTTCGCCATCAGGCGCTGCGCTGCTTCATCGCATGCTGCAGCCTTACGAGCCGAGATGTACACCTTGGCACCATTGGCCAAGAGCGCGGCTGCAATCATTTCGCCGATGCCGCGTGAGCCGCCCGTAACGAGAGCAACTTTGCCCTTCACGGAAAACAGGTTCTGCAGTGTCATGTCGTGTGTCATGGCGCCTCCTCAGGCTCATTGAAGTACTGCAGAGAGATTAGGTCATCGACCCTTCATCACCGCAGTCCCATCGGGGTCAATTGCCCACGGAGCCCCATCGCCCCACGTGTCGGCGTAAATCAGTTCATTCATAGGAACCCGGCGAACCGGGCCGTGATTGCCTGCTGGCTTCCCCAGCGAAATCGTTGCAGCGATGTACGCGTTCTCAGGAAGCTCTAAAAGCTCACGGATTTCCTTTTCGATGAAACTATGAAAGCCCGTGAGGACTCCGCCATAACCCTTCGCACGTGCAGCAAGGAGAAGGTTCTGGCATGCCGGGTATACGGAAGCACCTTCCATTGGATTTCGTTCGCGATATCGCAAAAGAATTGCGAGAACAAGTACAGGAACTTCTGCAAAGTTCTCTACATAGTTCTCCATCGTGTTGGCCATACGTGTCTTTGGTGAATTCTCTTCAGAGCCCGACCCAGC
>WLHL01000068.1 GCA_009702755.1 Actinomycetota bacterium
GCAGAATTGCTCGTTGCGCGAAATGATCTACTTGCAGCTGGGCGTGCAGCATCTTCTATCCGTCTTCTCTTGTCGAGTTCGTCAGGTGATCCCAGCGCCACAAGCAATCTTGTGACTGCAACTTCAGTTCTTCAGGGGTCAACCGGGGTGCGCTTTACAGACATGGCACCGACGCAGGTTGCAGTGAGCGACTCTTCGTCCATCAGATTCCAAGTCTCCACACCGAACACAGGCGCCGCACGCGCGGCAGGCATCACAGCAGCCCGAAACGAACTAGACGCCACCGCTTCCATGGCCGACCCAACTGACGTTCGTCGTGAAGTGTGGTCTCACCTCTTTGCTCTTGCCGTCTCCAACACGGTGGTCAATGGCGATACGTATGTGGCTGGTCTTCGCAAACTCTTAGGTGATGTTCGCGGTTCCGTCACAGTGACCACACCTGACACCATCACCCTGTCTGGTCGATCAGGGGCCATTCGCATTCAGATCCGCAACAACTCAGACGTTCCTCTCACGGTTCGGGTACGAATGGCGAGCGCCAAATTGCGTTTACAAGACCCCGTGCGCAGGGTCAAACTGGCCGCTGGTGGCACCACAGAGGTTGAAGTCGAGGCCGGAACCCGCACAAACGGACGATTCCCCATCTCCATTCGCGTCACCACCCCCGACGGCAATCTTCAAGTGGTTCCATACATCCAAGTGACGGCACGAATGAACGCCATCGCCGGATTTGGCCAGTACCTAAGCCTCTTTTTGCTGGTGCTGGTTCTTCTGTGGTGGTGGACCCACTGGCGTCGCGCCCGAATTCAGAAGGCTCGAGGTACTACGGTTTCGGACTAATGACTGTTCGAATTGTTACCGACTCCTCCTGCGACCTTCCTCAAGAACTCGCAGACCAACTGCTCATCAGCATCGTTCCCCTCAAGGTCCGATTTGGCGATGACGAATACGTAGACCGCGAAACCATCACGACAGATGAGTTCTGGAAAAAGTGCGCAGCGTCTGCTGTTTTGCCTGAAACCGCTGCGCCATCACCTGGCAACTTTGATGCTGAGTTTCAAAAACTTGCTGATGAAGGTGCAACAGCGATTGTCGTTCTGAACCTTTCCTCTGATTTGTCCGGAACCATTCAGGCTGCTCAAGTTGCGGCCCGCGACTTTGCTGGCGGCATTCCCGTTCGCGTCGTCGACAGTCGCACAGCGACCATGGGCCTTGGTCTTATTGCCATTGAGTGCGCCAAGCGCGCCCAAGTGGGTGCTTCTCTTGATGACATCTTGGCCCTCGCCGACAGCCTCATCCCCCGCATGCGGGTCTTTGGTGCACTCGACACGCTCGACAACCTCAAAAAGGGTGGTCGCATTGGCGGTGCTAAGGCCATGCTTGCCAGTGCATTGTCGATCAAGCCGCTCATTGAGATCACCGGTGGTCTTGTTGCCGAGGCTGGCAAGCAGCGCACGCGGTCGAAGGCTCTTGCGCACCTCATCGGAATCTTGAAAGAGAACTCTGGGAAGATCGAACAGCTCGGAATTTTGCATGCGCAGTGTGCCGACATCGACTCATTCGTCGCGATGGTCAAAGAGGTCTACACCGGCGAAGTTTTTATCGGCGACATCGGCGCAGTCATCGGAACTCACGCTGGTCAAGGCACCATCGGTATCGCTTTCCGCGTGAAACCATAAGGGGTATCGCTCCGCCAAGGGGTTATCCACAACTAGCGTAAACAGCCAGTCATGGCTGCTTCACGTTCTTCATACGACCTCATCGGTGGTCGCTATCGCCTTGAAGGGTGTATTGCCTCTGGCGGCATGGCTGATGTGTGGCGTGCAACCGACTTACAACTCGGTCGTGAAGTTGCCGTCAAGTTGTTACGCGCGAATGTTGCTGATGATCCTGTTGTCGCAGAACGCTTCCGTCGTGAAGCAAAGTCTCTTGCAAAACTGACGCACCCAAACATTGTTCCGGTGTACGACTGTGTTGAAGAAGCTGACGGACAAGTTGCATTAGTGATGCGACTGATCAAGGGCCAGTCATTGCGTGAACTTCTTGATGACGCTGGCGATCACAACGGACCCGGACAAATCAGTGCACATCTCACAGTGCATATCGGAACATCAATCGCTGCTGCACTTGCGAAAGCACACAACGAAAACGTTCTGCATCGCGACATCAAGCCAGGAAATATTCTTGTGATGAAGAACGGTGAAGTTCTTCTTACAGACTTCGGAATCGCCAAGCCATTGAAGGCAACAGACGATGACGGCACTGACCTCACGCGTGTTGACATCATGATGGGCACTGCAAAGTATCTCTCTCCCGAACAGGTGCAAGGTCGATCACTTGATGCACGTGCCGACATTTATTCACTCGGTCTTGTTCTCTACGAATGCCTTGCAGGCAACGTGCCCTTCAAGGGCGAGAACGATCAAGCAACGGCAGTTGCACGACTTGAACGTGACCCGACGCCGTTGGCGGGCCTACGTGCAGATGTGCCGAGCACAGTCATCAGTGTCATTCACAAGATGTTGCGTCGTCGACCTGAACACCGTTACAACAACTGCAATGAGGTCGTTCACGCTCTGAACGAAGCAATGCGCAACTTGCATGATGCGATGACGCCGGTTGAGGGATTGTCGCCATCGCTTGGTACACCAACGCCTCGTACACGGCCCGCGCCACTTGATCCGTTGATGCCAGCAAAGCCAGTGCGCGACTTCAGTGTTGTCTCAAATGACAACACACCTCAACGCGCGCCTCTGCCACAACGTGACCAAACTCCGCGTGGCGAACCGCGCACTCGTCGGGCACTTCCCGAACATCGTCGGACCAATACAAAGCGCAATTACATCCCTATTGCTTTGCTTTTGGCCACTGCGGCCGTGATGTCTTTCATGCTATGGAAAGGCCTACAAGAAACGAGATCGAATACTGCTCCTTCGGTCATTGACAACATTGAAGTTGTTCCTGTTGATCTCGCCGGTGTCAAGAGCTATGACCCGAATGGTGATGATGGCGTGGAAAACGAGAACCTTGTTGGATTCTTGATCGACAACAATCCGGCCACACAGTGGACAACCTTGTGTTATGGAAACAAATACTTCGGTTCGAAAGAGGGCGTCGGCATCGTTGTTCAACTCACCGGTATCGGTATCGGCACGTTGAAAGCAAACTTTGCGAATGGTCCTTACAACGCCGACGTGTTTGTCAGCACTGCAGACCAAATACCAAAGAATCTCGATGACTGGGGCTTGCGAATTGCAGATGCGTACAGCACCGAGCCGGGCATGGCTACTTTCGATGTGAAGTCGCCCGCACGACACGTGTTGTTGTATCTCCGCGAAGCTGGAGCAAGCTCGGGGTGCAGCAACACCAACCCGTGGCAGGCTCAAATCAGCGACCTGTCGTTTACTTCCGCGAAGTGACCAGCGACGCGCTCCTTGTAAAACGGGCGCAACGAGGTGACCGCAACGCTGTTGATGCATTGCTTCGAGAGAACTACGACATTGTTCGTGCAGTGTGTCATCGCATCGTCATCAACACTTCAGACGCAGAAGACGCAACGCAGCTTGCATTGATGGCAATCGTGCGAGCGCTTCCCTCCTTTGATGGTCGGGCGAAATTTTCTACGTGGGTGTATCGCATTGCAACCAATGCAGCACTTGATGAACTACGCCGCATTCGTCGACGCGATGTTCCGAATGATGACGCAAAGTTTGCAAATATTTCTGTTACCGATGCGACTAATGCAGTTGATGCACAGATGGATGTCTCTGCTGCGCTTGCTGAAGTGCCCGAAGAATTTCGTGTCGCGCTTGTACTGCGTCATATTGCCGATCTTGATTACGAAGAGATCGCCGTCATTCTCGATGTACCTGTCGGCACTGTGCGTTCACGATTGTCCCGAGGTCGTGCACAATTAACTGCACTTCTCGGGAACCAAGGTGAGTCAACTCATCGTCAGAACAATGACATCGGAGGTCAGCCATGAGCGACGACAACGAACTCACACCTGAGATCGAAGCAGCCCTGAGAGACATCCCTGCCGCCGACCCCGCTCTCCGTGACCAACACATTGCCGCCGCCCTGGGTGAGCTGGTGCCTGCTGCGACCATGAAGCGCCGAAATCTCTTTGCCGCTGCCGCCGCTGTTTTGGTTCTTGCTGGTGCTGGTTTCGCTGTTTCTCAGAACTCTGATGGCGACACCCCCGCCGTGGCCGCACCCGACACCACGATCTCATCGGTGCCAAAGGCATCTGGCGAATGCCCGCACACCGGAGGGTTCTGGGGCGACGTTGGCGGCGTCGAAGGTTTCGCTGTCCGAGGGACGGCCTATGAACTGGTCCTTCGCAATGGCACGGTTGAAGTGCTTCTGGGAACTCAACCCTGCACGAGAGTGGACGAAATTGTCTACTTCGAAGAAATGCGGCGTCGCGATAACCAAGAGGAGACGCCATCAAAGTCCGCTTGCGAACAAAAACCCCTTCTTCAGTTCGCAGATAACGCAGGCGGATCGGAATACAGACTTGCTCTCCTGGAAACCTCAAATGGCGTGAGCCTGTTCTTCGAGGACAGATGTAACGAGCCATTGGGCACCGTCACATTGCCGCCTGCTGCCGACTAAGCCTCACTCAGTGCCACGGGCTCACGCCGTTAGGCTGAACCCATGGTGTCTAATCCACTCACCGATCCCGAATGGGCGGACCGTTCCGTCGCATTCATCGACCGTGTGGTGGCCACTGTGCGCAAGTACACCACCCAGCCACTCGTCACCACCGCTCGCGGCATCGTTTTTGGGCTTCTTGCCTCATTCGGTGTCATCACCGGCTTGGTGTTGTTGTTGGTGGGTCTTGTTCGAGGTCTTCAAGCAGCCCTTGACGCTGTGGTGGATCACCAAACATCCGTCTGGATTTCCTATTTCATCCTTTCCGCGCTGTTTCTCGTTATCGGCATTGTGCTGATGCGTAAGCGCTACACCCCCGAAGAAGAGAAGTAATGAGTAACGCTCGCAAAGTCATCATCATTGGTTCCGGCCCGGCCGGTCTCACCGCTGCCATCTACACCGCTCGTGCGGCGCTTTCCCCTCTGGTGATTGAAGGCGAACCCAGCAGCACCACCGATCAACCCGGCGGTCAGCTCATGCTCACCACCGAGATTGAAAACTTCCCTGGCTTCCCTGAAGGCATCATGGGTCCTGAACTCATGGGCCATTTCCGTGCACAAGCAGAGCGTTTCGGTGCCGACATCATCACCGAGAAGGTCACCAAGGTCGACTTCAACAGCAAGCCATTCAAAGTCTGGGTGCGCGACACCGAATACAGCGCAGAATCAGTCATTGTGGCCACTGGCGCACAGTCGCTGATGCTTGATCTTCCTCGTGAAGGTGAACTCATCGGTCACGGTGTCTCGACCTGCGCAACATGTGACGGGTTCTTCTTCCGTGGTCAAGAGATTGCTGTTGTCGGCGGTGGCGATAGCGCCATTGAAGAAGCTGGTTTCCTCACCAAGTTCGCATCAAAGGTGTACCTCGTGGTGCGTCGTGATTCCTTGCGTGCGTCGCGCATCATGCAACAGCGCGCAATTGATAATCCGAAGATCGAAATCTTGTGGAACTCACGCGTGAGCGAATTGCACGGTGAGAAATCACTTTCTGGTGTCACCATTACCGACACCGTGACGAATGAAACTCGCCCGCTTGGTGTCACCGGTTTGTTCATTGCTATTGGCCATAAGCCCAACACGGGCTTGTTCACCAACATCCTCGACATGGAAGATTCCGGCTACTTGCTGACTCGCGAAGGCTCCACATACACCAATATTCCTGGGGTTTTTGCAGCTGGTGACGTGCAAGATCACGTCTATCGTCAAGCAATTACCGCTGCAGGTTCTGGTTGCATGGCAGCTCTTGACGC
>WLHL01000069.1 GCA_009702755.1 Actinomycetota bacterium
AGTTGCCCTCCTCACTGCTGAGGATGAGCGCGAATTGTCTAAAGCAATCGAAGCTGGCCGCGAGGCTGCTCAGAAGTTAGAAGCTGGCGAGCGCGGTGCCGCTCTTCGTCGCGACCTGCGTCTTGCAGCCGCTGCAAAGGACCGCTTCATCCGCTCCAACCTTCGTTTGGTTGTCTCTATTGCTCGCCGTTACCCATTGCCACAGGGCATGGACCTCTTGGACCTCATCCAGGAAGGCAACCTTGGTCTCGAGCACGCCGTTGACAAGTTCGACTGGCGCCGTGGATTCAAGTTCTCCACCTATGCAACGTTCTGGATCCGTCAGGCCATCGGTCGTGCACTTGACCAGAAGGCAAGCCTCATCCGTATTCCTGGTGACCGCTCCGCAAGCTTGCGTGCAGCACTTCGCCAGGCTTCCGGCGACGGCGAAACCCTCGATGCAGGCAACGCTGAACTTCACCGCCTCACCACTCCTGTCTCTCTCGACAAGACCGTGGGCGACGATGGTGACGCAACCTTGGGTGACCTCATGGACAACGGCCAGGGCACTCCTGAAGACGCCGTGATGGCATTGGTCGATACCGAATTGCTTGATGAGCTCCTCGGAACCCTTGATGATCGTGCCCGCTATGCAGTGGAAGCCCGTTTCGGACTTCTCGATGGCGAGCGCAAGAGCTTCCGCGAGGTGGGCGAAGACCTTGGCGTCACAGCCGAGGCAGCTCGCCGCTTGGTCAGTCGTGCAGTTGAAGGACTGCGTGACGACGCCGAGCGCATCCTCGCCGTCTGATTCAGTTCAGACCCCGTTCTCAACGCCTATTTCCCACCATCGGGAAATAGGCGTTGCGTTTACCCCCCTTTAAGCGCAAGGCTGTACCTCTTATGGCACGTAGTTGGACCCCCGATTCCTGGCAGGCATTCCCCGCACAGCAGCAACCCGAATGGCCAACCAATGGCACCCTCGAGTCTGCGCTGTCCCAAGTATCTGCATACCCTCCCTTGGTGTTCGCCGGTGAGGCACGTTCCTTGCAGGCCGCACTTGGTCAGGTAGCCGCAGGAAATGCTTTCTTGTTGCAAGCCGGTGACTGCGCAGAGAGCTTTGACGAATTCAACGCAGTGAACATTCGCGAGAAGTTGCGCGTCATTTTGCAGATGGCCATCGTGCTCACCTACTCAATGGGTGTACCCGTTGTGAAGATCGGTCGCATGGCTGGTCAGTTCGCCAAGCCACGTTCCTCCGGCACCGAAAAGATTGGCGATGTTGAATTGCCATCATTCCGCGGACACATTGTCAACGATGCAGCGTTTACCGCTGAAGCTCGCATGCCAAACCCCGAGCGTTTGGTGCAGGCGTACCATCAGTCCTCTTCCACACTCAACTTGTTGCGCGCATTCACCAAGGGTGGCTTTGCTGATCTCAACCGCGTGAATGCATGGACACAAGATTTCGTTGCAAGCAGCCCAGAAGGTCAGCGCTATGTCGATCTCTCAAACGAGATTGAGCGTGCACTGCGATTCATGCGCGCATGCGGCGTCGACACCGAGTCCGATTCTTCACTTCATGAAGTCGACGTGTACACCAGCCACGAAGCACTCATCCTTGGTTACGAAGAAGCACTCACTCGTCAAGACTCCCTCACTGGCCAGTGGTACGACTGCAGCGCACACATGCTCTGGATCGGCGAGCGCACACGTCAGCTTGATGGTGCACACATTGAATTCTTGCGTGGCGTTGGCAACCCCATCGGTTGCAAGGTGGGCCCCACCACAACACCTGAGTACGTCCTTGAGTTGTGTCAGACACTCAACCCCGCACGTATTCCTGGTCGTCTCACTCTCATCAGCCGCATGGGTGCCGACAAGGTGGAAGATTCACTGCGTCCTCTTCTTCGTGCTGTCAAAGAAACAGACCACCCTGTTGTGTGGGCGTGCGACCCAATGCATGGCAACACCATCACTGCACCAAACGGTCGTAAGACTCGTCAGTTCGAAGACATTGTTGCCGAAATTGCTGGTTTCGTTCGCGCCCACAAGGCCGAAGGAACATGGCCAGGCGGTATTCACGTGGAGCTCACCGGCGACGACGTCACCGAGTGCACCGGTGGAACACACGATGTCACGAGCGATGACCTCAACGAGCGGTACCAAACAATTTGTGACCCACGTTTGAATGGCCGTCAAGGTCTCGACCTCGCCTTCCGCGTGGCTGAACTCATTCGCAACCACGGCTAAACATGTCGACACTTGATGCGGCGTGGAGCCTTGCTAATGCGTGGCCCGTTGCAGCGTCATCGATTGGTGTCGTCCATAGCGGTGGCGTGGAAACACACGGCGACATGCATCGTCGTCAACGTCTTGCAAGCGTGAGCAAACCACTGAGCGCCTATGCAGTACTTGTTGCCATTGAAGAAGGCAGCGTTCATCTCGATGACGCAGTCGGACAAACCGGATGCACAGTGCAGCACCTCTTGGCACACGCAGGTGGCTACGCCTTTGAAGGCGCTAATCCCGTGGGCAAGCCTGGCGTCAAGCGCATCTACAGCAACACCGGCTTTGACATGTTGGCTCAACACGTTGAGCACTCAACTGGCATCGCTTTCGTGGAGTATCTCGACGATGCAGTCTTCGCGCCGCTCGGCATGCACAACACTGCACTGGAAGGATCATGCGCCAAAGACGTGCACTCCACTGCAGAAGACTTGTTGCAGTTCGTTCATGAACTGCGCTCCCCTTCTCTCATCGCATACGAGACCTATATGAGTGCCGTCATGCCTGTGTTCCCTGACCTTGCCGGCGTTGTCCCGGGTATTGGTTCTTTTGATCCGTGTCCGTGGGGCTTGGGCTTTGAGATCCGTGGTCAGAAGACTCCGCATTGGACTGGCACACGAAATTCATCATCAACGTTCGGACACTTCGGCGGCATCGGCACATTTATGTGGATTGACCCCGTTGCAGATGTTGCATGCGTCATGATTGCAGAACGTGAATTCGACGAATGGGGCATGCAATATTGGCCCGCATTCAACGATGAAGTTCTCCACTGCCTCGGAAGGTAACCAATGACAACCCCAACGAAGGAACGCGGCCTGGCCAAGTTCACCATGGGCATTGGTCCACTTCTTATTTGTGGCTTTGCTGTTCCTGTTTCGAACAGCATGATCTTTGCTGCACTCAGCGACTTGCAAGACAAATACGGATTCAGCAACGCAGGTCTCGGACTCATCGCTGCATCGGGATTCCTTGCGTCGCTGATTGTCCAACTCTTTCTCGCTCCGTTCGCAGATCGCGGCAAACCAAAGCGTTTTGTTCTTGCTGCGTTGATTCTTGCGGCCATTGGTTCTGCAATGTTTGCCTTTGGAAACACACTGTGGATGTTCGTTGCTGCACGAGCAATTACAGGTGCGTCACTCGGCACAAGTGGCCCCGCCATCAAAGCGATTGCAGCAAACATCGATAAATCACGCGCTGCTGAACGTCTCGGACGTTTACGTGGTTTGGAACTTGCTGGTTTCACTGGCGGACCACTCATTGGAGCACTTCTCATTGGTCCATTCGGATTACGTGGCGCGTTTCTTATCTTTGCCGCACTCGCTCTGGCCGCTTTCTTCATTGTTCTGCCACGACATCTTCCATCGCTCCCAACAACGGGTGAATCGAATCGTCTCAGTCTTGAATTGTTGAAGCTTCGACCAGTGCGCGCAGCGGCATTGGCATCGCTCACCCTCTTCATTCCTGTTGGTGTGTACGACGCATTGTGGGACAGATACGTCACCGACCGCGGCGGCACGAATGCCATGGTCGGAATGACATTCCTTCTCTACACCATCCCCTTCATTCTTCTTGGCGCTGCTGGTGGTCGACTTGCCGACCGGCGCGGTGCCGCACGCATGACCGTCATCGGAATCTTCATGACTGTGCCGTTGGTGTTTGTCTACGGACTTCTCAACAGCGCATGGTTGCTCGTCGGCTTCGCAGTAGTCGAAGGCGTGATCGGCGCACTCACGATTCCTGCTGCGCAATCGCTGATGGCACAGGTTGCACCAAAAGGACGCGCATCTGCAGCGCAAGGACTCAGTGGGGCCGGCGACCTAATGGCTGGCGTGTTGATGTCACTTATTGCACCTGTTCTCTACGGCTCATCAGAATCCGTGGCACGTGGTGGTCTGATTACATTCGGCTTCGCAGCTCTCATGATGGCAATATGCGGAACGGCGGTGGCCCTCATGTTGAGACCCACCGCCGATTCGCGATCTGCAACGAACTAGTCGTTGCACTTCAATTGTTCAGGCTTGATTAGCTCAAGCGCTCAACGATCATTGCCATGCCCTGGCCACCACCGACGCACATGGACTCCATGCCGTAGGTCTTGTCTTCCCACTGAAGACCATTGATGAGGGTTGTCATGATGCGTGCACCGGTCATACCGAATGGGTGACCAAGCGCAATTCCACCACCGTGGATGTTGAGCTTGTCCATTGGAATTCCGAGGTGCTTTGCTGAAGGAAGAACCTGTGCAGCAAATGCTTCGTTGATTTCGACGAGGTCAATCTGATCGATGGTCATACCAGCACGCTTGAGAGCCTGACGACATGCTTCGATTGGACCAAGGCCCATGATTTCTGGGTTGAGACCAGAAACGCCCGATGACACGATGCGTGCGAGTGGGGTGAGACCCAACTGCTTTGCCTTGGTGTCGGACATGACCATGACTGCTGCTGCACCGTCGTTGAGTGGGCAAGCGTTACCTGCGGTGATGGAACCATCAGGGCGGAACACTGGCTTCAACTGCGATGTTGCTTCGTATGTAGTGCCGGCACGTGGGCCGTCATCCTTGGAAACAACAGTGCCGTCTGGAAGGACGAGTGGTGTGATCTCGCGCTCGAAGAAACCATTCTCCTGGTGAGCAACTGCGAGGTTGTGTGAGCGAACACCGAAGTGGTCCATCTCTTCACGTGTCACGCCTTCAACCTGCACCACGTTTTCTGCGGTCTGGCCCATTGCGATGTATGCGTCTGGCAAACCTGCTGCAGGAGTCCACACTGCTGCGCCACCTTCGGAACGTGCACGTGTACGAGCACCGGCTTCCTTGAAGATTGCGTTTGGAGCAGAGTCGGACGCACCTGATGCGTAGCGGCTCACTGCTTCAACACCGGCAGCGATAAAGCAATCGCCTTCTCCGGCACGAATGGCGTGTGCTGCCATGCGGATGGTCTGCAATGAAGAAGAGCAATAGCGGTTGACGGTGACGCCAGGAACATTGTCGAGGCCAGCCAAGATGGCGACCATACGACCGATGTTGAATCCGCCTTCACCTGCAGGCTGACCGATTCCCATGATGAGGTCTTCGACATCGTCGGCCTTCACCTGAGGAACTTTGGCCATGAGAGCCTTGACGATCTGTGCTGACATGTCGTCAGGACGGAGATCCTTGAGCGAACCCTTATTTGCGCGGCCGATTGGGCTGCGGGCTGTTGCAACAATTACTGCTTCGGGCATTAATGACTCCCTGTTTGGTGGTCCGCTGGTCGAACCGACTCACCGACATTAACCAAGAATCAGGGGGAATCACTCCTCCGAGCGCGCTTCTTTTGCCTCGGCGGCTGCCAGAACACGGTCCATTTCCTCCAGTTGCAGGGAGTCCTTCATGCCTAACAACTTGGAATAGAAACGAATGCCCGCACTCGAAGCATTCACTCGGACGGGGACTCGGTCTCCGAGGTCCATGCCATATTCCTTGGGAATATCGGCACCCCAGACCCCCATCTCGTGCAGGTCTTCTTCGGTGGCGGCCAATTCACCGCCATTCATCATGTACAAATCCGCGTCAACAAAGAAGGTGAACTCAGCCATACATACGACCGTACTGTCCCCTATTC
>WLHL01000007.1 GCA_009702755.1 Actinomycetota bacterium
AGATCTCCGATGGCCATTGTTGTCCCCCAACTTCAGTGCCTTGGGACACATTAGCGGAATTAACTCCTCAGTCAATTTTTGACATTTCGTCAAGAAGAAGCGCAAGAAAAGGCGGCGACGACACCGGCCGCAAAAGCATCAACATCGGCCTCTGTCGTGTCCCAAGACGTCATCCAGCGCACCTGAGAGCGGCTGATATCCCAGTCCCAAAAGAAGTTCCAGTCTTGAAGTTGCTTCTTGATATCGCGGGGGAGGACTGGGTACATGCTGTTGACAGCAGGGGAGCCAATCTCAAGACCTGGAATACCGGAAACTGCGTGGAACAACCGTTGCGCCATCGCATTGGCTTGCGTCGCTGTCTGGATCCACAGACCATCAGACAAGGCCTCTACAAACTGAGCGGCGGCGTACCGTTGTTTTGATGGCAACTGAGTTGCTTGTTTCCGAATAAACGCACTTCGATCAGAGGCGACACCACGACGCAAGAGAACAGCCTCTGCTCCCAACATCGCATTCTTGGTTCCACCAAAGGACACCGCATCAACACCGGCTTCGAATGTCATGGCGCGAAAAGTGGCGGCGTCCCCACCAAGTGCTGCAACAGCATTCGAGATACGCGCACCATCGAGATGGACTCGCATCCCAAACGAATGTGCTGTTTCACAAATGGCGCGAATCTCTTCGATGGAATACAGCCCACCAAGTTCTGTTGCTTGCGTGATGGACACAACTCCTGGTTGCACATGATGAACGTTTCCAAGTGCACCGGCGAGTTCAACAATGTTCTCAGGCGTCAATTTGCCATCAGCAGCATCGACATCCTGAAGTTTTACTCCAAGAAACTTTTCAGGTGCGCCGGTCTCATCGACATTGATGTGGGCCCAGTTTGTGCAGATCACAGAGTCGGCAGGCTTCAGCAGACTTGCCAGCGCAACAACATTTGAACCAGTTCCGTTAAACGTGAAAAGAACGTCAACTTCTTCGTCGCACAATTCTTCAAAGAGGGAAGTGGCTTGCTTGGTGAGAGCGTCACCGCCGTACGCCATCACGTGACCATCATTGGCACGAGCTATTGCATCGATGTACCGAGGATGGGCGCCAGAGAAATTGTCACTGGCAAAAAAACTGTTGGGCGCTGGGGGAAGTTCCACAAACAAGAATCTACAAGGACATACAATTACGTCATGACGAAATTACCGTTGAGGGAAGTGGCGGGGGAACAACAACCCAGGTGCCGATGGTGTCGACATGCCTTGCCCGGCCGAGATGGCCCAGGGCGTCGTAAAGAGTTCTGCAGCCAAAGATGTCGCCAATGGGATTGGGTATCCAGGCAGCGGGCTACAGAGCTGGAGTTGTCTGAGAACGAACTAGTGATGACCCGTGAAGAACTTGATGCATTGAAGGATCAGATTTACGTCTTGCATTGCGCATTAGCCGATGCACGCAATGACTTATCCAAGCCTCGTCAGACAAAGGATTCAATTCGAGAGATTCTGGACTGGGTCATGGAGGCTGCGGAACCCGTTGCCAGCGCATCGTTGCACCCCTCTTCACAATCCCCGTTACGCCCATAATGTCCGTTATGTAATTAATGTATGAACCAATGACGCCAATGGTTTCAAGGGGTTCTCCCCAACTGTTGGGCACCTAAGGTGCTGTCATGGCAATCAGAAATCTGCAAGACGGCATCGACGCCCAAGACGTCCTCAGCGAAATGGAATCGTTCCGTGCAAACGATGTTCGCTGGCGTGATGGTCGGTGCTTCACACTCGCCTATTCCGCGGGTCCTGAGGCCTTAGCAATTGCCGAAGAGGCATACCGCCGGTTCTCTGGCGAGAACGCACTCAATACAGCCGCGTTCCCCTCACTCAAGCTGATGGCGCAAGATGTTGTCGACACCGTCGCTGGCTGGTGCCACGGAGACGACGATGTAGCGGGGTTTATGACCTCCGGTGGCACAGAGAGCCTTGTGCTCGTGGTTCGCTCTGCTGTGATGCGTGCCAAGCGCGAAGGGCGCCTCACAGGCACGCCCAACATGGTTCTTCCCACCTCGGCCCATGCCGCCCTCGAGAAGGGTGCTGACTACTTCTCCGTTGAAAGTCGTCGCGTTGATGTCGGGCCAGATTGGCGAGCAAACATCAGTGCGATGCGCGCCGCTGTTGACGAGAACACGATCCTCATCGTTGGTTCAGCGCCGCAGTATCCGCAAGGTGTCGTCGACCCCATTGCGCACATTGCCGCAATTGCCCAAGAGCGAGATATCAACTGTCACGTGGACGCCTGCATGGGCGGCGTCACACTTCCCTATCTCGAGCGCCTCGGTGAAGAGATTGCTCCGTGGGATTTCCGAGTTGATGGCGTGACGTCAATTTCGGTCGACTTACACAAGTACGGCTACACGTCGAAAGGTGCAGGCGTTCTTCTTCACAAGAACAAGAAACTTCGCAGCGATCAAACGTTCATGACAGATAACTGGCTTGGCGGCATGTACGGATCATCGGGAATTCTTGGAACAAAGTCTGGTGGCCCTATCGCATCGGCTTGGGCAGTCTTGCGATTCCTCGGTGAAGACGGATACCGCACAGTTGCTCGCAGCGCACGAGATAGCGCGTTGAAGATTGCTGCACATATTGATGCTCACCCATTGCTGACCCTGCGAGCTCAACCCGACTCCACACTCCTCTGCTTCGGCACATCAGACCCAAAGCGTCATGACGTTTTTGCCTTGGCAGAACTTCTCATCGAGCGCGGCTGGTTTATGGACCGCCAAACTCCGCCCGCGAGCATCCACCTCACCGTTCATGCTGGGCATGAGGCCCGCATTGATGAGTTCCTCACAGACCTCGACCAATGTCTTTTGGAAATTGAAGGACGCACCGGTTCTGCTGGGTCATACGCCACCACCGACTGACCCCCAAGGAATCAATTCACCCCTTCCCCACCGACTACGGTGTGAGAAAACATCTACTTGGGAGAGAATGCTTTATGCGTCGCCGAAGGAGCAACCGCCCCGGAATCTCTCAGGCAAAAGGACCATGTAGATACAGAACGCTGGAAAGAGAGGGTTCGCCCTCCGCCGACGGGGAAAGCCACGCACGTGGTGAAGCTCTCAGGCACCAAAGACAGCGGGGGTCGATACTCCGACGGAGAACATATGAGCCCGAGCCCCCGGTCTTTGACTACCCCAGGTTTCACACCTGACGACTTTGCATTTCGTCATCTCGGTTTGTCTGATGATGACCGTGCCGAGATGCTTCGCGTCATCGGTGTTACATCTGCAGAGGCACTCCTCGATGCCACGATTCCCGCTGCGATTCGTTTGCGTGAACGCCTCCCTCTCGCCGAAGCAGTATCCGAACACACAGTTCTCGAAGAGCTTCGCGCAAAGTTTTCATCTGATGTGAAGAGAACTTCATTCATTGGACAGGGCTACTACGGCACCATTACGCCACCAGTGGTCAAGCGCAATGTGCTGGAGAATCCTGCCTGGTACACGGCGTATACCCCTTATCAGCCAGAGATAAGTCAGGGCCGTTTGGAAGCACTCTTGAACTTCCAAACAATGATCTCAGAAATCACAGGACTACCGCTTGCGAATGCATCTCTTCTCGACGAAGCAACAGCGGTTGCTGAAGCAGTGACGATGGCTCATCGCATTAGCAAGTCTTCCTCCAACTCTGTTCTTGTCGATTCAAATACGCACCCACAAACACTCTCTGTTCTTCGTACTCGAATGGAGCCAATCGGCATCACTGTCGTAGAAGCCGCCGTCAACGACATGAACCCATCAGAGCATTTTGCGGTTGTCATCTCGTGGCCAGGCAGCAACGGTGCACTCCCCTCGCCCAACCTCATTCGTTCCATCACCTCTGCGGCACAGGAAGCCAAAGCCGTATCCATCGCAACAACTGATCTCATGGCCTGCACAGTCGTCATACCTCCAGGACAATTGGGCTTTGACATCGCCGTCGGTTCATCCCAACGCTTCGGAGTTCCCATGGGATTTGGTGGGCCACACGCAGCATTTATGTCAACGCGAGAATCACATGCACGTTCACTACCTGGTCGCCTTGTTGGCGTGAGTACTGACACAGCGGGGCGTCCAGCCCTTCGATTAACTCTTCAGACACGCGAGCAACACATCCGCCGCGAGAAAGCCACATCGAATATCTGCACTGCTCAGGTGCTTCTCGCCAATATCGCCGGCATGTACGGCGTGTGGCACGGACCCGACGGCCTGCGCCGCATTGCACATCGCATCAACACTCTCGCCTCTCGTGCAGCGAGATCACTAGACGCTTCTGGCTTCCCTCTGGTCTCGCAGCACTTCTTTGACACCGTGGCGTTCACCGTTTCCGATTCGTCTGTCGTTCTCCAGAATGTTCGCGGTGCTGGCTTCAATATTCGACAAATTGATTCCACGACTCTTTCGCTCAGCATTGATGAAACCACGTCAGAGGAATCGCTCAATCAGTTACTGTCAGCAATTGGCGCTCAGGTGATTATTGAAACGACTGACTCACTTACAGAACGTGAGAGAACAGATTCCTTCATGACGCAATCTGTCTTCCACCGGTATCACACAGAGCACGAAATGCTTCGATATCTCCGCTTCCTCGCCGATAGAGACCTTGCGCTTGACCGCACGATGATTCCCCTTGGTTCATGCACAATGAAGTTGAACTCGACAACAGAGATGGAACCAGTGACATGGGCGGAGTTCGCATCTCTGCATCCTTTAGTTCCTGAGGACGAATCTGTCGGGATGAGAAAAGTCATTACGGAGCTTGAAGACATGCTCGTTGCTATCACTGGCTATGACGCCGTCAGTTTGCAACCCAATGCGGGAAGTCAGGGAGAGTTCGCAGGGCTCATGGCAATTCGTGCGTATCACCAGTCTCGTGGCGACCATCAGCGCGATATTTGTCTCATCCCTTCCAGCGCACACGGCACCAATGCGGCAAGCGCAGTGATGGCCGGCATGAAAGTCGTCGTCGTCGCTTGTGATGACAACGGCAATATCGACGTCAACGATCTTCGGAGCCAAGCTGAAAAGGCCGGCTCATCACTGGCTGCAACGATGGTGACTTATCCTTCAACTCACGGAGTCTTCGAAGAAGCCATCGGCGAAATCTGTGCAATCATCCACGACAACGGCGGTCAGGTCTACGTTGACGGCGCGAATATGAACGCCCTTGTTGGAACAGCTCAACCAGGAAAATTCGGCGCAGATGTCAGCCACCTGAACCTGCACAAAACGTTCTGCATCCCCCATGGTGGCGGTGGACCAGGCGTTGGCCCGGTTGCTGTTCGCTCTCACCTTGCACCCTTTTTACCTGGTGACCCGCTCAAGACGGATTCCCCTGTTGGACCGATCTCAGCTGCGATGTATGGATCAGCGAGCATTCTGTGTATTCCATGGGTGTACATCACGATGATGGGATCAGATGGCCTCGTTCAAGCAACCTCGGATGCAATTCTTTCCGCCAACTACATCGCGGCTCGCCTCGATAAGGCATTCCCCGTGCTGTACAGAGGGACGAATAACAGCGTTGCCCATGAATGCATTTTGAATGTTGGAGAAGTTCTGAAGGGGTCCGAGCTCACCATCGACGACATCGCAAAACGATTGATGGACTATGGGCTTCACGCTCCAACAATGAGCTTTCCCGTTGCCAATACCTTGATGGTGGAGCCAACAGAGAGTGAATCATTGTCGGAGGTGAACCGCTTCTGTGAGGCCATGATCAGCATTCGTCGCGAGATCGACCTTGTTCACACAGGTGTAGTCACCGCAGAAGAGTCGGTCCTACGACATGCTCCCCACACCATTGAGGACATCGCTGGTGATTGGACACATCCATACTCTCGCGAGGAAGCCCTCTTCCCTGTTCCTCAACTTCGCTCCCGTGGCTACCACACACCGGTATCCCGCATTGATGCCGCGTACGGCGACCGCAACCTCGTATGCACTTGTGCACCGATCGAGGCGTACGCCATGTCCCTTGATGCGAGTACCGTGGGCTCGTGAGCCAAGAGACCCATCACGAATCAACTAGTTCCTCCGAACCAAGTTCACCGACTAACCCCATTGAGCAATTGCTGCAATTGCTTGCATTGGTCGACCCCATTGATCTTGCGGGGAAAGCAATCGATACGACTCGCCGTACCACAGAGACTCTCGTCGTTGTTCTTGAGAACTTTGCTTCGACAATCGACAATCTGAACAGAACAACAACTCGTGTCAATGCACTGCTAGATGAAGTGGAAGAGCCTCTCAAGCGCGTGATGCCACAACTTGGTAACGCAATGAACGCGATGGCAACTATGGGTGAAGCTGCATCACAGCTTGCCGAACTGTCAAAACGACTCGGGCCACTCACCACTCTTGCTGAGAATGCTGGTGGACTCTTTGGCTTCCGACCTGGCAAGCCAAGTGGGAACCAAACTTCCCCTCCTACTTCTTCTTCGCCACAAACGGAGTCATAACAACTACTCCGGGAATCTGTGTCCCACGTACGTCAAGAAGTACGTGATCACCAACAGCAGTCGTTGGCTTCACAAATGCAAGAGCCACACAATGCCCCAGTGTTGGCGAGAAGTTGCCACTACTGACGAAACCAATCTCGGTGCCCGCTGAGTCCATCACGACTGTTCCGTCGCGAGCGGGACGACGTCCATCGATGGTGATCCCAATCAAGCGACGTGAAACGCCAGTTTCCTTCTCTTTCGCCAGAGCATCACGACCAAGGAACGAATCCTTCTTCCAAGCAACGACCCACTCAAGGCCAGCTTGCAGAGAAGTAATCCCCTCGCCTAATTCATGACCATGAAGCGGAAGTGCTGCTTCAAGGCGCAACGTGTCACGTGCACCGAGCCCCGCTGGTACTACGCCCGCCGCAAGAAGCGCATTCCACACATCTGCGCAACCTTCAATGGGCACCGCTATCTCAATGCCATCTTCGCCTGTGTACCCCGTACCAGCAACAACACAAGGGTGTCCAGCAACAGTGACCTCACGAACATTGAATCGCGGAACATCTGCAGCCTCTGGACAAAAGGTTGAAACTAAGCGACGCGCCTCAGGACCCTGAACAGCGATCACTGCACGAGATGCCGTCGTGTCTATTCCGCCAATCGCAGCAACAACACGATCCGTGTTCGAGGCGTTCGGCATGACATCAAAAACATTTTCAGAGACCCACCACACAATGATGTCGTCAAGTACTGAAGCATCAACATCGTTCAATAAGTGTGTGTACTGAGCGCGACCAGGTGCAATCTTTACAAGATCATTTGTCAGAGCAGCCTGCAGCCGTGCAAAAGCATCAGGGCCTTCTACGCGAACTGTCCCAAGGTGTGACACGTCAAACATCGCAGCCGAATTTCTGCATGCTGCATGCTCAGAGAGTGTTCCTTCGGAATATGCCAAAGGCATCTCCCATCCACCGAACGGAACCATCTTTGCATTGAGAGATCGATGCGCAGCATCGAGAGGAGAGAATTTCATGCTTACACAGCGACGACAGCAGCTGTGCCACCATCTTCATCACGTGTAGCAACATACGGCATTGGCTCTGGGCGAAGAGAGATGATTTGGCGGTCGACTTCGTCACGAACGCCGGACATCGGCAAGACGTTCAGCACTCCTTGGCCATGTCGCAGTACGTCAATGAGATCATCGCCGTTACACAACACGACACTTCCACCATCAATCACGAGGTGAGCGGCAGAAATATCAGTGTCAACGTGTTCACGCATATACGAGAAGACGTCACGAATAGATTCCAAGCGGATCCCAGCATCAAGAAGTTTCTTAATGACCTTTAGTTCCAAGAGGTCGCGATATGTGTACAAGCGGCGACTGCCACTTCCCGTTGCATCTGCACCTGTTGGGCGAACAAGGTCGGTACGTGCCCAATAATCAAGGCGACGATAAGTGATTCCGACAATTTCAGCTGCCTGTGTTCCGCTAAATGTCTGCATGACGACGTCCAATTCCTAATGCGCATGACCAACAACATGTTGGTAACTACGTGGATGTAAGACGCTAGAGGGACGTTGGCAGAAACGTCAAGGGGTGATTATTGAAAATCCTCAGGGGAAATATTCTCAATAAAATCCCTGAATTCATCGATAATCCCGTCATTTGGTGCGGTTTCTTCTTCTTCGAGTACCTCACCGACCATTTCCAGCAATGCCTCAGTGGCAAACACCGGGCAAGAGGCCCTCAGGGCAATAGCAATGGCGTCAGACGGCCGCGACGACACACTGGTTTCCTCGCCGGACTCCCCCACTAGAACAACATCAGCAAAATACGTCCCCGCAGTGACACGGGTGAGAACAACTCGAACTATCGCGTACGACAGATGCTCAAGCGTGTTCACGAACAGTTCATGCGTTAACGGACGCGGAGTCTGGTCACCGTCAAGAGCTGTTTTAATAGCAGCAGCTTCTGGAGCTCCGATGTAAATCTCAAAAGATCTCCGAGGTGCCTCATCCTCTCGAAGCATGACAACAGGGGTACCCGCCATACGGTCGATGCGTACACCTCGGATTGACAAAGACTTCATCTCTAGCGCTGCTCAGTGAGACGCAAGATGTCGCGCTGGATGAGTGCAGAACGAAGCTCACCGCCGAGTTCCATGAACTCGGCAAGCATCTGCAGTGCTTCCTCTCGCGCGGCTGGGTTTCGTTGGCGCAGATACGGAAGGATTCGTTGTTCAAACAAACTCACTTCACGATCAGCTGAGGTTTTCCAGGCACGAAGATGGCGAACATCAATGCCCAACTCTTGAAAACGAGCAGCCGACTTCGCCACAGCAATGGATGACGCGTCAAAAAACGTTGTGTCGCCTACTTCGTGACCATTAATCAGTCCAGCAGATTCAAGTTCTTTCAAGAACACAGCATCAATCTCAAACTGCTGCAACAACTGATCACGTGGAATCGATTCAGTTTTGTCGGCGTGAAGGACCGCATCCTGTCGTTGCAGGCGTCTCACTGACTCAGGAACAAAGGGTTCTTGCTCTACCGCTGACATCGGAGCAGATGACCCGTGAGAGGCCCCGTCGCGGGGACGAGGAACCGATGTGCGTGTTGCAGGATGCCCACTTGTTGCAACGTATTCACTTGGCATCATGATGTCCCTGCTGATATCTCGACTGTTGTCTGCAGTGTCGTCGTCCAATTTGTCTTTGATGATTCTCAAGGGCAAGTAATTTGTCCGTTGTTCTCGCAAGATGAAACGCAATCGTTCGACTTCAGATGTCGTGAACTTGCGATATCCAGACGGAGTGCGTTCAGGCTCAATAAGACCTTGACTCTCCAAGAAACGAATCTTAGAAATCGTGACGTCGGGGAACTCTTCGAGCAACTGCGCCAACACCTCACCGATACTGAGGAAATCACGATCGCTCACGAGACTTCCTCAGCTCTTTCCAAAAATACAAGTCGGAATTTCCCTACCTGGAGTTCATCGCCTTGCCGCAACTCCATGACATCGATCCTTTGTTGATTCACATACGTTCCGTTCAATGAACCCGCATCTCGCACGATGTAATCCCCACCGGAGAAATGAATCTCACTATGTCTGCGAGACACAGTGATGTCATCAAGTGCGATATCAGAATCCGCATGACGACCAATTGTGGTAACGGATGAGGCAAGCACGAAATGCTGACCCTCTTCTTCGCCTCCGCGTATCACCAGAATGGCTGTCCCTCTCTCAATCTCGTTGAGATTCACAGTGGTGTCGTCTTGTGGACCCGGGGCATCCATTAATGGATCAACCTTCGCCAAAGTAATCGTTCGATCGTCAACCAGGTCAAGCACAGCACCGCACGCTGAACAAAACGACGAGGTTGGCGGATTGCGATGACCGCAGCGATTACAGAATACGTACGACATGGATATCAAGCACCAATCAGTGCTGAATACTCCTCTGCCGTTAAGAGATCCTTCTCATTCAAAGAAGATGTTTCAATCTCACAGATCCAACCATTGCCGTATGGGTCACTATTCAGAAGTTCTGGGCTCGAGACCAATGCATCATTGACTGTGACAACGGTGCCAGCAACGGGCGCGTACACATCATTGACGCTTTTCGTACTTTCAATCTCACCAATTCCCTGGTGAGCATCAATCTGAGAACCAGCGTCCGGGAGCTGGATAAACACAATGTCTCCGAGAGCGTCCTGCGCATAGTCGGTGATGCCAACGCGCACTGTTGACCCAGTGACCAAGACCCATTCGTGGTCTTTTGTATAACGAAGATTTGAGGGAACGTTCACTCCCCCAACGGTACTCGCTAGGCGACACGCCTCGAGGACATGTTGGCCCTTACAACAGGCAAATACCGAACAAAAGACACGTAGGAGAAGAACACTCCAGGCACAGCCGCAACCCACCCAGCAATGGTGAATGGACTCCACCAACCTCCAGCAGTACCGATGGTGATCCATGGGACCGCACACATCAATCCAAAGGCAGCCTGCTTGCCCATTTTTGTGACAGGGAATCGCTCCATGCCAAGCGCGGTCGCCCCGACCATTAAGACAGCAATTGCTACTTCTCTCGCCAGAATCACAATGCCAAGCCAGGCGGGAAAGTAGTTGTAGTACATGACCGTGCCGATACCAACGAAGAAAATCAAGCGATCAGCAACGGGATCAAGCACCTTCCCAAACTCACTGACTTGATTAAATCGTCGAGCGATGTAGCCATCAATCCAATCGGTGAATGCCAACAGGCCAAAGAACCACGAGCCCGCAACAACTCGACCATCTGCCATCAGCAATACGAAGTACGGAAGCAGTGCGATGCGAATCAGTGTGATGACGTTCGGGACTGTAAATACTGAGCGGAGAGGCACGTTCCGATGGTACTCCGAGTGCCATCAGACCTGATGGGACGGCATAGGGTTCCTACATGACCTTGCCATTACAAGACCAAGTCGCATTCATTACAGGTGCCGGATCTGGCCTCGGAGCCGAGACGGCCCGTCGCCTCGCTAGAGACGGAGCAATCATCGCTGTGAATGATCTCAATGAAACAGCAGCTCAATCGATAGCTAACGAGGTCGGAGGAATCGCACTCCCCTTTGACGTTGTTGACTCTCACGCTTTTGACCTGGCGGTTGATTCCTGTGTTTCCCAATTGGGCCGAATTGACATCCTGGTCAACAACGCAGGTATCGCACCATCTGACGCTGCGACAAAGACAGACAGAATGATGGCAAATTCCATGCGCCGCATGGAAGGAAAGATCAATGAGTTAGAGCCTCTTGATTTCATGCTGGACTTGAGCGACGAGGCATGGGATCGAATGATCAAGATTCATCTCTACGGAAGTTTCTACGGTTGTCGCGCAGCGCTCCGTCACATGCAGCCCCAACGCTCAGGCCGCATCGTCAATATGTCTTCAGTGCTTGGGCTGTATCCGTCTTCAGGAGCACCGCACTATTCCGTAGCGAAAGCAGCAATCATCACTCTCACCAAGACGGTGGCAGAGGAAGTTGCCGGGCTCGGCATCAATGTCAACGCAATTTGTCCTGGCTATATCGACACTCCTCTTCTCACTCCGTTCAGTGAAGTAATGAAGGCAGGCATCACGATGCGCATCGGAAAGGGCCACATGGGCGAGGCATCCGATATCGCCGAGATGGTTCGATTCCTCGTTGGCCCAGAATCGCGATACTGCACTGGAGATGTATTTGCAGTCTCGGGTGGCTACCGATAATGCCGACTCTCTTTACGCACATTCTTAACGGGGATATTCCAGGCACATTTGTCTATCGCGATGAACTGTGTGCAGCGTTCATGACGATCAACCCACTCGCTGATGGTCATGTTCTTGTTGTTCCCGTGGAGGAAGTCGATCACTGGGTCGACCTCCCTGGGCCACTGTCTCACCACTTGTTCGCCGTGTCACACCGCATCAGCAAAGCACTTAACAAAGCCTTTCCGTGCGAGCGCGTTGGCATGATCATCGCAGGGTATGAAGTGAACCACTGTCACATCCATCTCATCCCTACGAACACTCTTGGTCAGTTCAATTTCGCGAATGCCGCAGCATCTATTGAACGAACAACTCTTGAACAGCATGCACAACGAATTGTTGATGCATTAGAGAATCACTAGAAAAGAGTGGGTGCCCCGGAGTCATCTTCTGGTGGAAAATCTTCTCTTAGTAAATCGGAATCATTGTTGCGAACCGAATTGACTCGTGTCGACACCCGTACAGTGCTGAATCGAGGTTGTTGATCGGGTGCAAATAACTCAAGTGGAGCCTGAGTGGCTGACATCCATTCAACGGCATCGTATGCCGAGAACTCCACGGGGCTTCGATCATGAATAGCGGAAAGATCTGACACGCTGTCGCGGGTAATCAAAGAGAACGTTCTTGCCTCGTCAACGATTGGCGAATCACTCCAAATTCCGGCGGACAGCATCAAATGTCCATCAGCACGATTCACGTAGTACGGAATTTTCAACTTCGGATTCTCACGGTTCCATTCATAGAAGCCACTCATCGGGATGATACAGCGATGGCCGGGAACAAGTCCCTTGAAGGATGGTTTCTCGGTGATGGTCTCCGAACGTGCATTAATCATCTTCGATCCGATGTTTGGGTCTTTCGACCAAATCGGGATGAGACCCCACCGCATGACATCGACCACAACTTCCCTGCCGACAACTCGAAGAATCGGAACAGTGTGCGTGGGTGCAACATTGAAGTTCTGAAGCAATGGCCCATCAAACTCTGGCACACGTAATGTCAAACCAAAGGCATCGACAGCTTCGCCAATCTCAGCAATCAAATCCTCTGAATTGAAATTTCCGACGAATCGACCACACATAGAAACTCCCCTCGCGTAGTCAAAGGTTTGATCTACGGTCGCGGACCAGCGACTTTGGGATAGAAGGTCTCGATGTGCTTCGGAAGACTGTTCTTTACGAATGCAGAAGTGTCATCGGCCAACACTTCAGGAAGCCCAGCAGCAACGCCGTCAAGAGTGCGCTCCACGACTTGGTGCGGCGATGTCTTCGGCATGTCAACACCTGCGGCCATATCGGTATCGATAAATGCCGGATGCACAGCGACAACAAGTGTCCCTTGTCGCGCTAACTCGAGACGAAGTGCGTTCGTTAGTGACCAGGCAGCCGACTTCGACATTGCATACGTTGCGACTTCTTTGATGGACATCCAGGACACTGCAGACAGAACGTTGACGATTGCACCACCACCATTTGCCGATAACACAGGGGCAAACGCTTTCGCGAGATTGAAGGGCCCCCAAACGTTCGTTTCAAACTCAGCTTTGGCATTCTCTAATGAGTTCTCTGCAAGAACTCGGGAACCAATGACAACACCTGCGTTGTTAATCAGCATCGTGAGATCTGAACATTGCTGAACAGCAGCTTGAATATCTGCAGCACTTGTAACGTCCAGTTTGAGTGGAATCGCCCCTGCATTCGTTACAGACTCAGGAGAACGCGCTCCGGCATACACCTTTGCCGCACCACGGTCGAGCAACTGGCGCACATACTCAGCGCCCAGTCCACGATTTGCACCGGTGACCAGAACAACTGCACCTTCAATATTCATTGACCGACCACTCAATTCATCTGTTCTAATGGTCGGGCTGGCGGGATTTGAACCCACGACCTCTTGTCCCCCAGACAAGCGCGCTAACCAAGCTGCGCTACAGCCCGAATGAGTGCCAACTCTATCGGCAGGACACTTCAGTCACTAGACAAAGATGACGACGACTCTCCAGCCGAGATACAAGCACAACAAAGACACCAAAAGTTTGAAATGCCACGGAATCTTCTCGCCATCTAACCCGGCAAGTTTCTTCAAATCCAGTTCATCGGGAGTAATGCGACCAGAGACTGTTGGAGTCTCCAGCCTCTCACCACAATCAGGGCAACTTCCCTGCGCGGTCATTGCAGACGGTGCGAGATAACGAGCGCAGGGTTCACACCATGGCATCGCTAATCACCCTTTCGACGAACTCGCAACTTCAACGGTGTTGAGCCAAAATCACATGCTTCGCGAATGGAACGTTCGAGATAGCGAAGATACGGCTGTGGGAGATCACGGTTCACAAACAACGTGAACGTCGGTGGGTTTGCGGCACCTTGCACAGCAAACATGACCTTTGCTCCACCAGCAGCAGGCTGCTTTTGCTGAGCCTCGGCAATGATGCGATTCACATCACGCGTCGGGATCTTTCGATGGTATTGATCGATCGCATCTTGCAGAACTGGGCGCAACTTGTGCACTCCCTTTCCAGTCAATGCCGAAATCTTGAGTACCGGAGCATCATCAATGAAGTACAACATTCGCGCGAGATCGGCTTCTACCTTGCGGCGATCCTCCGAATCAAGCAGTTCCCATTTATTCAACACGATGAGAATCGGACAGCCAGCAACGTCTACTCGCTCAGCAAGTCGTTGGTCTTGGCTTGTCACGCCAACAGTGGCATCGATGACCAGCATCGCGACATCTGCTTCATCAATTGCGCGCAGTGCACGCACAAGTGAGTAGTACTCCGCAGAGTCATCAACTTTGCTGCGCTTACGCATACCCGCTGTGTCAACAAAAATCAGCGGACCATCTTCGGTTTCCACCAAGGTGTCAATCGCATCGCGAGTTGTGCCAGGCAGGTCATGAACAATCGAGCGCTCTTCTCCCACAAGACGGTTGAATAGTGTGCTCTTTCCAACATTCGGACGCCCAACAAGCGCGACTCGCGGAACTCCATCTGCGCCAACTGGCTCCGCTTTTTCTTCTGGACGAAGAACTCGAGGAATACGCGCAACAACTTCGTCAAGGAAATCACCCGAACGTCGACCATGAAGCGCCGAAACGGTAAATGGTTCACCCAATCCCAACGACATAAACTCCCAGCGCTCCGCTTCGCGACGCTCGTTGTCTGCCTTGTTGGCGACAAGTAAAACTTCTACCTTGCTGCGACGAAGCCACGCCGCAATCAATTCGTCTTCGTCTGTCACACCCACCGAAGCATCGACCATGTAAATGACCAAGTTGGCTTCTCTGACGGCTTCTTCCACTTGACGACTCACTTTGTCGTCCAATTCGGTTCCGTGAGGCATCCACCCACCGGTATCAACAATCCAAAACTCAATACCAAGCCACGAGGCCATACGGCGATGACGATCACGCGTGACACCTGGCTGATCTTCAACAATCGCTGCACGCTCGCCGATCACACGATTGAACCAGGTGCTCTTTCCGACGTTGGGGCGCCCGACAATCACCACTGTGGGGAAATCAATTGTCTCGTCAATGTCAGTCACGACTGTTCTCTTTTCTTGCGGCTTCAAGCCGTTGGCGCAAAGCAACACCACTTGTGGCAATCACTTCAATGTCGAATTCCTCCGACAGATCACCCACTGTGGCCCCATCCAAAAAAACACCGTCATTTAGACACACATCAGGCAATAGATACACATTCTCGCGCCCATGAGCCCGAAGCGCACCCTGAATGTCAGCAAATGTCATAAGACCTGCCACTGCGGTATTGCCACCGAAATGATGATTTGGCACTTCTACAACGGGGATATGGGCCAAATCAGTTCCCGCCAAGAGTTTTCTGAACATCGAGGACCCGTAGGGGCCGGAAACAATCGCAGGCACCTTGGCCGAACGAGTCCGTGGATTCAGAGACACCGAGACTGGTTTTGCCACTCGGAGCGATGTTTCCACCGCAGGATTGACGGGTCGGACATAATCAGTGGGAGAACCATGATCAACAGAAGCGAAGAAGCCATCGTGGCGACCATTGACATCTGGCCCATTGCCACTGAAGGATTCAATAAAAGAGCGGACTAACCCAACGCCGTCCTCCAACATTGGATATTCACCGTAATGGTCTGCCGATGGCACGTCCCGGTTCGCAACTAAATAGAACTCGTCTGCCAGATGAATGGGCTGTCGACCTAGGACGCGACGAAAACGTCGCTGCCACTCTTCAACTAAATCAATAACGGCATTTGCTTCATCAGAAGTTTGAAACCGCATTCGACTCTCAGTATTGAATTGCGATAGCCCCAAAGGCACGACTGCAATCGATTCAAGCTCAGGAAACTGTTCAAGAAGACCGCTCAGTGTCGATTCCAGAACGTCGCCATCATTAACGCCTGGACACAGAACAATCTGCGCCCGAATATCAATCTGGTTATCCAGCATCAGACGAACCCAACGAAGGCTGAATCCACCACGATTGTTACGCAGCATGTCGGAGCGCACGTGGGGATCAACAGCATGAATGCTGACATACAAAGGCGATAGTTTTTCTTCAATAACTCGTTCGAGATCAGCCTCGGTAAATCGTGTCAACGTTGTGAAGTTGCCAAACAAAAAACTCAGGCGATAGTCGTCGTCCTTGAGATACAAACTGCGACGCATGCCCTTGGGCAACTGATAGATGAAGCAAAACTCACAATGGTTGTCACATGTGTGAATTCGATCGAAGACTGCACTATTAATGGAGATTCCAAAGGGCTCTCCGGGTAAACGCTCAACGACAATGTCAAGCGACTCACGGCCTCTGGCAATCTGAAGATCAACAACATCAGATTCCACAAGACGATGCCATTCCAGAATGTCGCGGGGCACCACTCCATTCACCAGCACAATCTGGTCGCCCACCTGCACACCCACTCGGGCTGCCGCAGAAGCCGACTGCACAGCAGAAACCTCAGGAAGGGTGTCGATGGCAGTGCTCACTCGTCACAGGTTACTGCCACCCCTCATCTGTAGTCTGTGAGGGTCCTATGTCGGTTGAAAAAGTGCTCCTGGCGTCCCCACGCGGTTTCTGCGCTGGCGTCGAAATGGCCATTAAAGCATTGGCATGGATGGTCCGTTCTTTTGACGAACCCGTCTACTGCTACCACGAAATTGTGCACAACAAGATTGTGGTTGATCGCTTCATTGACAAGGGTGTTGTCTTCGTTGATTCGATCGACGAGGTTCCTCTCGGCTCACCCATCATGCTCTCCGCACATGGCTCTGCCCCCGAAGTAGTCGCTGCAGCACGCGAACGTGGCAGTTATGTTGTCGACGCGGTGTGCCCACTAGTCACAAAGGTGCATCACGAAGTCAAGACTCGTGCCGGCAAGGGTTTTCACATCGTGTATGTCGGCCATGAAGGCCACGAAGAAGCAGTCGGAACGATGGCTGTTGCGCCCGACGCAATTACGAGAGTGGAATCTGTTGAGGAAGTGGACGCACTTCCTGTCTTTGACAAACCAGTCGCCATGCTCGCTCAGACGACTTTGTCTCATCGCGAGTGGAGTGAAGTTGCTGTGCACGTAAAGGAACGCTTCCCCGATGTATGGACACCAGGACGAAGTGATTTATGTTTCGCCACAACAAATCGTCAAAGCGCCTTAATGACAATCGCACCACAGGTTGACGCATTTATCGTTATCGGTTCTTCAAATAGTTCCAATACGCGAGCTCTAGAGCGACTCGCTGTCGAGGCTGGGTGCACGCATGTGTACCGAGTCAACTCAGCTGATGAACTGCCAACTGATCTGTCCGGAATCGTAGGTGTGACCGCAGGCGCCTCAGCACCTGAAGAACTGGTGGAAGGAGTTCTCGCACGGCTGAATCCACGGCTCGGAGTTGAAGAAGTGTTCGTCACAGACGAAGACGAGTACTTCCCTCCACCTCGCAACATTCGAGAACTGCAGAGCTCAATAGACATGGCCATCACAGCCATGTCAGGTGCTTCAATCCTTGGAACACCGGGCCTTGATGATCGTTCACTTGCAGCAAGTGTGGTTCTTGAGGCACTCTCTGACTCATGATTTCTCCCACACTCGATTCTCTTCGCATCTTTCTCCACATTCTTGGTGTTGCTATTTGGGTGGGTGGTCAGATCGTTCTTGCCGGACTAGTCCCCACTGTTCGCGTATCGGCACCAGAAGTACTACCGAAAATTGCCAAAGCTTTTGCACGTGTCGCTTGGCCAGCAATGATTCTCATCGTCTTCACTGGTATGTGGGGATTAACTTCCACGTCATCATCTACTTCAGACACCGAATACATGGTGACTTTTGCAATCAAGATGCTGTTGGTTCTGGTAGCAGTTGCAGCGACTGTGATTCATTCCCAAGGAAACAGCAAAGCCGCGAAGGCAATCGGTGGAGCGTTCGGGCTCCTCGGATCACTCCTCGCGGCTTATGCAGGAATTTTGCTTGCCCACGTGGGCTAACTGTTGTCTTTAGTTGCGCGGGACCTTGCTCCATGCAACGTCACGGTCAACACGAACATCGCCAGGCAAACCGAGAATTCGTTCACCGAGAATGTTCTTCATCACTTCGGTGGTACCACCTTCGATCGAGTTGGCGCGTGAACGCAAGAAAGCCTTCTGAATACCTTCGAAGTTCATCGCCATCTCGGGGCGCACCATCTCATATGAGCCATACAGCATTCCTTCAGCACCCATCAGGCCAATTGTGAATTCATAGATGGCCTTATTGAGGTTTGCGCTCTCCATCTTTCCAATGGAGCCTTCGGGACCAGGCGCACCCATGCGACGCTGTGCGTTGGCACGAATGTTGGTGAGGCGGTGCACTTCGGCACGGCTCCACAACTTCATCAGTTCCTCAAGAGCTGCTGGGTCGCGCTGATCAGCTGGCAGTGCCTTCCACGCCTTGATTGCGTGTGCAATCGCACCGGAACCTTTTTGCGGAATAGAACCACCAATCGAGACACGCTCGTTCATCAATGTTGTGAGGCTCACGCGCCAACCGTCACCAGGGTTACCCAACATCTCAGCAGCAGGAATACGTGTGTCGGTGAAATACACCTCGTTGAACTCAGCTTCGCCCGTCATCTGACGAAGAGGACGCACTTCAACAGTGGGTGCATGCATGTCCACCACGAAAGCGGTGAGACCAGCGTGCTTCACCGCATCTGGATCAGTACGAACGACAAGGAGACCCCAGCGAGACAAGTGAGCAAGAGTTGTCCAAACTTTCTGGCCGTTGCAGATCCACTCATCGCCGTCTTTCACACCTTTTGCGGAAAGCCCCGCAAAGTCAGAACCAGAACCGGGTTCCGAGAACAACTGGCACCACACTTCTTCACCAGTGAAGAGAGGGCGCAGGTAACGCTTCTTTTGTTCTTCACTACCCCACTCCACAACTGTGGGACCACACATTCCGTGTCCAATTGGGTTACGCATCATCGCGTAGGGAGCACCTGCGGCATAGATGCATTCGTTCACAACCTTCTGGAACTTTGGAGAGATACCAAGTCCACCGTGGCCGACTGGGAAATGAACCCAGGCAAGACCTTTGTCGAACTGTGCACCGAGAAACTCGACGACCGACACTTTTGATGGCGGAAACTCAGCGAGTAATTCCTGGGCTAGTTGAAGGACGCGTGCGTCATCAATTTGGGTCTCTACAACACTCATGTTTCCCCCTGAGGTAAGCGTGACCCTGATATTAGAAGTAACCAGAGGGGCTGTACGAACCGTCAGCACCCTGAGGCAAATGTGACCCTCGTCATTCACTAGTTTGGTAGCCATGTACCCAGGCGTCTACGCAGATCAGCATCCCGACCGTCCCGCAGTGATTCAGGCTGAAACCGGAGAAATCACCACATACAAACAGCTCCACGAGGGGGCAGTAAGACTGTCGAACGTCTTGCGCTCCGCCGGCTTTGAGCCTGGTGACCACATCGCCATCTGCATGGAGAACCACCCTCGCTATCTCGAAGTCATCTGGGGGTGCCATTACGCAGGGTTGGTGTACACGGCATGTTCCAGTCGACTAACAGAAGCCGAACTCATCTACATCATCAATGACTGTGCTGCGAAGGGCTTCATCACATCGAAGTACAAGGCTGATCAAGCACAGGAAGTTGCGGGCGACATCCCGAACGCAACCCTTCGTCTCATGCTCGGTGGAACTATTCCCGGATATGACTCCTATGAGGACACTGTTGCCCAGGCATCAACGACCCCACTAGAGAACATGATCGATGGCACCGACATGCTCTATTCAAGTGGCACCACTGGAATGCCAAAGGGAATCACACGCGCCTTCCCCGGTACACCCCTGGGAACTGCTGCTGGTCTTGCATCAGCAATCACCGATGGGCTCTTCAAGTTCAGAGACGGAATGGTGTATCTCTCCCCTGCCCCGCTGTATCACGCAGCTCCATTGCGTTTCAATATGTCCGTTATCGGACGCGGTGGCACCACAGTGATCATGGAGCACTTCGACGCAGAGGACTACATCAAGTACGTCGAAAAGTACAAGGCGACACACACGCAACTTGTTCCAACAATGTTTATTCGAATGTTGAAACTCGATCCAGCTGTGCGCTCACAGTACGACGTGTCGTCTCTCGAGATTGCAATTCACGCAGCAGCACCTTGCCCAGCTGAAACCAAGCGAGCCATGATCGAATGGTGGGGGCCCGTCATCCACGAGTACTACGCCGGGACCGAAGGCAACGGCTTCGTGTATTGCAACAGCGAAATGTGGCTCGCCCACCCCGGCTCCGTTGGTGTTGCCATTCAAGGCGTCGTTCACATCTGTGATGAGAACGGAGAAGAGGTGCCTCAAGGAGAATCGGGCACTGTCTACTTTGAAGGAACAGCTGCGTTCGAATATCACAACGACCCCGAGAAAACGAAGTCATCGCGTGACCCCAAAGGCCGTGGCTGGTCCACACTCGGCGATGTCGGCTACCTCGACGCTGACAATTTCTTGTATCTCACCGATCGCAAGGCGTTCATGATTATCTCGGGTGGCGTCAATATCTATCCGCAAGAGTCAGAGAACATCCTGGTAAATCACGACAAGGTCGTCGACGTTGCAGTCTTCGGTATCCCGAATGATGATTTCGGTGAAGAAGTCAAGGGAGTAGTGCAACCAAAAACGATGCCCGCAACACCTGAAGAAGCAGCGGCATTAGAAAAAGAACTCATTGCGTACTGCAGGTCGCACTTGGCCGACATCAAGTGTCCACGCAGTATCGACTTCCGTGAAGAGCTCCCCCGTCATCCAACGGGCAAGTTGTACAAGAGAATTCTGAAAGACGAGTATTGGAAGGCCGCTGGTCGGTCTATCTAATGCCACGTCATTCATATCTTGACCACTCAGGCCCCATCGCATTTGCGCACCGTGGCGGAACATCTGCCGCACCTGAGAATTCGTTGCGGGCTTTTGCCGACGCCGTGTCTCTCGGGTACCAGTATTTAGAAACAGATGTACACGCCACCTCCGATGGTGTTTTAGTGGCCTTTCACGACAACGACCTCGAAAGAACGTGCGGCGAGAAACGAGCAATCGCTACAAGCACATGGGAAGAACTGACCTCTGCTCGCATTGATGGCACTGATCCCATTCCCTTGCTTGACGACCTACTGGATGAATTTCCCGAAGCGAAGTTCAATATTGATTGCAAGGCAGATTCAGCCCTAGAACCACTCATCAAGAAGCTGCGTCAGCGAGACTGTCTTTCAAGAGTCTGCATTGGAAGCTTCAGCGACAAGAGGCTTGAAAGAGTTCGCGCCGAGTTCGGCACCAACGTCTGCACATCGATGGGACCCAAGGAGGTCGCAAAGTTGGTCGCACGTGCAACCTCACGGATTCCATTCACCCCGACCGAACATGCGCTGATGGCACAAGTGCCGGTCAAACAAGGCCCTATCCCTGTTACAACACAACGCTTTGTCGACGTCTCCCATGAGCTTGGCATTCAAGTTCATGTGTGGACAATCGATGATCCGAAAGAAATGGGACGGCTTCTCGACCTTGGGGTCGACGGAATCATGAGTGATGACACCCGAGCCCTCCGCGAAGTTTTTACCGCTCGCGGCATCTGGTGACGCAATACCTCGCACAATCGCTTTACAACTTGTTCATTTTTCGAGGCGTTGGCTGCAACGTCTCTGCTGTACCTTCGTCCTATGCGCGTTGACACCAACTTTTTTTGCACAGTACCCATGCCTGATGCTGGTGATCTTTCAATAGACCCGACCTCACGCCGTTACGGCAACGACGATGTCATCGCGTGTTACCGCAATTTGGTCGAATGGGCGCGCACTGCAGACAACCTGGGCTACGACACCATGTGGCTTACCGAACACCATTTTCAATTCGAAGGCTACGAAGTTCTTCCGAACTTAATCATGTTTGGCCAGCATCTGGCGATGCAAACAAAGAACCTTCGCTTAGGACAGATGTTTAATGTGGTTCCTCAATGGCATCCACTGCGACTTGCGGAAGATTTTGCACTTGCAGACATCATCACTGGCGGGCGCATGGAGTTCGGTGTGGGACGCGGCACTGTTCCACGAGAAGCATGGAGTTTGGGGACTGTTGTCGCATCTGGCGACAATGCCATGTCTGCAGAGCATGACAAGGAGAATCGCCAAACTTTTGAAGAGTCGATGGAAGTGATTAAGCGTGCCTGGACCAATGAGCGATTCAGTTACCGCGGCGAGAAGTTCCAATTCCCTCCCGACGAGATTCCCGACCGCGGCTCGTACGTTGATGACTTGACTCTCATCCCCCGCCCCGAGCGACCCATTGACATTTATCAGCCGGTCACATCGCCCGAGACAATTGAGTATGTTCCGCGCGCTGGTCACAAAGCTGTGTACTGGCTTCAAAACAGTGACAGCCAATTAGACAAATGGAATCGGTACGCAGCAATCAGAGAAGAGATGGGCTCCCCCGTCGCGCCTGGCGAAGATCGCATGTTCGTATTGAACGTTCATGTTGGCAAGACACGTGAAGCCGCGATGTTGCGGGGAGCACCTGGTCACGACGAGTTCTGTCGCTTCCTCTCCCCTTATGGGCGTTTTTCTAGTTATCGAAACCCAGACGGATCAAAAGTTGCGTTCAATCACTGTCCGTCAGTTGAAGAATCGAATTCGCAAAAGATTATGGCCATTGGTTCGGTTGATGATGTTGTCGACACGATCGGATTCTGGAAAGAACTTCTCGATCTTAAGCACCTATGTATCTTCTTCGACTTCCCAGGCATCACGCAAGATGGCATGAACGAACAACTGCAATTGTTTGCAGAAGAAGTAATGCCAAAGCTTGGTGAGAAGATGGATCGTCGTCCTCTACCCAACCTTGCACCACTTGTATAGCTAATGACATTTCGTCTCGCATCAGTCACTCTGCCTGAACAGGGACAAGTTGATATCGATGTAGACGGCCGACTAGTCGCAGCAATCACTCCAGCGGGGACAACTCCCTGCATTGGTGACTCTTTCAATCTGCATGGCCATGTCCTCAGTTCCAGTTTTGCTGAACCTCATGCACACCTCGATAAGGCTTTTCTGGCGGATCGAGTTCAGAACCCGACAGGCGACCTTCTTGGAGCGATCCAAGGCCTTGAAGCAGTGCGAGACACCATCACTTTTGATGACATCGTGAACAGAGCAGTCACAGCAGCACAACTGATGTCACGTAATGGCGTGACCAGTATTCGCACACATGCAGATACAACCATCAACGCAGGCCTGACGTCTGTTCTCGCCCTTCTTGAAGCCAAACGTCTGTGTTCCTCCTTCATTGATATTCAGGTTGCGATGCTTTTGGGATGGCCGGTGACCGGAATCCAAGGCGCCGAAAGCCGTGCACTCGCACGAGACGCAATCGATGCAGGAGTTGACGTTGTTGGGGGTTGTCCTCATCTTGACCCGAATCCTCATGAAGCCGTCGAGTATTTCTTGCATTTGGCACTCGACAACACACTGCCCCTCGATCTTCATGCAGATGAGAATCTCCGAGAAACATCCGATGATCTTGAGTATCTTGCCGACCTCATGCTTGCCGGCAACATTAGGCACCAGGCCTCAGCGAGTCATTGTGTGTCGTTGTCCGTTCAGGGCGAGTCTGGGATCCAACGCACAGCAGAAAAAGTTGCACGCGCTGGCATCACCGTGACCGCACTCCCTCACACCAACCTCTACCTCCAGGGCCGTGGCATCACCAGTTCCGTTCCTCGAGCAATTACACCTGTCGACGCTTTGCGACGAGCTGGCGTTGTTGTTGCTGCTGGCGCAGACAATGTTCAAGACCCTTTCAACCTGATGGGAAGAGCAGACCCCCTCGAAACAGCATCACTGATGGTGATGGCGGCCCATCAGAGCCCACAGGATGCTCTCAATATGGTGACATCAGCGGCGACACAGGTTGTCCACGGAGACGCTTCTCATGTCCGAGTTGGCGAGGTGGCAAACCTTGTCGCTATTCCAGCGAGTAATGTTCGTGGAGCAATCGCGATGGGGCCCCCCGACAGATTTGTCGTATATGGCGGCGTCGTGATCTCAGATCAAAAACGAAACATAAAGTAAACACTTTTGTGACGATGCTGTTCCTTTCATCCCTTATGGTGCAGGTATGCGGAGTCCAGCGGTGTTCGATATGCAGACAGGCACGAACATGATTGAACAACACGCTTCCACCTTGCTCGACTTTGACAACGTGTCAATGACGTTCCCCGATGGAACAAAAGCATTGGAGGATATTTCCTTCTCCGTCAACGCTGGCGAATTCGTCACTGTCGTGGGACCATCGGGTTGCGGCAAGTCAACTTTGTTGCGAATCGCATCAAACCTAGAAGCCAACACTGGCGGCGTGTGCTCCGTTGACAGAAACAGCATCGGCTACGTCTTCCAAGACCCAACACTGATGGCATGGCGCACTGTTCAACGAAACGTTGAACTGATTGCTGAACTACACAAGATTTCGAAAAACGAGAGGCAGGCTCGTGCTGCTGAAGCCATCGAACTAGTGGGACTCAAAGGATTCGAAGACAAATATCCTCGACAGCTGTCTGGTGGCATGAGAATGCGCGCGTCGCTTGCTCGTTCACTCGTGATGAAGCCAAAAGTCTTTCTTTTCGACGAGCCATTCGGAGCGTTAGACGAAATAACTCGAGAGCGCCTGAACGATGAAGTGCTTCATCTCTTCCAATCAGAGGGATTCGCCGGGTTGTTCATCACTCACTCCATCTCGGAAGCTGTGTACATGTCCACCAAAGTTCTCGTGATGTCAGCAAGGCCTGGTCGTATCATCGCTTCGTTCGATGTCCCGTTTGGACTCAATCGCACACATGATTTGCGGTACGAACCACAGTTTGCGGAATTATGTGGAGAAATCTCTCACGCTCTCAGAGGGGCTCACCAATGAGTTCCGTTGACACAAACAACGCTTCAGTTGATGAGATCATCCACGAGCAAAAAGATGGTTTCAAGATCTCCGATTACGTTGGTCCAGCAGTCACGTTCGGACTCTTTATTGCTATTTGGTACATCATCTCGGGGATTGTTCTTCCCGAGCACAAACGATTCCTCCTCCCAACACCTCACGAGGTGATTGATGAAGGATTTCTTGTATGGCGAACAGGCGAACGACGCGGTCTGCAACCAATTCTCGTATCACTATGGGACTCAGCAAAGATCGCCCTCATTGGTCTGACCATCACCATCGTGTTGGGTATGACTCTCGCAGTCATCATGAGCACTCGTCGCTGGCTGGAGAGAGCAACGTGGCCATTCTTGGTTGCTGTTCAGAGCGCACCAATTCTTGCATTGACCCCGCTCATTCGGGCACTGATTGATGGCACGCAAACCCAACGGCTCCTCGTCGTCGTGCTGATCTCCATCTTCCCGATCGTAAGCAATACTCTCTTCGGCCTGCTCTCCGCCGAGAAGAGTCAACACGAACTCTTTACTCTTCAGGGCGCATCACGTTGGGTACGTCTTTCAAAGTTGCAATTCCCTGCTGCATTGCCAAACATTTTCGTCGGATTCCGAATCTCTGCTGGTCTTGCCGTAATCGGCGCAGTTGTCGGAGATTTCTACTTCCGCGAAGGTGGCGTTGTCGGAATCGGCGCAATTATTCAGCTGTATCGAAATCGACTCTGGGGTCCAGAGTTGATCGCCTCGATTTTGCTTGCGAGCGCATTAGGTCTGGTTGTGTTCCTCTTCTTCGGATGGCTCTCGCGCGTAGCCATTGGAAAGTGGCACACCACCAACAGGGGTCAGTGACCCATCCCTCAGAACAACCATCAATCAGGAGATCCACCACTCATGAAAATTCGTCCACTCATCGGAGTTGCTATTGCTGCATCACTCGCGCTCGCCGCGTGTGGTGGAAGCGATAGTGCTTCTGACACAACAATGCCCACAGCCGCAGAAGGCATCGACCTTGCTGCAGCTGGATGTCCAGCAACCATCGGTATTCAAACTGACTGGTTCCCAGAAGCCGAACACGGCAACTTGTACAACCTCGTTGGCCCCGGATACACACTCGATGCGAAGGCATTGACCGTCACCGGAGACCTCGTTTCCGGTGGAAAGACAACTGGCGTCAAAGTTCAAGTACGCGCAGGAGGTCCAGCCATTGGATACGGACGTCCGATTGCAGCAATGTACGAGAAGCCAGAGGAAATTCTCCTCGGATTCGTCGGAACAGATGAGGCAGTGAGCCAATCAACTGCCAAGCCATCGATGGCCGTTGCCGCACCGTTCAACATCAATCCACAGATCATCATGTGGGATCCGACCAACAACCCAGGCGTCAAGACAATTGCTGACCTCAAAGAACCAGGTGTGAAAGTTCGCTACTTCCAAGATGCGGATTACATGAAGTACCTCATTCAGAGCGGCCAACTTGATGCAAAGCAGACAGACGACACCTATGACGGTTCACCTGCAGCTTTCATCGCCTCAGGGGGCAAAGATGCTCAGCAAGGTTTCGGTACTGCCGAGCCATACGCATACAAGAACATGTTCAAGGACTGGATGAAGGACGTTGCATACCAGTACGTTCATGACGCTGGCTGGACCGCTTACGCACAGTCCTTGGCAGCAATCCCTGCCAATCTTGAAAAGTATGACTCTTGCTTAACTGCACTAGTGCCAGTCATTCAGCAGGCCATGGTCGATTACGTCGCTTCACCAGATGCAGCGAACGCAATCATCATCGATGCAGTGACGACATACAACCAGGACTGGACCTACACAGCAGGTCAAGCAGACGCAGCAGTTGCTCAGATGCAAGCTGACAAGCTTGTTGCTAACAGCCCCGATGGAACTCTCGGTTCATTTGATCTCGATCGTGTAACCAAGTTCATTGAGACAGCAACACCTGTGTATACCGCCACGGGCGCTGTGCTCAAGGAAGGCCTCGCTGCAGAAGACATCGTGACCAACAAGTACATCAACAAGAGCATCACGCTCAAGTAGAGACAATAAGAGAAGGGCGGGACCGTATGGTCCCGCCCTTTTTCGTTCTCTATGTCAGAAGACATCTACCGGGGAGTACGTCAGAATCTCTAGCGACCAAAATCGAAAGTGCTGATTTCGCGCATGGCGCCACACAAAGAATCAACAGCAGAGGCAAACATCTGACCGCCGATCTCTGCACTTGCACCGGTTGGATCTCCAATGTGCCCGTCAGCAAAGAAATCATTAGAAAGCCAGCCAAAGGCCACGCGCCCACCGAACCGAACCTGTTCATTCTCTGCGAGCTTCTCAGGCACACGACGGACCGCAAGGCTCATGTCGACAAGGTCGGGTCGCAAGTGAAGCATCACCGACGTCTCGTCCATGCCGCCATGAACGCCCATTCCCAGTTCTGATGCAGCCGACGATCCACCTTGATCAGCAGGCATATGAGGGTGGGCCAAAAATGTCTGAAGGCCGTACTTCAATCGAATCTCTCGGTTCATCATGGCTGTGAGAGCGCTATTGCCACCATGACCATTGATGAAGAGAATTTTGCGAGCTGGAGTTGAAGCGACACAACGACCTATGTCGTCGAGAACCGACATCAATGTCGTGGCTGACAGCCAGAAGGTTCCGCCTGACCACGCATGTTCATTCGATTTGGTGAATGGAAGTGTTGGGAGCAGCCAGGCATTTGTTTCCTCTCCCACCTTGTTGACAGCCGCCTGGGAAACCGCATCAGCAACAACAAAATCAGTGTTCAAAGGAAGGTGCGGACCATGCTGTTCGATCGCCCCCAATGGCAACACAATGATGGAATCCTTTGTTAACGAAGTGGGAATCTGCGGGGCACGAAGATCTGCAAGATTGCGTGAAGAAGACATATCTTCAACCTATACCAGTGAGAGAATGAACCTATGACGAAGCGAGCGACGACCGATTTTGATGCAGTCGTAATTGGCGCAGGACATAACGGCCTCATCACTGCTGCCTATCTCGCACGTTATGGACTTAGCACTTTGCTCATCGAAGCACGCTCAGAAGTGGGCGGCACAGCAGCATCTGAGACCTTCTCTGGATCAACAGTCAACATCTGCAATTGCGATCATCTCACTATTCGCACAACCCCCGTCGCCGAAGAACTCAACCTTGCTTCCCATGGTTTGAAATACATCAACATCGAACCGCCACAGATCAATCTTGATTGGAACACGGGTCGGCCGTGGGAAATTTGGCATGACGTTGACAAGACAGTCGATTCACTTGGTCGGTCACATCCTGATTCAGTCGAGGGCTATCGAAAATTCGCTCGAGCAGCGATCCCCGTCGCCAAACTGATTCTCGACGCAGCATCACAGCCCCCCACAAGAGGATCTCTTATTTCCTCTGTCGTCAGAAAAGGCGGCCGTGGCGTCGCAACCATGCTCAAGATGAGTCGCATGTCAGCTGCCGATGTCATGCGACAGTTCTTTGACAACGAAGCCATCATCGGCCCGGCAATGGTGGAGGGTCCTGTCGTCTGGGGCCTGTCCCCTGAAACTCCTGGCACCGGCCTCGGAGCAGTTGCGTTTGCACTCCGTCATGTCGCGAATGTCGGTCGGCCAGAAGGTGGAAGTGGCGCGCTCCCCGAATCAATCAAACAATCCTTCTTGCAATCAGGAGGCCTCCTCCGCACTAACACGCGTGTCACAGGCATTATTTGTGATGGCAATAGCGTCAGTGCAGTACAGACAAGCGACGGAGCCACAGTGACAGCGCGCATCGTGGTCTCGGCATGTGACCCACAGCGAACCTTCGTTACTTGGTTGAAGAATCCACCAGCAAGAGCAGCTTCACTTGTTGAAAGATGGCGCAGCTCAACCCCAGGCGAGGGCTATGAATCAAAGATCGATGCCATCACCAGCACTCCCCCCACTTTGGCGGGAGTTTCCTCTCTGCACAGCACACCAGTGGCATCAACCATTGTCGTTAGCCCTTCACTTGCTGAACTCCATCGAGGCGCTCAGTTAATGCGCGAAGGACGCACGATGCCTCGCATGGCGTTACTTGCGAATGTTCCATCAGTGGCAGACCCCACAATTTCTCCTTCCCAACAACACGTGTTGAGCTTGGAAGCGTTGTACACCCCCTATTCATTCGTTGATGGATGGCAATCACACGAAGAACCTGAACGATGGTTAAAGCAATTTGCCACGCTCGCTCAGCCTGGGTTTATGGAATCAATCATTGACTGGCGTGTCCTCACTCCGGCCGACTACGAAACCAGTTTCCATTTACCGAAAGGTCACGCCACCAGTTTTGCGGGCGGTCCTTTGGCGGCATTCATAGGTTCCACACCAGAACTCACTCGATACCACACCCCCATTAAGGGTTTGTATCTCACTGGTGCAGCAACTTTCCCCGGTGCTGGCGTATGGGGAGCAAGTGGGCGCAACGCCGCACTCACCATCATCAAAGAGATGACGTAATTACGCGTCTTTCACAAGTCCGTCGCGCTTAACGACGGGATCCTTGTCGCTCCATGGGAAGTTGATCCATTGATCTGTTTTCTTCCAGACATAATCACATTGCACGACAGAGTGTGACTTTTCATAGAGGACAGCAGAACGAACTTCCTTCACACGACCACGGAAGAAATCTTCAACGATCTTGAGAGTGTGACCTGTATCAGCAACATCATCCACGATGAGTACGCGTGCGAAACGGAGTTCCACAAGATCTGGAACCGGCGGAAGAATCATCGGAACTGGAAGGCGCTCATCGACACCGGTGTAGAACTCAACATTCATTGTGTAGAGATTCTTCACAGCGAGGGCATACCCCAACGCTCCTGCGGCCAAGAGACCGCCTCGCGCAATGGCAAGAATGATGTCTGGCTCGTATCCAGAATCTGCCACCTTTGTTGCGAGTTCACGACTCGCTCCGCCGAAGATGTCCCATGTCATGATTTCGCGTTCGCTCACGAGTTCAAACTAGTCGCCACCGTGGCTCAATTCCGATTCCGCGAGGAATTGAACGAAATATCAAGACAACGATCACCCCTCAAAATGAGGAGGTCGACCTTCCGATTTCGCCCGACGCATTTCACGTGCATCGTCAGAAAAACTAGCCATGATTTGCTGTCGGTTCTCAAGATCGATTGCGGCCTGTAATCCAGGAATCTCGAGCGCAGACCACATACCTTCTTTCGTGAGCGCCACCCCAAGAGGAGTGTTGAGTCTGATCTCCTCAGCTTTAGCCAAGGCGGCATCGAGAAGTACTTCATTAGGCACCACATCGACGAGCAGTCCTATACGAAGTGCTTCTTCGGCATCAAAGAGTCGACCAGTCAGCATCAGCTCTTGTGCTCGTGCGGCACCGATAAGTCGTGGCAGAAGCCAGCTAGTACCGATATCGCATGCTGAGAGACCAATCCGAATGAATGCAGCATTGAATCGAGCAGTAGTTGCGGCAATCCGGATGTCAGAACCGAGAACGAGCGCAAAACCCCCACCTGCTGCCGGACCGTTCACCGCTGCGATGACCGGCTGGGGCAAGGAACGCAGTCGCGGGATGAGCGACGCAATGTGTTTTTGAATAGCGAAACCACGTTCCACCGAGCCCTTCCATTCGTACCCAGGGGCCTCTCCGTACCCTCCCAGGTCGAGACCAGCACAGAAGCCACGTCCAGCACCCGTCAGGATCACCACTCGTACTTCCCTGTCCCGGCCCACAGAATTCAAAGATTCGTGCAGTAGTTCGACCATTTCAGAGGTCATTGCATTGAGTTTGTCAGGACGATTCAGCGTGATCTGGGCGATCGCGTCCCGCGGATAAGAGATATCAACATCAGCCATGCTTCATCGTGCCACAGAGCCCGTACGGGCTTATCAGGGGGCGTAATCTGTTGGGAGCCGCACGGTACTTATGAAGACTCTTTTAAAAGCCCTCCGCATCCCATCCCTCCCGCCTTCAGATGACCCTTGGGGTCGAGCCCTGCGACGTGGTGCCATTGCGTACATCCTGTCTCGCATTGTTGTTGTTATGGGTGCCTCTATTGCAGTAGCGGCAGAAGCAGTCACGGCCCGTGTCAATGAGGAAGAGCCCAAAGGCGGCCTTTCGGCGTTGGTACAAGTTTTTGATAGCTGGGATGGACATTGGTACCTCGACGTCGTCCGAGACGGCTATCCGCACCACATCATGCCCAATGTGACCTACTTCGTGTCTGATGCACGTGCTGCGTTCTTCCCGATGTATCCGCGTCTCGTCCACTACCTCGACAACATCATTCCTGGTGGTCCCGTCACCGTTGCTCTCTTGGTCAACCTGCTGCTTGGTGGTCTCTTCATCTACCTCGTCGGCAGAATCGCACGAGACCTCTTCGACACGAAGACCGCCGAGAAGGCGATGATCATCGCTGCTCTCTTCCCCGGCAGTTTTGTTCTCAGCATGGCCTATTCCGAAGCCCTTCTTCTGTGTGTTTCCTGCCTCTGCTTTATGGCCCTCCATAAGAAGGCTTGGGTATGGGCTGGCGTCCTTGCTGCGGTAGGAACTGCTAGTCGGCCCAACGGATTGGCATTAGTTCTTGCGTGCGGCGTCGCGGCTCTTCTCGCCATCAAAGATGACAGAGACTGGAAGTCTCTGGTTGCACCAATCCTTGCTCCACTCGGATTCATTAGTTTTATGCTGTTTCTCGCACACCACACCGACGAGAATTTCGCTTGGTTTCGTGTCCAGACAGAAGCGTGGAAAGAAGGAACAAGTTTCGGAGCTACGGCGGTCTCCCGAACCTTTGATTTTTTTCTGAATCCAACGAGTTCACCAACAACTGTTCTGACGGCAGCATCAATGACGGCCATGATCCTGGCTTTGTGGTGCCTCAAGAGATACCGAATACCGGCGATGTACATCGCGTTCATTGTTGGCATCCTTGTTCTGATGCTGCTGCCCGCAACGGTGACAGCTCGACCGCGGTTCCTCTACACCGCATTCCCACTTATCTTCCCAGTGGCACGCCAACTACGTGACGACGAAGACAAATGGTGGCCACTGGTATTGATTCTGTTCGCCACAGGACTTGTCACGGTGATGGGCATGTACGGCGTGCGTGCCGCCATTCCGTAGCTATCAGATTGGCAAGCGACGCCAGATGGCAATGGGAAGGTTCTTCAAAATGAGGAACATCCAATGCAGTGGCGCTGGAGCCCACACAATTTTCTTATCTGAAGAAATTCCCTTTTCGACAATCTGAGCAACCACTTCAGGGTTAGTCGAGAATGGGGCCTTCTTCATTCCGGTTGTCATCTTGGTCGTGACGAAACCAGGACGCACAACGAGAACGGATGCACCTGAGCCAGCAAGTTCATGATCAAGTGCAAGAGCAAACCCGTCGACGCCAGCCTTCGTGGCTCCGTACACCGGATTACCGCGACGAACACGTTCGCCCGCAACAGAAGACAACACGACGATCTTGCCGTACCCCTGGGTCCGCATACGAGAAGCCAATGCGTATAACAGCACCATCTCCCCTGTCATGTTCACATTGACAACATCGATGAGTGCAGATGGAGAGGCGTAATAGTCGACGTTTTCGTTCAGTAATCCCTGAGCAACGACTGCAATGTCGATGTCACCAATTGAATCAGCTACTTCTGCGACAACATGCTCCATAGAAGCCGCATCGCTGGCCTCGTAGCGAACATGATGAACATCGAGTTCAGGATGACGATCCACAAGGTCTTGACTCACACGACTGGCAGCGTCGATGTCACGGCTCACTAAAACAAGACGCGACACGCCCGGCTTCACGATCCGGCGCAAAATTGATTGACCGATCTCGCTCGTTCCTCCGAACAAAACAATGTTCTGGGCTACTCCGACACCATTCTTCATGGGTTTCTCCTTGGATCAACTAAACCGAGACGGCGAGATAGATCACTACGCCATACACCGCGAGGATCCATTGCTTCTTGAGTGGTCATCCACTCATCGAGCCGTGGATACCCACGACGAACTGCACTTGGCGACACATGTGAGTCTTTCGCCAAGTAATGACGACCGCCAGCATCGAGAACCATTGCATCGACAGAGGCCAGCAACTCAGCGAGCCCCTTGATGCCTGCTGCCATATCCAAGGTCAGCGTCCAACCCTCAGTAGGAAATGACATGGGCGCCAGGTTTTGTGGCCCCATTCGCTTGAGAACTGCGAGGAAAGACGCAACTCCAGCTGCAGAAAAAGTCTCGATGACTTTCCGCAACACGTCGGTGCGGTCAAGAGGAACAATGAATTGGTACTGAATGAAACCTTGGGTTCCGTACAAACGGTTCCATTTGTTCACGCCGTCAAGGGGATGAAAGAAAGCAGGGATTGATTCGATTCCAATGTGTCGTTGCGATGGAGCTTTTCGATACCACGCCTCATTGAAGGCCTTGATGGAGAACTTGTTCAATAGTCCATTAGGAACCCAACCAGGAGCCGACACCTTTAGTCGTGGGTCATACGCCAAAGGCTCATCACCCTCGGCTTCTGCGGCGGTTGCGTGATCTCCTCGTGTCAGCACTCCGCGGCCCATCGAAGAACCAGTCGCAAGAAGGTCGACCCAACACACGGAGTAGCGATAGGAATCATCTTCACCATCACCCGACATTGCTTCACACACAGCGTCAAAGTTCCCAAGGCGCTCAGTTTCCACCCGCACTTTTGAGCTTTCAATCCGGAGCATTTGGAGCGAAGCACGAAGCACAATGCCCGTGAGTCCCATTCCACCAACAGTTGCCCAGAACCATGCTGGCTGCGAGCCAGGGGAAAGCTCAACGATCTCACCCGACGACAACATCACCGTCATGGAACGCACATGCTCACCAAAGCTGCCATCAATGTGATGGTTCTTGCCGTGAACATCAGAGGCAATCGCACCGCCCACAGTGACAAAACGCGTTCCTGGGGTGACGGGAACAAACCAGCCACGCGGAACACACATACGAAGAATTGAGTCAAGACTCACACTCGCGGCGACATCAAGAATTCCCGAGATCGGATCAAGAACTGCATCGACACCGAGAGGGTCATGCTCGCTCGTCATCTCAAGGACGGTCCCACCAGCATTCTGAGCAGCAGCACCGTACGAACGGCCAAGACCTCGAGCTATCACTCCCCGGTCACCGACAGAAGACAACGTAGAGCGAATCTGGTTCTCGTCAGTCGTGGCGATCACATCTGCCACAGTCCAAGCTGTGCGACCCCAACCGGATAGGCGCTGCATCGTCATTATGCAATTCTAGACCGTGTTCAGCACCCGAAACAGGTGCATCTGCTTATCAGGCGATATAGACGGCAAGCCCGTAAATAACAACCCATACGAGGCCATACATCTGCAGAGAACGGTCACGCATGAATACTTCTTCAGGCGCTCCACCGCCGCCATTTTCAAGAACCATGAGATAACGAAGTAAAGCAAGAACCATCGGAATTATCGAAAGGCTATGAAAAGGAAATGCTTCACCTGAATTTGTTGAGTTTTCGAATGCCCACATGCAGTACGTAACAACAGTGGCGGTACAAGAGACAACAAGAACCTGTCGAAGATAGGACACGGTGTAGGACTTCAATGATGCACGAGTCGAAGCGGCTTGATCGCCCATCTCCACCAATTCTGCGAACCGCTTACCCGCAACAATGAAGAACGACCCAAATGTCGTGCACAACACAAACCAATTGGACATTGGAGTTTCAGTTCCAGCCGCACCTGCCATCGCTCTCAGAACAAACCCAGCAGCCACAATTGCCAAATCCAAGAGAGCAACATGCTTCAATCGTGTGCTGTACGCAATGGTGAGCACTGCATATAGAGCAACAACGCCACCGGCCTCAAGACGAATAGAAGCAGCCAAGGCAGGACCACCAAGCAAGAGCAGTGTTCCAATGACCTTTGCAATCGGGAGAGGAATAGTGCCACTCGCAATGGGGCGGAACTTCTTTTTTGGATGCAGACGATCTTGTTCGACGTCTTGAATATCGTTCCAGTAGTAGGTTCCACTGGAGACGAGACAAAATGCCACAAACATGACGAGCGACTTCCACAGTGGTTCCCATTCGTTGAGAACTCCCAAGGCGCCCGGTGCAGCAAAGACAAGAACGTTCTTTGTCCATTGATTAGGACGAGCTTCTTTCAAGATGGCTTTCATCATGCTGGCACTCTGCTCACTTCAATTGATTTCACAAGAACTCCATTGTCTACTGACAACAACATTTGATGATCGCCAGAGGAATCGCCGTAGGCGTACTTCACCGCGTCAACGGGAATATTTGCAGTACCGCACCAATCATGCAGACGCGACACTTTCTCTTCGCCACGACAGTTCTGACCGAGCAACTCCCCTGTGTACACGCCATCGACTGATTGCAGTCGGGTGCACAGAACTGCATCGACTTCGAGCAAGTCACCAAGAACATCTAGGTACGGCTGCAGTGAGGCAGAAACAAGAACGACAACGTGCCCTTGCTCTTGATGCCAGCGAAGCCGCTCGGCAACATCTGCCCGCATCCAATTCTCTGCAATTTCCGAAGCAAAGAACGCAGCAATATCTGCCACTTCATCCACTGACTTACCTGTAAATGTCGCGGCAACAAACAATGCCTTCAACCCATCACGGTCTCTCGCCAACAACAAACGAAGGACACGCCTTAGCTGTCGCATGACTGACACAGCAAGCGAAGTTGACCCAGCAACTTTCCGCATGAAGGGAACAACACAGTCTCGGACCGTCAACGTGTTATCCACGTCGAATGCAGCAACTGTCACTTCCATAGAAAATGAGGTTAGTGCTGCAGGCTCAAGGCGCCGAGGATTGGCTCCATATCGGCGAAAAAACTCGGCCAACTCTTGGAAACCACTCCCGGCTCCGAAAGCGTGACACCTGGGATTGCAAGTGAGAGAAGACTAAAGGCCATAGCCAATCGATGATCGTGATGCATTTCAAGCAGAGCAGGTCTTCCCTGTTGAAGCGGATGAATCAACAGGCCGTCTTCCTCTACGACAATCTCAGATCCCACCTTCCGCAATTCATCAGCAAGATCGCCCAATCGATCGCTCTCCTTCTGACGAATGAAACCGACTCCGGTAATGCGACTCGGTGAATCTGCAAACAGCATCGCAACAGCCATGGCGGGAACAAGATCTGAGCAATCGGCCATATTGATGTCTATGCCATGTAACGGCGCATCGCCACGAGACACCTCAACTGATCCAGCGACTGTACGCACCGAACAGCCCATGGCATTGAGAAGTTTCGTAATTTCTGCGTCACCTTGGAGAGATGTTGCGGAAAGACCAGGAACTTGAACAGAGCCTTCTCGAACAGCGACTGCTGCCAACGGAAACGCAGCCGATGAGTAATCCGGCTCAACAACAAATTTGCACGGTAGATATCCGCCAGGAGCGACTGATATCTCAGCTTCTTTCACAATGACTGTGGCGCCAAAGTCCTTCATCACCGATGCGGTCATGAGAACGTAGGAACGAGACACAAGTTCACCGACAACATCAATGATGAGACCATCATCGAACATGGGTCCAATCAACATCAAGGCAGAAATGAACTGACTGGAGATATCACCACGTATAGACAATCGTCCACCGCGCACTCCCCCGGATTCAACAGAAACTGGCAAGTGCCCTGTAACCCCTAAAGGCAAAACCTCTGCACCCAAAGCGGCGAGAGCATCGTGGAGATCGGCCATTGGTCGAGAGCGCAGCGGCGCACCACCGTCAATCACAGATGTAGAGGAACTTAGTGCTGCAACTGCCGTGAGAAAGCGAGAGGAGGTACCGGCCAATTTCGCATCGATGATTCCCGGCAGCTTTACATCTCGCGAACCAGAGATTGTTACTTCACCATCAACTGCTGTCACACGCTTCATCTGGTCGAGCACCTCAATGATCACCGCGGTGTCATCACCATCTGGCAGGCCCAGCAGTTGAGAATCTCCATCCGCCAAGAGCGCACATATCAACGCACGATTAGCAATGCTTTTCGAACCAGGCACGGTGATTGATGCATTCAGAACACCTTCGGGCGGCAAAAGAAAGATGTTGCTCATGTCAGTGGTTGCACTGCTGGACGGAAACCGCGCGCCAATAAGCCACCGCGGAATATGTCTGCGTGTTCTGCTCGAATCACAGTCACCATCACACCACGATCACCCTCGACGCTATGCACGACCTCAAAGTCATAAATGTTCACGGCCAGTTCACCCGACAAAGTGAATACGTCAGCAGCACCACCAGGTCGATCAGGAATCGGGATACGAACTTCGACGAGATCTTCAACCGCACCCGCACCAATGGGGAGGTTCATTCGGGCACGACGGGCTTGTTCTAATGATGAGAACAGAGCATCACGATCTCCCTTTGACACGATGTCTCGCATTTCCGACAAACCAGTGATCAACGAGTCAAGTCCGCGAACAATTGCATCACGATTCTGCTCGCAGATATCAAGCCAGATTCCAGGACGACCAGAGGCAATTCTTGTCATGTCTCTGAATCCACCTGCGGCCAAACGAAGAAGAGCGAGATGTTCTTCCGATCGGTTATCGGCAAGCCTCATGAGGGTTGCCGCAGTGAGGTGTGGAACATGGCTAACGATGGCGACCAAGTCATCGTGATGTTGCGGGTCAAGCGCCACAACTTCAGCGCCGAGTTTTGTGATTAGTCCAGCAAGAATCGAAAAAGAATCATCAGCCGATGACGCAGTGGGAGTCAATACCCACACTGCCCCTTCAAACATTTCTGCGTCTGCTCCATCGAGACCGTCCAATTCAGACCCAGCCATCGGATGACCAGCGACAAAGCGAGGATTCGATATCGCGTGAGCGACATGCGATTTCACAGAACCAACATCGGTGACGACGCCCGACGTCTGCTCCAGAGCAAGAGCAACTTGTTCAGCAACAGTGTTCACCGGAGTCGCCACAAAAGTCACTTCGGCATCAGCGAAGAGACCGACATGATGAATGATGCTCCTCTGCACAGCTATCTCCGTACGAGATGCATCAGAGTCCGTACCGCCCACTTCATATCCGGCTCGTTGCAACGCAAGCGCGAGAGAGCCCCCAATGAGGCCAAGCCCGAGAACATTTGCTCGACCGATGAAAGGTGTGGCGCCGGAACTCACGACTCAATGGTATCCATGTCAATGTCTTCGACTGCCCCAGATAAAGCACGCACCTCGTCAAGGGTTAACTCACGCCATTCGCCCGGCGCTAAACGCGTGTCGCGCAAGGGACCGATCCGAGTACGGGCCAGTCGAATCACTGGATATCCCACTGCTTCGCACATACGACGAACCTGCCGATTACGACCTTCATGGATAACAATGCGCAACACACCTACTTCAGGTTGACCAACTTGAGCTGGTGCAGTCCACCCGTCTTCTAGTTCCACGCCTTCTCTCAACTCACGCAGTGCACCATTGGAGACACCGCGAGGACCACACTCGACTTCAGCGATGTATTCCTTTTCAACTCCCCGACTGGGGTGCGTCAGGTGCTGAGTGAGTTGACCATCATTCGTCAGAATCAGAAGCCCCGTTGTTTCAATATCGAGCCGTCCGACCGAGAACACACGCGGCTCTTCTGGAACCATCTCAATCACTGTGGGACGTCCGTGAGTATCTGCAGAGGTAGTCACGACACCCTCGGGTTTATTCATGAGGTAGTAGACCAACCCCGGCACAACACCCACAGGATGACCGTCGACGCACACTTCGTCTCTTGACACATCGACACGACGACCAAGAACAGCAATCTCGCCATTCACAGTGACACGTCTGTCTGCAATCAAGTCCTCACAGATTCTGCGTGATCCGAAACCCACACGAGCCAACACCTTTTGCAAGCGCTCGCCTTCTGCTTCGGCATCTTTGGCGTTCTGAATCAAGGTCTCCCACAACGGAGGTTCAGGAACCGCGCCTCCCGGCGGGGTGTTGCGCGACACCTACTCTGCCTCTTTGCTTTCAGGTGTGTCTGATGATTCCTCATTCGATGGTTCCGAATCGCCATCATCAGAGATAGCCAGTGGCTCTGCTTCGATTCGTAGAGTCTTTTCCAATGCCTCCACCAAAGATGCATCAGGAACGAATGTTGCAATCGGTGGCATATCGGCCAATGAAGCGAGTCCTAATTTCTCGAGGAACAGCTGCGTTGTCCCCCACATCACCGCTTGACCAGGGCCACTGTCTCTCGCGACAGGTGCGATATACCCACGACCGTGCAAGGTACGCATGACCGCGTCGGGGTCAACACCACGAATTGATGCAATCTGCAAGCGAGAGATCGGCTGCTTATAGGCAATGATTGCAAGAGTTTCTAATGCAGCACCCGACAAGCGCGCACGTTGCCCGTCAAGAATGAATCGCTCAACATAGGGAGCCAAATCTGGGTGGGTCTGAAAACGCCAGCCACCTGCAACTTTCGACACTTGAAAACCATGACCTGCTGCTTCATACGTCTCACCAAGACGAACACATAACTCTTCAACAGTCGCACTAGGGAGTTCGACCAACTGTGCAATGAGATCCGTAGGAACAGGTTCATGAGCCACCATCAAAATGGCCTCAACGGCTCGCACGGCCTCTGTCGTTACTTCTACTTCCATATTCCTTATCCCTCGTACAAATCAATCTCAAGAGGACCAGAGTCACCTGGTCCGATACCCGTCCACTCAACAACGATGTCGCCAAAGCGATCGATCTGGTCGATCTCGATATAGCCCTGCTTGTACATCTCCAGCAGGGCAAGGAAACGAACGACAACTTCAAGACGCTCAACGAGTCCGGTCGTTAACGAACGGAATGAAGTACGCACCATGCGCGGCAGTTCATCCATCAATTCTTCAACAGCCTCTGCAACTGTGAAACGAATCGGTGAGACGTGGAAGAGATTCACTTCGTCACGAGGACGTGGCGTGATTGCACGAATGAAACCCATCTGAAGTTTCTCAATAGTCATGCCTTCAAGAAGATCAGGCATGACATCGGAGAAACGCTCGTCAACTCCAACAACACGGGCATACACGCGATCCGCATCATCAACGAAGACAGCGAGCACTTTTGCAACATCCTTGAAGGTCTTGGCTTCCAAAAGACGCGCAAGCAACAAGTCGCGCTCTTCCCACAGAGCCAATTCCTCATCGAGGTCCACTGTTTCCTTGCCAGGCAAGAGACGGCGAGTTTTCAACTCAATCAAGGTGGCGGCAATCAGAAGGAACTCTGTTGCAATCTCTAGGTCAAGTTGTGTCATCTTGACGAGCTCCGCCAAATAGGCATCCACAATGGTGGAAAGACTGATCTCGTGGATATCCACCTCTTCACGCATAATCAGGTGAAGAAGGAGGTCGAAGGGCCCTTCATAGACCGGGGTTGCCACTTCGATTGCCACGGGTCAATCGTACTTGTCTGGCCTCCAAGACCGATAAACCAACCATGCCCCTGTGAGCTTCAGGCACTAGCGTTTCAGCGTGTCCCGAGTGCTTTCCTGTATCCAGCCCACTGGTTCTGTCCATCTTGGCAACCATTTGGGGGCATTGGTCAATTGGGTGTCAGGCCAACACGATGCAGACGTCTTCCACGGCATTGTCGACCTCCACGCACTCACGATCACAGAGCAACCAGGCATTCTGGGTCAATCAACGGTGGAACTAGCCGCGATGCTCTTTGCCGTCGGGCTTGATCCCGAAGTGGCAACAGTATTCGTGCAAAGCCACATCCATGAACACACCGAACTTGCATGGATCATGGAATGCACAGTTTCCTTCGGCGAACTCAGTCGAATGACTCAGTTCAAAGATAAGTCTGCAAAGCGTGAGGGTGATTTCATCTCCGCTGGCTTGTTTACCTACCCGGCACTCCAAGCAGCAGACATCTTGTTGTACGACGCCAATGAAGTTCCCGTGGGCGAGGACCAACGTCAACACATCGAGATCACACGAGATATTGCAATTCGATTCAACCATCGCTTCGGAGACACATTTGTTCTCCCGAAGGCAGTGCATCCGAAGGCTGGTGCACGCGTAATGGATCTTCAGGACCCCACGTCAAAGATGTCGAAGTCTGCAGAAACAGAGAACGGCATTGTGTACTTGCTCGACGACAACTCTGTCATCGAGAAGAAGTTCAAGCGCGCGGTAACCGATTCCGATGGTGTTGTTACCTACGATCGGGCGAACAAGCCGGGAGTCTCCAATCTTCTCGACATTCTCTCCGCAGCAACTGGCACACCAGCAGAGCAGCTGGCCGAAAGCTACAGCCAGTACGGACCACTGAAGAAAGACACTGGTGATGCAGTCATCGCTTTAGTTGATCCGATTCGGTCGCGGTACCACGAACTCATGAGCGACAAGGGAGAACTTGCTCGTCTCATCAAGATTGGTAATCAGCGAGCTCGCGAAGTCGCGGCACAAACACTTGACCGTGCGCATCGTGCCATCGGCTTGATGCCCCGCATCTAAATGCAGTCTGCGTCACGAAGCGCAGTCATCACGACATCATCAACAGTTCCTGCAACAAGGTCGATCGTGCGTTGCTCGCTCTTACCCTGCAGCATCTGAGCACCAATCTTTTCGTGGTCGTGATACATCGCAAATGCGACACCACGAGGCCCACAGACTGTGGCAGCGATTCGCATGAACCAACCAAGGTCTGACACGGTCTTCCCAATGTCATGCAAGAGTGCAGCGGCTTGTTCCGTGCGTTTCGCCGGAGGGTAGAAGCGCATGAATCGTTCATACACCTGCAAAGAGTGTCGCTGATCACGCGGCTGCATTGACCACCACAGTTCAAACTCAGGAAGCAGTAGCAATCTCTCCACACGCTCAACGTCTCCCCCCGAAAGAGGATCATTGGAGAACGAGGTCACTGCCCTCTTCACCAAGTGCCACAGCTTCTTCATCAGCCTCTCGCCCTCGGATGAGCTTCGCGATACACGTTCATCAAACGTTCTTGTGAGACCTTTGTATAGATCTGCGTTGTTGAAATTGTGGCGTGGCCCAACATCTCTTGAACAATACGCAAATCCGCACCATGTTCCAGCATGTGAGTGGCACACGAGTGACGCAAGACGTGTGGCGATAACTCTTGTGCGATACCTGAAGCGACACCCGCATCTCGAACGATGTTCCAGGCCTTCTGTCGATTCAGACGACGACCTCTATTCGTGAGGAACACTGCCTCGCGGTCGCCCTGCTTCGCCCAATACTCGGGTACCAGGACTTCACGCCCACCCACAGAAAGATATGTTCGCAAATGAGTCTCCGCCGTGCGACCAAATGGGACGACCCTTTCCTTTGATCCCTTCCCAAAGAGGCGCACTACTCGGGAGTTCAAATCAAGATCATCAAGGTTTAGATCGCACGCTTCAGAAATTCGTGCGCCAGTCGCATACAGGAACTCCAACAACGCTCGGTCCCTGAGTGCTACGGAATCCTCACCAACCACTGAAGACAGAAGAGATTCCACTTCAGGAAGCGAGAGTGGTTTCGGCACACCCGTCGGAACACGGACACCTTCAATTCGTGCTGAAGGATTATCTGTACGTACGTCCTCTGCCACAAGGTACGAATGCAACATTCGCACGGCAGCTAGGCGGCGCGCAGTACTTGCAACTGCCTCACCTTGAGCTTGCAGTGAACGAACGAACGACTCAACATCATTCACCGTTGCTTCCCTCGCCGAAGAATCCCTCTGCTCGAGAAAATCTTCATATTTTCGGAGATCACGCCGGTACGACGCAACTGTGTTTGCTGCACGCCCTCTTTCCACTGTCAGCCACAAAAGAAAAGACTCAGCATCTTTCGAAAGCGGGTCGGGAACAGCCACGCCCCACTATCTCACTAAACGAGGGTGACGATGTGCTGCGAGAAGAATTCCGTACGCGGATTTGGCATCAGTCAAACGACCATCTTCAATCATCTTCAATGCCTCGGAAAAGGGAACAAGCATTGTCTGCATTGCTTCTTCTTCAGGACCATGCGGCTGGAACTCACCAGCCGTCAAGTCTTCTGCGAGATACACAATGACGGATGAATCCGTCACTCCAGGAGACGACAGGCACTCACCCAAAAGTTCTACGGAGCGAGCGTCAAAACCTGTCTCTTCACGTAGCTCACGTACAGCCGTCACGGACGGGTCTTCACCTTCAATATCTCGCATGCCGGCGGGAATTTCGAGAACAAACGCATCGAAGCTGGCCCGATACTGCGACACGAGCACAACGTCGCCGTCGCTCGTGACTGCCACGGTGGCAACAGCTCCAGGAGTACTGACATAGGTTCGCTCAAAGGTCTCCCCTTGAGGATCTTTCACTAAACGACGCAACAAACGGAACATGGCCCACGAATGGACTACTTGTGTTTCAGTCGTCACAAACCGATTCTGGATCGGCTCATTCTTCATAATGACTTACGCCGTTGGAACGGTTGTTGCGTCTGCCTTGGCGAGACGCTTCTCGCGATTCACCAATGACGCTGCAATCAATTCTCGGAACAACGGGTGTGGACGATCAGGGCGGCTCTTGAATTCAGGGTGTGCCTGCGTTGCCACCCAGTACGGGTGATCAGCAATTTCAATGAACTCCACCAAACGCTTATCAGGAGAGTTACCACTGAAGACAAAACCAGACTCTTCAAAACGCGCACGGTAGTTGTTATTAAATTCCCAACGATGGCGATGGCGCTCAGAGACGACAGATTCGCCATATGCGTCAGCAACCTTTGTGCCTGGCTCAAGGACTGCGAGGTACGCACCAAGACGCATCGTGCCGCCCATGTCGGTGACATCACGCTGATCATTCATCAGATCAATGACAGGGTTTGTCGTTGCTGGGTCAAACTCTGTGCTGTTTGCATCGGTGAGACCCAAGACATGCCGTGCATACTCAATCGTCATCACTTGCATACCCAGGCAGAGACCAAGACATGGGATCAGGTTCTCGCGCGAATAGGCAGCCGCTGCAATCTTTCCTTCAACACCGCGCTGACCAAAACCGCCAGGGATAATCATTCCGTCAAGACCATCAAGACGACCCGATGCGAGAAGACCTTCGACGTCCTCGGCTTGAATCCAATCAATCTCAACATTGGCTCCGTGGTGGAATCCTGCATGCTTCAAACTTTCAACCACAGAGAGATACGCATCATGAAGTTCGATGTACTTACCGATCAGCCCGATACGAACAGGACGAACAGCGGCGTCAACGAGAGCAACCAAAGATTCCCATGAAGACAAATCAACATTTGCGTCGAGACGAAGAACATCACATGCGACGGTGTCGAGACCTTCCTCATGCAAAATCAAAGGGAGTTCGTAGATATTGCGTGCATCAGCCGCATTAATCACTGCGTTCGGCGCAACGTCACACATGTGAGAAATCTTGCGCTTCAATCCGGTGCTCAATGGCTCTTCGCTTCGACACACGATGATGTCGGGTTGAATTCCTCGAGAGCGCAACTCGGTCACACTGTGCTGCGTGGGCTTTGTCTTCTGCTCCCCGCTTGGGCCAATAAACGGCACCAAGGTCACATGCAGATAACACACATTGTCACGCCCGGCTTCGTTGCGGAACTGACGGATGGCCTCAAGGAAGGGTAAAATCTCAATGTCGCCCACTGTTCCGCCCACTTCCGTGATGACGACATCTGTGTCCTCAGTCGCGATGCGCTTAATGCGGCGTTTGATTTCATCGGTGATGTGCGGAATGACCTGCACTGTCTTTCCGAGATAATCACCACGACGCTCGGCAGCCAACACAGCTTGATAGATACTGCCAGTGGTGGCATTTGAAGAGCGGGTCAGATTCTCATCAATGAAACGCTCATAGTGCCCGAGGTCAAGGTCGGTTTCGCCACCATCGTCTGTCACAAACACTTCACCGTGTTCGAAAGGATTCATCGTGCCCGGATCAATATTGATGTACGGGTCAAGTTTCTGCATTGTGACGCGAAGTCCACGCATCTTGAGCAAACGGCCAAGTGACGATGCTGTCAAACCTTTTCCAAGGGAACTTGCAACGCCACCCGTCACGAAAATGTGCTTTGGCATTGCTTCTCCCGCCAGGTCTAAACCGCTAACGGGATTTCAGCATAACCGATATGAGAGACCAGCCGAGAATCCCCTACCGGGATTTGCCTTTACCCTTCTTTACAACGCCAGTATCAGTACCGAGCGATGACAGAAGGTCTCGTGCATGGGCAATGGCTGACTCATCTGCCACCCCGCCCGACAGCATGCGAGCGATTTCCGCTGCCCTGTCTTCTTCCTTAACAGCAGTGGCTGACCCATAGGTGCGGTTCGACTTCACTGTTTTGGACACAGAAATTTGCTGATGTGCAGATGCGCCCACCTGAGCCAAATGCGTGACCGCAAAGACTTGATGACCCTGACCAAGTTCTCGCAATGCTGATGCAACTGCAACAGCCGCCGCACCACCAATGCCAGCGTCCACCTCGTCAAATACCATGGTGGCCGGGTCGCCTGTCAGGACCAGACGCAATGAGAGCATCACTCGAGCAAGTTCGCCGCCGCTTGCAACCTTTGTAAGCGGCTGAGGTGCACTTCCTGGGTTCGCTGCCAACATAAAGACAACTGATTCACCTGCTGGGTCAGACTCTGGAGCACCGACCGACACTTGAACAGTGGCGTTCGGCATCGCCAACTGACGTAAACGATCTTGTACAGCGGCACCGAGCGCAGGAGCAGCAGCGCGTCGTTGGTCGCCCACACGCAATTGGGCAATTCTCAGCTCTGCCAGCGCCTTCTTCTTGGCGCTCTCTAGTTCTTGGACACGTTCGGCATAGCCCGTGAGTTCATCCAAACGCTCGCGGGCTTCAAGGCCGAAAGACATGACGTCCTGCAACGAGTCGCCATACTTTCGCATCAGATCTCGGAGCGCTTGGCGACGAAGACGAATGAATTCCAAACGCTCTGGGTTCTCTTCGGTTGACTCAGCCGCAGCTCGCAAGATGTGAGCAACATCTTCTACCTCAGCAAGAAGATCTTGCAGCCGCTGCGAGGTGGCAGACATTGAAGAGACATGACCGAGCACTCGAATTGCCTCACCCAGCTTTTCAAGAGCAGCCCCATCATCGGACAACAGTGCGGTTGACTTCCACAAGGATTCTTGGTGCCGAACCACATCAGCCAAGAGATCTTCCTCTTGAGAGAGTTCACTGTCTTCATTCGGGCTGGTAATGGCAACAGATTCGATCTCGTCACATTGAAATGCAAGAAGATCTAGTTCTCGAGCCCGAGACTTCTCATCTCCACCGAGAGCAGCCAACATGGCATCAAGCTGCGTGACTGCTTCTCGAGATTCACGCAACTCGGACAAATCAATCGATGCGTAGGAATCCAATGACTCACGTTGCACCGCTGCAGTCATCAAACGCTGATGAGCATGCTGACCGTGAATGTCCACCAGCTCGTCGCCATATTCAGCCAGTGATGCGACTGTGGCCATACGACCATTGATATAGGCGCGGCTACGGCCCTCGCGGTGCACCGTTCGACCAAGAATGATTTCTTCTTCGTCACCGTCAGCGCCAACGCGCACAAATCGAGCCTCAACGTGAGCTTCTTCTGCTCCGTCGCGGATCACCGATGTTTCAGCACGGCGACCGCACACCAAGTTGATTGCTTCCACCAACATTGTCTTTCCCGCACCGGTTTCACCAGTGAAGGCGGTGAACCCATTCTGAAAAGAGATTCGGGACGATTCGATAATTCCGAGATTCTCAATGGAAAGTTCAACAAGCACTAACGATCACTTAACCCAAACTTGCTCTTCAAAATCTGATGAAAACGACGTTCTTCGAATCTCATGAACCGAGCCACTTCTTTGGCCGCACGAACTTCAACAACATCATTGGGATGCAATGTGTGCACGAGATCACCATCTGTGGCGACATTGACATGCCGATGACCCAATACTTCAATGCGAGCCACTTCTGCGCCATCAAGAACCATTGATCTGTCAAACAACATGTGAGGCGACACAGGGGTGATCAACATGGCTCGTAGCCGTGGCGACAGAATCGGGCCCCGAGCAGACATTGAGTACGCAGTAGAACCAGTCGGAGTCGCAATGATGAGCCCATCTGCTGCATATGTAGTGAAGGCCGCCTTGTCAATGTCCACGCCAAGACGAACAGTGTGGCCAGTCTCACGTTTCTCAATAACGACTTCATTCAGAGCAAGAACGTTCGCAAGGCGAGCGCCCTTCGACCAGATTGCGACTTCCAACAGCATGCGATCATCGAAATGAAAATCAACACCCTCAGAGCCAGTGCGCCACGCATCTAAGCATTCAATGAGTGCATCGGCCTCGACGGCAGCCAGGTATCCCAACTGCCCAAGGTTGACACCAATGATGGGCACTTGGCGACCCGACAATGTGCGAACGGCTCGCAACATCGTGCCATCGCCACCGATTGACACAAGAACATCCACGTCACCAGAATCACCGGGCAACACATGGGGAGAGTTCACAGCCGCAAGGTCTGCTTCATCAACAACAGTCCCGATGCCGTGCTGCAGTGCCCAGCCGGCCACGTTGCGTGCCACCTCGAGGGCATCAGGACGAAATCGATGAACGGCAATCCCGAGGCGAGTCATAACTCACAACCTACGGAAGAGGTGCGGCATTCAACGAACATCAGGAACTCTGTGTTTCCTTCAGCCCCCTTAATCGGTGATTCGATAAGTCCCAACACCACGCCACCAAGGGTTTCCACGCATTCCTGGACAGTCTGAGTGGCCGCGGCATGGATCTCTGGATCAGTAATCACTCCCTTGCCACGAGAGACCTCAACACGACCTGCCTCGAACTGCGGCTTCACCAAAAGCACCATTTGGGCACTGGGGAAGGCATCCTCAGACGACATCACACCCATGAGGGCTGGGAGGACCTTTGTCAACGAGATGAATGAGAGATCGGCAACGAGGAGAGAGCAATTAAACGGCATGTCATCGCGACTGATTTCTCTCACGTTGACGCCATCGCGCCAATCGACTTTTGCATCGGCCTTGATGCGTTCATGCAATTGATTGCGACCGACATCAACGGCAAAGACTCGCCGCGCTCCACGCTGCAGAACACAGTCGGTGAATCCACCTGTCGAGACCCCCGCGTCCATCACAGAACGATTCGTCACATCGATACCAAACGAGTCCAAGGCATGAGACAGCTTCTCGCCACCTCGACTCACAAACTTTTTCTCAACAACAACTGCGATGGGCTCATTAGGAGCCACCATGCGGGAGGACTTATCTGCGAAGGCGCCCGAGACGGTGACATGCCCGGCATCAATGAGTCGTGATGCCTCAGAGCGACTTTCTGCAAGTCCTCTTTTGACAAGAGCCGCGTCTAATCGCATTCGCACAGTGCCATCGTACTCGCGTACGGCATACGAGGTCAGATGCTTAAAAGACGATCAGCAACTTCTGCAAGAGAGTTTTCAATGAATTCAGCGTCAAGACCTTCAGCATGTGGTGTCATCCCACTCAGAACAAGTGCATACGCACATCCGATGGTGCGTGCAAACTCACCGTCCGTTGCAGGCATATCCCCCACCATCACCATCTCTTCGGCCGTCACCCCAGGACACATTCTTCGAACAAGATCAGCCATAGGGAGATGAGGTTTGCCCGTCACAACAGCAGCGACCCCCGTGGTCTTTTCAACGGCAGCGAGAATTGCACCCCCGCCCGGAATTGGACCCGATGGTGTTGGGTAGTTCGGATCATTGTTTGACCCGATCAAAAGGGCACCACCACGAACTGCAGTCAGGGCGTCGGTCAGAACCTCGAAATCAAACTCTCGATGAAATCCAACGACCACTGCATCGAATGGGCCTGGAGCTCCGCGATCTCGGTACGGCACCACAACCTCTGCACCGGCACCTCGGACTTCTTCAATCAGTCCTTCGCCGCCACAGACCAATACACGCCAGCCCGATTGGATTGCTAAGCCCGCCGACATCGCCGACGTGACGACATCACCTTCTGCATCAATACCAATCTTCTTCAAAGCAGCAACTTGCTGGGCTTGTGTGGAGAATGAATTATTCGTGACGAACAGCACGCGAAGACCAGCCGACCGCAACCGTGCAATCGCATCAACAGAGCCAGCGATGGGCTCATGGGCTAGCCACACCACGCCGTCAAGGTCGCACAGAACAACTTTTGTGGGAAGGGTTTTGCTCATCGCCTCTAATCCTGCCACCCTTGTAGCCGTGCCACGATTCGAACCATTCTCAGCCCTTCGCTACTCCACCGGAGCAAGCACGGACATCACCTATCACACGTCTGCGCCCTACGACGTTTTCGACGAGGATCGCCGCGCTGAATATGCAGCGATGAGCCCAAGCAATGTTGTCTTGATCGACTACCCCATCGAGTCTGATGGTCCAAGCCGATATGACCAAAGTGCCTCAATACTCAAGACATGGATCGCTGATGGCACCATCGTCGAGGACTCATCCCCGACATTTTCTATTTATCGCATGACATTCACAGATGAAGCCGGTCGTTCACGCACAACGATCGGGGTCATTGGCGCGCTTGAAGTCGTCGATGAAGGCGCAGGCGGAGTGCTTCCACACGAACGCACGACTCCGAAGGCAAAGACTGATCGCTTGGACCTCACTCGGGCCACACAGTCAAACCTCAGCCCTATCTGGGGACTCTCTCTCACTGCTGGTCTCACCGATGCTCTTGTTGCTCCCGCCACAGTTGTTGCCGAGTGCACCGACGAAGAAGGCGTACACCATGTTCTGGAACGCGTGGAAGATCCCGCACGTATCGCGCGTATCTCAGATCTTGTGTCAGCCAACCCTGTCCTCATCGCCGATGGTCACCACCGCTATGCAATCAGTCGCACATACCGAGACGAAGTTCGCACAAACGGTGGTCCTGTTGATTCAGAACTCACCATGACATATGTCGGTGAACTTGTTCAAGAGCAACTCAGCGTTGCTGCAATTCATCGCCTCTACGACATCTCACCAGAGACTCTCTTGACAGCGCTCGCGCCTTTCTATGAGACATCGAGTGCAGGCAGCGTCGGTCCACACACCATTAGTGAGATGGATTCACGCGGCTGTTTGTGCCTGGTCTCCCCTGACGGCTCTGGCACATATCTCACCCCAAAGGAATCAGCGTTTGCTGGCGTACGCGCCCTTGATAGTTCTCGTCTCGAACATGCTCTCAGCACAACAACACACTCCGTGTCCTACCAACATGGAGTCACGGAAGTCGTACGCAAAGTGGGTAGTGCTTCGTACGGTGCAGCCATCCTGATTAGACCAGTGTCACTCGAAGAAATTCGACGCACGGCAGACACAGGCGAACTGATGCCACCAAAGTCGACGTTCTTTACGCCGAAGTTGCGAACTGGAATGGTGATGCGCCCCTTACGGTAGGGGTAACAACTCAGGTATTCGACGCTGCGCAGATGCTTGCAATAGATGCATCAAGTGCAGCATTGAACTCTGCATCTGACTGCTTTGCCGAGAGACCCTCAGTGAGTGCACGAGAGAAACTTGCGATAACGCCCTTGTTGCGCGACAAACGTGCATTGGACTCTTCACGGCTATAGCCACCCGACAATGCAACAACGCGCAGAACACTTGGGTGAGCGACAAGTTCACTGTAGAAACCATCGGTCTCAGGGAGAGTCAGTTTGAGCATCACCGGCTGATCTGTCGGCTGCTTGTTCAACTCTGCGAGCAAAGCTTCTTTCAAAATGACTTCAGCTTCGGCTTTTGTGGCGCTGTTGATGTCAACTTCAGGCTCAATGATGGGCACAAGTCCTGCAGCGAGAATCTGACGACCCACTTCAAACTGCTGCGCAACAACTGCCTGGATGCCAGCCTTGTTAGCAACCTTGATCACCGAACGCATCTTCGTGCCGAAGATTCCGTTGGCTACGGCCTTCTTCAGCAACGCATCAAGATCAGGGTTCGGCTTCATCACTTGAACACCGTCGACTTCGTCAGCAAGACCTTTATCGATCTTGAGGAAAGGAAGAACCTTCTTTGTGTTCCACAAATAGGTTGCAGCCCCCACACCCTCGACCTGACGGTCCATTGTTCCTTCGAAAAGAATCGCGCCAAGAACTCGATCGCCACCAAAGACAGGACTTGTCATCATGCGGGTGCGCATGCCATGAATGAGATCAAACATCTGCTCGTCACCTGAGTACTCGTTCTCTTCGATGCCATAGAGCATGAGTGCCTTAGGAGTGCTTCCACCGCTCTGGTCGAGTGCGGCGATGAAGCCCTTGCCGGAGCGCATATGTTCGACTTGTTCGCTATTCATGACGTGTTGTTCCCTTTCGTCGGGGATAACACTAGTCAGACATCGAGAAACGCAAGAAGATTCTCGGTAGCTACACCCACAGCTTTCCGTACCTGTGCCCGACGTCTTATCGGAATCACTGACTGCGCCACCACTTCCGTTCGGCTGGCAACAGATGCTCCAGAGCGAAAGAATCGACGCCGGACGATGCCAACAACACACACTTCGGCCCCCACAACAGCAATTTCAGTTTCACCTTCTAATGAAACTGGCACCGATACCCGACCGTCGGCCGTGACTGTCGCAATGTCAAAAGTAGACACAACCGTGCCTGAAGGAAGTTCTCGACTGACAGGCGGAGACGTCACCTCACCCACAAGAACAACGATATTGATGTTGTCGATTTCATCGACCGCAATAACTGACATATTTCCCTTTCGTTATGAAAGGGATGTGTACGGCTATGCGCCGAGAGTGGCAAGTCTTTCTGCAACGTCAACGAATTGACGATCATGCAGAGCAATGCGTTCGAAGAACTGACGCGCTTGAATCACATTGCCTTGCTTGTCGTAGATGTCTGCAATCACAAACCACTGACGAAGGTGATACTCAGACGGACGCTTCATATCGCCTGCAGCCTTTTCCATCAGCGCATGTGCTTCTTCAAATAACTTTCGATCAGACAGTGATCCAGCCATCACAATGCGGCCTTCAGCCAACAGTTCAGGGTGCGGAGAAGCCTCAGCGAGTTCACGCCAGTACTTCTCCACCATCTGATGATTACCGAGGGCACGATGACAGTCCTCAATCACCGCATGATTGAAAATCCAATCTGGATTCAGAGAAACAGCAGTTTCAAGCTCGGTTAAAGCGCGCTTCCACTGGCCACCGCGATACAAGCACAGGCCCAACATCTCGTGAATTGCGGAAACACCTGAGTATTCCTTCGCCATCGGATTCAGAATCTTGCGTGCATCTTCGTAACGATGCGCTTCGAATGCCTGCAAAGCTGCGTCATAACGCTTGAGCGCACGCACTGACGCACGTGTGCCTAAAGCGCGTTCAAACTCTTCAACAACAGAATCAAGTGCGCGTACTTCTTTGCGGCCACCCTTCTGTGCACGACCAGTACCGCGCGCACGAATTCCTTCCGGACGTCGAATAGGGCGCGTTGAACCTTCATCAACCCAGATTTCACTTGTGCGATCTGGTGGCCCCGACATCTCACCAGTTGTGCGACGACCACCGGTGCGTGTGTTCACTTCATCAGAACGACGCTGTGCGGCAGTGCGATTATCTTGGCGACCTGGGCGGTCTTCATCGAAGTGTCGCGGACGGTCATCACGGTCGAAACGACGCGGACGGTCATCATCACGACGTGGACGATCATCACGATCGAAGCGTCCACGAGACGTACGGTCATCACGATCACGGAACGACGGACGCGAATCACGGTCACCATCAGGACGAGGTCCACGACTTGGGCGGTCATCACGGTCGAAACGACGCGGACGGTCATCATCACGACGAGGGCGATCATCACGGTCGAAACGGCCACGTGAAGGGCGGTCACCATCAGGACGCCGACCACGGCTCGGGCGGTCGTCGCGATCAAAGCGACCACGGCTTGGACGATCATCACGATCACGGAACGACGGACGCGAATCGCGGTCACCATCAGGACGCGGACCACGGCTCGGGCGGTCATCGCGGTCGAAACGACCACGAGCCGGGCGATCACCATCAGGACGTGGACCACGAGATGGGCGGTCATCACGATCAAAGCGACGCGGGCGATCATCATCACGACGTGGACGATCATCGCGATCAAAGCGACCACGAGCCGGGCGATCACCATCAGGACGTGGACCACGACTTGGGCGGTCATCACGATCAAAGCGACGCGGACGGTCATCATCACGGCGCGGGCGATCATCACGGTCAAAACGGCCACGAGCAGGACGGTCACCATCAGGACGAGGTCCACGAGACGGGCGGTCATCATCACGACGTGGGCCACGGGAGAACCCGCCGCCACGTGAGGCGCCAGCTCCGCGAGGACCTGCTCCCCTGTTGGGTCGACCTGAATTGCTGTCGCGACGTTCTGACATAGGCGCGAAAGGCTAGCGAGTAAACGGCAAATTACCTTAGAAACAGAACAAGCCCCGACCCCATATAGGGATCGGGGCTTGTTCCTCGAATAAATCTGGCGACGACCTACTCTCCCAGGGGGTCTACCCCCAAGTACCATCGGCGCTGACAGGCTTAACTTCCGTGTTCGGAATGGGAACGGGTGTGACCCTGTCGCTATGGTCACCAGAAATCAGTTGTCAATGTGGCAATAACCCCACAAGGACTCCAGAGCAAGCACGAGCATAAATTTCAAAATAAAGCCCTCGGCCGATTAGTACCGGTCAGCTGAGTGCGTTACCGCACTTACACTTCCGGCCTATCAACGTGGTGGTCTTCCACGGGCCTTACCAGGTTAACCCTGTGAGAGTCCTCATCTTTGAACGGGTTTCCCACTTAGATGCTTTCAGCGGTTATCCCTTCCGGAGGTAGCTAATCAGCCATGCCCTTGGCAGGACAACTGACACACTAGAGCTCCGTCCATCCCGGTCCTCTCGTACTAGGGATAGCTTTCATCAAGACTCTTCCGGCTGCGGAGGATAG
>WLHL01000070.1 GCA_009702755.1 Actinomycetota bacterium
CCAACCTCAACAAGTCGAACACCATCTGTATTTTCATTAACCAATTGCGCGAAAAGATCGGCGTGATGTTCGGTTCACCAGAAACAACTCCTGGTGGTCGTGCACTCAAGTTCTATTCATCGGTTCGCCTCGACATCCGCCGTATTGAAGCCATCAAGGACGGTGCAGAAGTCACTGGTGCACGTACTCGTGTGAAGGTTGTGAAGAACAAGGTTGCTCCACCATTCCGTCAGGCTGAGTTCGACATCATGTATGGAAAAGGCATTAGTCGCGAAGGCGCATTGCTTGATCTTGCAGTCGAAATGGCAATCGCGAAGAAGTCCGGCGCATGGTTCACCTATGAAGGTGAGCAGTTGGGTCAGGGCCGCGAGAACGCCAAGAATTACTTGCATGATCACCCTGAACTCATGGTGGACATGGAGCAGAAGATTCGTGCTCAGGCTGGCCTGAACGACCTTGAAGAAGAAGCATTCTCTGAAAAGGACGAAGCTCCAATCGAACTTGACTGATTCGTCAGTTACCAAGCACGAGCTGCCACTCGTATGAAGGCCGGTCCCAGGCGGGGACCGGCCTTCCGGCTTTCTCAGGGTCAATTGATCGAGGCGTCTCCCAATCAATTCCGCTTCAGCAATTCAAGGGGGCGTGCGCTGGGGCTCGGTAGCCTCAACAGCGTGAGTGGCAAGAGCCCAGAGTCCTATGTAGTTCGCACCTTTGGGTGTCAGATGAACGAACACGACTCCGAACGAATCGCAGGCCTCTTGGAGTCCGATGGAATGACCAGGGCAGAAGATGATGCCGATGCCGATGTCGTGGTGTTGAACACCTGCTGTATTCGTGAGAACGCCGACAACAAGTTGTACGGCACCCTGGGCCACCTCAAGACATGGAAAGACGCCAAGGACGGTCGTCGCATCGTCGTGGGCGGTTGCTTGTCTCAGAAGGACAAAGACATTGTGCAGACTCGTGCACCGTGGGTCGACGTGGTGATGGGGACGCACAACGTGCACCGCACCAACGAGCTTCTTGCGTACGCCGCGGAACACGGCCCGATCACTGAAATTCTCGAAGAAGCAGTGATGGATGACCATGCATTGTTCCCGAGCGCTTTGCCAGCACGCCGTGAGACCTCGTACAACGCATGGGTCACGATTCAGATCGGTTGCGACAACACGTGTGCGTATTGCATCGTGCCATCAGTGCGTGGCAAGGAAATCAGTCGCCCATTCACTGACATTGTGAGCGAAGTGGCGTCACTTGCAGCCCAGGGGATCACAGAAGTAACGCTTCTGGGCCAGAACGTGAATAGCTATGGACGCGACTTGTCGCTCGCGGCACGTCGTGATGGCGCCGATGTGTCAGCAAGTCCGCAGTTTGCTCAGTTGTTGCGCGAGGTCGGAGCAGTCGAGGGCATTCGTCGCGTGCGTTACACAAGCCCGCACCCCAAAGACATGCGTATCGATGTTCTTGAAGCCATGGCGCAAACAGCAGCAGTGTGCGAACAGTTGCACTACCCATTGCAATCAGGCTCTGATCGCGTGTTGTCTCTTATGCATCGTGGATACACCGCAGACCGATACCTCGAGCGTCTTGCTGAAGCACGTCGCTTGATGCCAGACATCGCAGTGACCAGCGACATCATCGTGGGATTCCCTGGCGAAACCGAAGCTGACTTTGTTCGCACCATGGAAGTTGCTGCGGAAGCAGACTTCGATTCGGTGTTTGAGTTCATCTTCTCTCCGCGTGAAGGAACAGAAGCTGCATTGATGGTGGAGAAGTTCTGCGATCCTGCCGAAGTGGGAGACCGCTTTGATCGCCTCCGCGTTGTTGTGGAACGCAGCGCTTTGCGCAAGCACCGCGAGCGCATTGGTCGCATTGAAGAAGTCGTTGTTGACGGCCCCAGCAAGCAAGATCCACGCATCATGTCGGGCCGTACACGCCAGTTCAAGTTGGTGCACTTCACCGTGCCACAGCCATTGCGCCCCGGTACCTATTGCAGTGTTGAGATTGAAGATGCCGCTGCGCACTACCTCAAGGGTCACCTTGTTGAGGTCTTGCACGAAGCAACACACAAAATCCGTATCCCTCTTGCGTCGGCGTAACTCGTGACGATCAAGAAATCAGTGGTGGTGCTTGGTCCCACCGCAAGTGGCAAGAGCGATGTTGCAATGGCGGCAGCCACCACGGTTCCGAATGTGCACATCATTGCAGCCGATGCAATGCAGGTGTATCGACGAATGGATATCGGCACAGCGAAACCGACCGAGGATGATCAGAGTCGTGTCGTGCATTACTGCGTCGATGTTGCTGAACCTTCTGAGCGGTACTCCGTTGCGAGATTCGCCGAAGATGTTGCTGCTGCGCGAAAGAAAATCAGCAAGGCAGATGCAAGTGAGTTGATTGTCGGCGGGACTGGTTTGTATGTCACTGCATTGGTGGATGGGTTGTCGATGCCGGGGGATTACCCCAAGATTCGTGCACAGTTGGAAGCGAATCGCGACACAGAAGCTCTGTATGAACAGTTGTCAGAACTTGACCCCGAAGCGGTGAAGAAGATCGACCCGAACAATCGTCGTCGCATGATTCGTGCATTGGAAGTGTGTCTCGGTAGTGGCAAGACATTTAGTTCCTTTGGTGAAGGCATTGGTGCGTACCCGCCTGTCGACACGGTGCAGATTGGTATCAAGTGGCAACGTGAGGCTCTGCGTGAGCGCATCGCGTTGCGCGTGCACAAAATGATTGAAGCGGGTCTCGTTGACGAAGTGCGCGGCGTGCTGAATGAGTCAAAGGGCATTTCTGACACCGCACGACAGGCGCTCGGATACAAGGAAATCATCGAACACCTGGAGCGTCGTTGGAGTCTTGAAGAAGCCATCGATGCAACCATCCTGCGCACCCAACAGTTCGCAGTTCGTCAAGAGCGCTGGTACCGCCGTGACCCACGAATTCAGTGGGTCGAGGTACAGAATGACCCGATTGAAGAAGTCGCCCCACTTGTTGTGGCTGCTCTCGCATAGTCTGTCAATTCATGGACGCCACCCTTACGAAGCATCACGGTCTGGAGAACGACTTCCTCGTCTACGACCTTGCTCAGGGTGAGCCAACGACCACATGGCCCGACATTGCTCGTGCTGTGTGCGCACGTTCGACGGGTATCGGCGCCGATGGTCTCTTGCTCTTGGGAATCACAAGTGCAACCGAACTCACGATGCGTTTGTACAACGCCGACGGCAGCGTTGCTGAGATGAGCGGCAATGGCATTCGTTGTTTGGTCCAAGCAGCTCATGCTGCGTTGAAGGGCGCGCCCAACACCACGTACAACGTTCGCACTGATGCAGGAATGCGCACAGCGACTGTGGTGGGCGATTGGGATGGCGATGTCATCCACGTCAGTGTCGATATGGGTGAAGTCACTCGTCTTCCCGAGCCTGAAGGTTGGGCAAGTCTTCAATGTGATCCGATTCGTCCTGTGAGTCATGTGTCGCTCGGCAATCCTCATTCAGTTGTTGGTGTTGAAGAAGTTGCAATGGTTGACCTCGGACACCTCGGTTCACTTGTTCCACATGTGAATCTTGAAATCATCGAGCCTGGCCCTGGCAGTAACGCCATCACGATGCGAGTGCACGAGCGCGGTGCAGGAATCACGCGTGCGTGCGGCACTGGTGCGTGCGCTGCAGCAGATGCTGCGATCTCATGGGGACTTGTTCCGAAGTCAACAGAAGAAGTTGTCGTGCATATGGATGGCGGTGTTGCCAGAGTGCGCATCTCCGATGATCATCGCGCCACTCTCACCGGCCCTGCCGAATACATTGCAACCATCACGGTTCCTGTATGAGTAATCCGTACCAGGAGGCGCTGACTCAGACACTGATTGAGCGCTCTTTTCGGGAACGGATTGTGTTGGTGGGCGTCACGATGGGTGGCCAGACCGATGAAGAGACAGACGAAGGACTTGATGAACTCTCGCTGCTGATTGATACAGCCGGTGCCGATGAAGCCGCTCGAGTGACACAGCGTCGCGATGTTCCCGATTCTGCGTTTTATATCGGCAAAGGAAAAGTCGAAGAGCTCAAGGAAGTGTGCCTAGCGCTCGATGCCGACACCGTTGTCTTCGATAATGAGCTCACGCCAGGTCAGCAGTACAACTTGGAACGTGCGCTTGGTCGTACAGCACTTGATCGCACCGCAGTCATCCTTGACATCTTCGCGCAGAACGCGCACACGCAAGAAGGCAAGGCACAAGTAGAACTCGCCATGTTGCGCTATCGCTTGCCCCGTCTTCGTCGCGGTGCAAAGGCTGGGTTGTCGCAACAGGGTGGTGGAATCGGTACTCGTGGTCCTGGTGAAACGCGCCTCGAAGTTGATCGCCGCCGCATCATGCGTCGTATCGAAAAACTCGAGCGCGACCTCAAAGATTTGCAGCGCACACGTTCGACGCAACGCAAGAGCCGCAGTCGCAGTGGGTTGGCTTCTGTCGTCATCGTCGGCTACACCAACGCAGGCAAATCCACTTTGCTGAATTCGCTAACGCGTGCTGGAGTGCTCGTAGAGGATCGCTTGTTTGCCACGCTCGACCCAACAACGCGACGCTTGTCTCTTCCTGGTGGTGAGCCGGTGCTGCTCACCGACACGGTCGGTTTCATCCGTGCATTGCCTCACGGTCTCGTTGAGTCGTTCAAGAGCACACTGGAAGTTGCTGCGGCCGCCGACATGTTGGTGCATGTGGTCGATGGCAGTGCGACGCACCCTGATCAGCAGATCACTGCCGTGCGTGAAGTCCTTGCCGAAATTGGCGCAGACAATGTTCCCGAGTTCATTGTCTTCAACAAGGCAGACATGCTCGATGATCACGGTGCTTCGCTCGTGGAGGAGTACCAAGGAGCCGTCGCAGTATCTGCATTGCAACAACAGGGGATGGATGTGCTGTTGCGCAGGCTGTCAGACCGCATGCGGGCCATCAGCAAGGTGACCGAGCTGTTAGTGCCGTTCGAGCGTGGAGACATCGTTGCTTCCGTGCATCGTGAAGGTGAAGTCGTGTCCATTGAAGAGGCAGAGACAGGCCTGCGAATTCGCGCCCGTTTGTCTGAAGCCTCGGCTGGTCGATTGCGGGAGTTCGTCGTCACCACGTCAAATAGTGGAAACTAGAACCACCATGGCTGACATCAATAGAGACCTCGTGGGCTTCGAGCCACCTCCGTATCCGTACGACCGTCTTGATGCGTATCAAAAACTGGCTGCAGCACACGACGGCGGCATTGTCGATCTCTCCATCGGCACACCATGTGATCCACCACCACAGGCAGTGATTGATGCACTTGCTGGTTCGGGTTCTGAGCGCGGTTATCCCGCTTCCATCGGAACAGAAGCATTGCGTCGTTCTATCGCCCGCTGGATGGGTCGTCGTTTCTCGATCGATGTTCCGTTGTCGCGAATTGCTGCCTGCATCGGCACGAAAGAGTTTGTTGCAACGACTCCTCAGTACATGAAGTTGCGTCGCCCCAATCG
>WLHL01000071.1 GCA_009702755.1 Actinomycetota bacterium
CTCAACCAGCGCGGAGATGCTCGTGTTCAAACCGGCGTCAAGTTGGAAGACATCTTCAGCCAAATTCAGTCCGGCGAAGTCGCAACTCTCAACCTTGTGATCAAGGCCGACGTGCAGGGTTCGCTCGAAGCCGTCACAGAAAGCCTTCGCAAGTTGGAGCGTGATGAAGTCAAGGTTGCATTCGTGCACCGTGGCGTTGGTGGTATCACCGAAAACGACATCACTCTTGCTGCTGCAACGAATGCGACACTCATTGGTTTCAATGTGCGTCCTGATCGTAAGTCTCGCGATTTGGCAGAGTCAGAGAAGGTGGAGATTCGTACCTACGAAATCATTTACAAACTCCTCGAGGATATGGAGCGCGCAATGCTCGGTCTTCTCGCACCAGAGTTTGAAGAAGTGGTTACTGGTGAAGCAGAAGTGCGCGAGATTTTCCGCGTGCCAAAGCTTGGTGCCATCGCAGGTTGTTTCATTCGCACCGGCGTCATTACACGTGGCACCAAGGTGCGCTTCCTTCGCGAAGGAACCATCATCTGGAAGGGCTCCATTCAGTCTCTTCGCCGCTTCAAGGACGATGTCCGTGAAGTGCGTGAAGGTTTCGAGTGCGGTATCGGACTCTCCGACTTCCAAGACCTCAAGCCTGGCGACCTCATCGAAACATTCGAAGAGCGCGAAATCGCGCGGGTGTAAACAGTGGCCGATCTCGACTTCTTCTTCGACCCGGTGTGTCCGTGGGCATGGATTACGTCGCGGTGGGTCGCTGAAGTGCAACAGCTTCGTCAGTATGACGTGCAGTGGAAGTTCATCTCGTTGAAGTTTCTCAATGAAGACAAGATGGATTATTCACAGATGCCCGCCGGATACAAAGACATTCATGCTGCTGGCACGAATGGTTTGCGTGTTGCAGCACGTGCTCGTGCAGAGCAGGGCAATGATGCGTGCGGTCTTGTGTACACGGCGCTTGGTACCAGCTTGCACAACAACCAAGAGCGCGAAAAGTTCGTGGCAGATCCTGTTGCGCACATCGCATCGTTGTTGACATCTGTGGGCTTGCCTGCCCAGTGGGCAGAGTCTGCGCTCGATGACAGCTTTGATGCACTGATTCGCGAAGAGACAGAACTTGCTCTCGAGCGCACTGGCAAAGATGTGGGAACACCAATCCTCACGTTCCATCCTGGTGCTGCGAAAGAAGCATCCTTCTTTGGTCCAGTTATTGCAGAGATTCCGCGCGGTGACGCTGCGCTGAAGTTGTGGGACGCCGTGGAAACAGTGGCCACTACTAGTGGCATGGCTGAACTGAAGCGCTCGCTTCGTTCACGTCCGAACTTCAACTAAACGATTCAAAACAAAAGGCCCCGAGGAGAATTCCTCGGGGCCTTTTGTATGTAGTGCTTATTGCTTCTTCAGTGCGTCAATCACTGGCATCCAGGTCTCTGGGTCTGCCTTGTATGGCGCGTAGAAGCTGAGGCGGCTGATGATGTCTCCATAACGGCGTCCCAGTTCTGGTGCCACCTTGTTTGGCTCTCCCACAACAGCGAAGGTGTTGAGGATTTCATCGGTAATGAGGTTGCCCATCTCCACCCACTTGCCGCCTTTTGACAACGTGTTGAGTTCATCCTGCAAGCCACCCCAGCCGTGTGCTTCAAGAACACCGCGATACGCAGGTGTGGAACCGTAGAACGCAATTTGTTGACGTGTGCCATCGGCTGCTGTCTTGATCTGCTCTTCAGTAGTCCCGGTGACAACAAAAGATGGTCCGACAATTTCGAACCCTTCCATTGTCTTGCCAGCCTTCGCACGTCCACGTGCAAGTGCAGGAATCGTGACTTCACGCAAGTACTTCTCGGTGGTGAAACCGTGGCAAAGGAATCCGTCGCACACTTCGCCCGCAACTTCTGTCATCAGTTCACCCACGCCTGCAAGGAAAATTTTTGGTGGTCCGAATGGCGAAATTTCTTTCGCATCAGGTGTGAAGAACGGTGTCATCAACGTGTGTGTGTAGAAGTCACCACGGAAGTCAAGCTTGGTGCCGTTCTCCCAGCAATCCCAGATGGCGCGCATGGCAAGGATCATCTCGCGCATACGTGCAGCAGGGTGGCTCCATTCCATCGAGAAGCGCTTTGTGATGTGCGGCTTGATTTGGCTACCAAGGCCCATCATGAAGCGACCCTTTGAATACGCCTGCAAGTCCCAGCCGATGTTGGCAAGTGTCATCGGGTTACGTGCAAACGCAACAGCAATCGATGTACCAAGTTCAAGCTCGCTGGTGTGTTCTGCGCCCAAGAGAAGAGGAAAGAACGGATCATGTGCCGTCTCTGCAGTCCACGCGCCGGCATAACCAGCTGCTTCCAGTTCCTTGGCTGATTGTGGAACCTTCGAAAGGTCCGATCCAAGTCCGCCGTCTACCTTCATGTCACCCTCCGGGTTGTTGGTCGCGCAGGAACTGCTCGACTTCTGCTGCCAAGTCTTCCACGCTAGGAATTTCCATAGGTGAATCTTGTTCACCCGAAGATACCCCATTCATGGCGTCATAGGCCTCCTCGAGCTTGCCCAGCATCTCTGAATGGTCCGGATTATTGCTGACCAATTGGTCGAGGCGTTCGCGCTGGACAACTGCTTCCTGACGCAAACTGGCGGTGTCGTAGGCCAAGCCTGTCTCAAGGCAGAGGGCATCAATCAGGGCGGCACTGGCGGCGGGGTAGGCCATTGATGCCACGTAATGAGGAATCTGTGCCCACAAACAGAACGCGGGAATGCCGATGCGATGCATGGCGTGCTCGATGATGGCTTCGACACCAGCCGGAGCATCCAGTGAGTTCTTCGACAAAGTAAGCCGGTCGATGATGGAAGGGTCGGGTGACGTTGCGGTGAGGCCCACGGATCGCGTGTGGGGTGCACCGAAGGGATACGCGCCCAGTCCGATGCACTTCGAAACATTCAGTTGCTTGGCGAGTGCGGCAACTGCTTCCGCAAATGCGTTCCACGCCATGTCGGGTTCAGGACCGGTGAGAAACAACACATCTCGTTCGTTGTCGTCAGTGCCCACTTGAATTTCAGGAAGGTTCCATGCGATACGTGTGTTGACACCTTCCCGTAATTCCATGAAGGGTCGACGAGCACGAAAATCAATAAAGGTGTCGGCGTCGAATTCAATGAGCGATCGCGCGGCAGATTCGGTGATGAGGTGAGACATCGCAGACGATGCAGCACCGCTCGCATCAATCCAGCCGGTGAGCATGACAATCATCGTGGGGTCAGTGAGCTCAGGCAAGGTGCCTTTCACGCTGAAGGGAAGTCCGTTCGCGCTCATTTCAGACGCTCAAGTGTTGCAGCTGCTTTTTGTGAAGCACCCTCTACTTGTAGTCGGAATGGCTCGAGTTCGGCGGGGTCTTTTTGTCCCATTGCGCCGCCGAGGTAACGCGCATAGACACCTTCGAGAATGCACGCGAGTTTCCAGTAGGCAAAGGCAACGTAGAAATCAAGCTGCGAGATGTCTCGTCCCGATGCTTTTGCATATCGCGCTGCAAGATCTGCGCGATCAAGGAAACCAGGTGCGGTGTTCACGCTGTTCGCCCATGCGCTTGCTTCGTCGTTCGGGCCCGTCCAATAGACCATCAGCAATCCGAGGTCGGCCATTGGGTCGCCAAGCGTGCAGATTTCCCAGTCGAGAACAGCGATGACATTTCCCTTTGCATCAACCATGCAATTGTCGAGGCGGTAGTCACCGTGCACCAAAGCGGCAGGGCCTTGTTCAGGAATGCGTGCAAGGAGGCCTTCGTACACTTGATCAACGAGAGGCAAGTCACGCGTACGTTGTTCGAGGATGTTTCCGTGCCACCGCTTGAGTTGGCGACCGATGTAACCATCATGTCGACCCAGTTCATCAAGGCCTGCAGCCTTCAAATCAACGGCGTGAATTGCTGCCATCGTGTCAACGATTGATTCGCTGGCACGTCGACATCCGTCAGCACCAAGCAGAGTTTCGGCAATTGCCTTTTCGCGCACGACGTAACCATCAACAAAAGACATCACATAGAACGGTGCATCATTGACGGATTCATCTGTGCACAGCCCCAGTGCTGGCGCGACAGGAACTTTGCTGTTGGCTAGCCCGGCGATGATGCGATGTTCACGCGACATGTCATGAGCACTTGCCAAACGATGGCCGAGTGGTGGACGGCGCAACACATAGGAATGTCCGGCGGCATCGTCGACCTTGAAGGTGAGATTGGAATGTCCACCTGCAATCTGCGTGTATGTGAAAGGAGCAGTTGCTCCGGGGATGTTGGTGGTGAGCCAATTTTCCACCTTGTCGCTGATGCCATGAGGAAGAGTCACGCCTCTGAAACTACCTGTATCGTGCCCTGATGGCAGTAGACGTCACCGACGCCAGTTTTCAGACCGATGTAGTGGAGAGGTCGAAGACGACTCCCGTGTTAGTCGACTTCTGGGCACCATGGTGTGAGCCCTGCAAGACGCTGACCCCGATTCTGGAACGAACCACTGATGCCACGGGTGGTCAGGTTGTACTCGCCAAGGTCAATATCGATGAAAACCCTGGTCTCATGAAGGCATTTGGTATCAAATCGGTGCCAACTGTCGTCATTTTTAAAGACGGTCAACCGCTTGATGCGTTCATGGGTGGCCAACCAGAGCACATGATTCAGAATCTGGTGACATCACTCCTTCCCGACCCCACGCAAGTGCGAGTTCATGAACTGCTCGAGCAAGGAACAGAACAGGCTCTCCGTGATGCTGTGGCGCTTGTGCCAGGCAATGAAGATGCGGTGTGCTCTCTTGCGGAGTTCCTTGTGCGCACAGGTGGTGCCGAAGAGGCGCTGACCTTGCTGCTGCGCATTCCCGAGACAGAACGGGTGCGTCGCATTGCAGCAGCTGCACGGTTGTCATTGAATCCTGTCGATGATTTTGATGACCAGTTGCAATCATTGTTGGAGCGTGTCAGGGACGATGAAGCCGCACGACAGGAATACCTCGACATTTTGCAAACGATGGGCCCAGAGGATCCACGCACGGCGAAATACCGCAAGCAACTCACGGCTCGCTTGTTCTAA
>WLHL01000072.1 GCA_009702755.1 Actinomycetota bacterium
GTCTCGGGGCCGTCAGTGTCCCGTCAAAGACGTACAGCATTCTTGCTGCTGCTCGCCCTGTGGTGGCCGCGATTGATCCGGGTACGGAAGTCACTCGCATTCTTGAACACAGCGGAGCTGGTGTCTCGGTAGCTCCTGACAACGAAGAAGTCTTTACATCTGCTCTGCAGAGCATGGTTGCAAACATTGATGAGGCAAGCGAACAAGGGCGAAAAGGCCGACAATGGGTGGAAACCCATGTATCACCCGCTGCGGTTGCACAGTCGTATCTCTCATTAATCGCTGATATCGGAGTGTGAGCGCCTCTAGCACCTCCTAACGGGTAGCCTTTCCTACTCGTGGCTAGTGGTTCATCAGCAAAAAAAGTCGCCCGTCTCGCTCAGAAGGGCAAGGGTAAGAAAGTGCGCTTCCAAGGCGGCACTCTTTTCCCGTCCATCATGGCGGTTGTCATCGTCCTCGGAACAGGGCTTGTCGCGTATTCGCGTCAGTCTGCTCCTAGTAAGAACACCCCACCTACCATCAACGACCACTGGCACGTTTCATATGGCTTCTACAAGTGTGATGGTTTCTTGAATGACCTTGCAGGAACTCTTGAAGAGCCTGTGACACCGGAGTATCAGAAGTACAACATCCACAGCCACGACGACGGAGTCATTCACTGGCACGCCGGAGCGTTGGCTGCTGGTAATCGCGCCAAGCTCGGAGTCTTCCTTGACTCGTACAGCGTGAAAGTAGATACCAACGGAATTACTTTCCCCGCTACTCAGAACAATGGCGAGTCGTACAAGACATCTGACCTGAAGTGCAAGAACGCTGAAGGAAAAATGGTGGCCGCACAAGTGCAGGTCGTCGTGTGGGATCAGTACGACAACTCCGACGTCTCAAAGAAGTACATCACCGACTTCAACAACATCCGCATCAAGAAAGATGGCATGGCAGTCACCATGGCCATTGCTGCACCTGGTGCGGACATTCCGATGCCAAAGTCGGCGGCAAACTTGCCTGAATTGGGTGCAGCCGACATGGGCGGTGTCACCACCACCACGGTGAAGGGCGCAACGACCACCACGGTCAAGGGCGCAACCACCACTACGGCAGGCTGATGCACGCGGTTGTTCTCGTCGGAGGTTTTGGCACTCGTCTGAGGCCTCTAACCCTGAGCACACCAAAGCCACTATTGCCAATTGCAAATGTTCGCCAGCTCGAACATCTCATCGCACATCTCAGTACCGCTGGGGTCACTCATGTTGCTCTTGCACTTGGTTTTAAGCCCGAACCTTTCTTTGAAGCTTTCCCTGACGGCATGTGTGCCGGAGTGCAACTTCACTATGCAGTAGAACCCGAACCACTTGATACTGCGGGCGCCATTGCATTTGCCGCTCGCGATGCGGGCATCACCGACACGTTTGTCGTGATGAACGGAGACATCTTGTGTGATCTTGATGTTGCTGCGCTTGTTGCTTTTCATAAAGCGCAGGGCGCCGAAGGTACGTTGCATCTCACGCCCGTTGATGACCCATCGCAATATGGCGTTGTGGAAACAACCGCAGATGGAAAGGTGCAGCGCTTTGTGGAAAAGCCGGCACCAGGTGAATCAGAAAGCAACGTGGTGAATGCCGGCACGTATGTGTTGGAACCCTCTGTGATTGATCGCATTCCTGCTGGACAGAAGATCTCTATTGAACGAGTCGTGTTCCCGGCCATGGTCGCTGACGGAACATTAAGTGCGATGCCCACTGATGACTACTGGATTGATACAGGACGCCCCGATACATATCTGAAGGCCAACTTGGACCTCATTGATGGCTCTCGTCAGAGCATCTTGTCTTCCATTGGTGCGAACGCCCACATTGATGCATCGGCATCCATTACTCACAGCGTGATCGGTGAAGGCTGTGTTGTTGGTGCCGGATGCGTCGTTACCGATTCTGTGTTGTTGGCCGGTTCTGTCTTGGGTGACCGAGTTCGTGTTGAGCGCTCCATGGTGATGGGAAGCGTGTCAGATGAATCGTCTCTTCAGGACTGTGTCATTGGTGCAGGAGTTGTGATTCCTGCTGGCGAGCATCTGCAGAATTCTCGAGTTCCTGATCCAGAGCAGAAGTCCTGATGTCAACGACCCGCAAAATCATGATCTGTGGTGGCGCAGGGTTTATTGGTTCGTACTTAGTTGACCGATTCATGGCCGAGGGTCATGAAGTAGATGTCGTTGATGATCTGTCGACTGGGTCACTTGCGAATCTTGCGGAAGCTCGTAATGCATCTGGGCGATTCAAGTTTCAGAACATCTCCGTTCTGTCCGCTGAATTCGCTGAACTTGTCTCGTTACGTCGACCATCAATCATTGTCAATCTTGCAGTGTTCTCGCCATCGCAAAGTCACCTCAGTGGCGCAATGACTGCGATGCAATCGACGGTTGCAGTCTTAGAGGCAGCTCGTCTTGGTGGTGTTTCTAACGTCATCACCGGCATTCCTGCCGCTCTTCTTTATGGCGAAGTGACTGCGCGTGACCTTCCCATCAAAGAAGGTCACATCAATGATTCGCGCACCAGTGAAGAAGTGCTGGCCCGTGCTGCGGCAGATATTCACGGGGTGTATCGCGACCGTCATGGCGTGGAGTTCACGGTGTTGGCAATGGCCAATGTCTATGGCGCTCGTCAACGACCCGAGGACGGAGTCGTTGCTTCCTTTGCCGATGCATTGGCGAATGGCCGTGCTCCGATTGTTCATGGCAATGGCAAGCAAGTGCGTGACTTTGTGCATGTTGACGACACAGTCGATGCAATTGCTCGATCTCTGGACAGAGCAGGCGGATTAGTCATCAACGTGGGTACGGGCGTTGCCACCAGCATTGTTGACCTGTGGTCAGTCATGGGTGGAGCATCGTCTCCGGTTCCGCGAACCTCAGCTGCTCGTCCCAATGATGTTGTGCGTCTATCTCTCTCGCCGGTGCGTGCACGAATTCAGCTTGGTTGGTCACCCTTCACGCCATTGGCTGAAGGTCTTTCCACTCTTCGTTAACGAAACAAGTCTTCGCTCGGCGGGCGAACAATTTCGCTCATCGATGCATCGCGGAACCACAGAGGGTCTGCGCCACGAACAACAGCAACAGGAACACCTGTTGACTTGCCCATCACCAGTTCGGCAGCTGATGCCAATTCGTCTGCAACACACACTTCAGTCACTTGCATCACGCGTCCGAGCGCATCTTCGGTTCCGCGTAGGTCAACCACTGCTGCGATACCCGCCACTCCGATAGCAACGTCAGTGAGACCCTTACGCCATGGACGACCAAATGTGTCGGAGATGATGACACCCACATTGACACCGAGTTTTGCTTTCACAATGTCCCTGATACGTCGAGCAGACCTGTCGCTATCAAGCGGAAGAAGTGCGGCGTATCCACGTTCGACATTGGAGAGGTCGATGCCGCTGTTGGCGCAGACGAAACCGTGTTTTGTTTCGGTGATGATGAGGTCGCCGCGGCGACGCACGATGCGTACTGCTTCGTCTTCAACAAGTTTCTTGTGAGACACCGGATCATCGGCATCAATTGCAACAAGGCGATTCTCGGCTTTGGAAATGATCTTCTGTGTGACGACAAGAACGTCATTGTCACGAAGTGGGCCATTGGGCTCGTCGGCACATGCTTCGACGATGACGTCACCAATTTGCATTCCTGGTGTTATCTCGCCGATGCCTTCGACGCTCCATGCCATTAAGCGGGCCATGTGATGCCTCCTTGTTGTGGTGTTGACTGCACCGTTGTTCGTGCAAGTGACGCGGCGACGCCAGGTTTCGACATGATGGTGTCCGTGACGACACAGCGCATACCTTCGCGTTCGACTGTGTCGGCTAGGTGAGCATCTTGTTCGTCGATCACAAGCGTTGCAGCAATAGGTGCGTACATGCGGGCAACGCCCACGACGGTTGGTTCGTGACCCAGTTCTGTGAGCATGCGGTCAGCGGGGCCCTTGAGAGCAGCACCGGCAACGATGGGGGAGACAGCAACAATGTCGTCCCGTCGTGCACGAAGTGACTCTTCCACGCCGCGTATGGCGCGAATGGGGCCGATCGAGACAATCGGGTTTGATGGTGCAATCACAATTGTGTCGGCAGTGCGGATGAGATCAGGATCAACAAAGGTCGCTATATCTGTTCCAACAAATTCCACACTGGTGACAGGGACTGAGTGGCGGAGCTTGACGAAATATTCCTGGAATGAAACAGGTCCATCGGCAAGATGTACCAAGGTGCGCACTGATTGGTTTGACATCGGAAGAATCGGGAATGTGACACCAAAGGCACGGCGAATCTCGTCTGTGACTTCAGCAAGAGTTGCTCCTTCTCGGAGGCGAGCGGTGCGGTAGAAGTGAGTGGCCAAGTCAGTGTCACCGAGGTTGAACCACCGAGGTGCTGCACGAGACCCTTCAGGACGCACTGACTCAAAGCGTTCGAGTGATTCCATGGCTCGCCATGTTTCGTTACGCAATCCCCATCCACGCTCTGGGTCGATGGCTTGGGCCACGGTGTAGGTCACTGTGTCGATATCTGGCGAGATGGACAGACCATGGAGTTCTGTGTCGTCTCCGGTATTGACAATGGTCACAATCTCAGAGGAATCAACAACCTGGGTGAGGCCGGCAAGAAACCGCGCTGCACCGACGCCGCCTGCCAAAACCAAGATCATCCCGTAAGCGTAGGGGGTAGGGCATTCAGAGGTTCACCCCGTTGAGTAGAGCCGCAAGGTACAGTCATCAGGTCCATTCATCCAGTAAGAGGTCTTTCCGATGCCA
>WLHL01000073.1 GCA_009702755.1 Actinomycetota bacterium
AATGACGTATTTAGCAAAGGCTTCATTTGCCCGAAGGGCAGCACGCTGAAGCAACTGCATGAAGACCCTGATCGTCTGCGTAAGCCCATGGTGAAGCGCAATGGTGTGCATGTCGAAGTGTCGTGGCAAGAGGCGTGGGAAGAAGTCGAGCGCGGACTTATGGGTGTGATCGACCGTCATGGTCGTGGTGCGCTCTCTGCATATTTGGGTAACCCGAATGCGCACAACCTTGGGCCACAGTTGTTCAGTGGTGTGATGTTGCGTTCGATGGGTACTCGCAACATCTTCTCGGCATCATCGGTTGACCAGATGCCGATGCACGTTGCTGGTGGCTTCATGTTTGGCACTGCACAACACATTCCGGTTCCCGATCTTGATCACACGGATTACTTGTTGATGTTGGGTGCGAACCCGTACATGTCAAACGGCAGTTTGTGCACGGCACCGGATTACCCAGGCCGCTTGCAAGCAATTCGTGCGCGCGGTGGAAAAGTTGTTGTTGTTGATCCGCGTCGCACCAAGACTGCAGAGAACAGTGACGAGTGGGTGTCGATTCGTCCAGGAACCGACGGCTTGTTTATGGCAGCGCTTGCCAACGTGATGTTTGCAGAAGGCATTGCAAAAGTGGAACCACGAATCGGTTCCATGATGAATGGTCTTGAAGAATTCCGCGCAGCTGTTGCGCCATTCACTCCGGAGAAGGTCACGGCTGCAACTGGCGTTCCTGCAGAAACCATCACACGTATCGCACGTGAGATGTGTGCAGCACCAACGTGTGCGGTGTACGGACGCATTGGCGTCAACACTGTGGAGTTCGGTGCAACAAATGCATGGTTAGTGAATGCACTCAGCATCATCACGGGCAACTTCGACAAGCGCGGTGGCGACATGTTCACCACACCTGCTGCAGGCAGTGCAACAACACGTGGATCTGCTGGAAAAGGCAAGGGATTCCAAACGGGTCGTGGCCACAGTCGCGTGAGCAATAAGCCTGAAGTTCTTGGTGAATATCCGGTGGCAGTGCTCGCCGAAGAAATCCTCACACCTGGTGAGAATCAAATTCGCGCGACAATCACAGTCGCAGGTAACCCTGTGTTGTCCACGCAGAACTCTGTGCAGTTGGACAAAGCATTGGCAGACCTTGAATTCATGGTGTCGATTGACATTTATTTGAATGAAACAACTCGCCATGCAAACGTGATTCTTCCGCCGCCATCAGCGTTGGAGAAAGATCACTACGACATTGGTCTGTACGCATACGCAGTGCGCAACGTTGCGAACTACAGCGAACCAGTCTTGAAGAAAGATGCTGATACTCCCGACGAATGGGAAATCCTTGTGAAGATGGGCGCCATCTTGCAGGGGTTAGCAACAAACGTTGACCCAGCACTGATGGATGATCAAGTCATCAATGCATCGGTGACATCAGCTGTTGCGAATTCGTCATCAACAATTAGCGGACGCGATGCAGATGAAATTCTTGCAATGCTCAACAAAGACGGACGGCGCGGCACTGCACGCATGCTTGATTTCATGTTGCAAACAGGCCCGTATGGCGCAGCGTTTGGTGCAAACCCCACGGGCTTGTCGCTTGATGTGTTGTTAGCGAATCCACACGGTGTTGATCTTGGCGCACTTGAGCCACGTATTCCTGAAGGTCTGCGCACACCCACCGGAATGATTGAGTTGTCACCACCGGCGTTGATTGCAGATCTTGTACGACTCGAAGCTTCGATCGCACTTGCTGATGATGATCAGATGTTGTTGGTGGGTCGCCGTGAATTGAAGTCAAACAATTCGTGGATGCACAACATCAATGTGCTGACGAAGGGTTCGTTGTCGTGCACTGCACAGGTACATCCTGATGATGCGGCGCGGTTGGGTCTTGCTGAGGGCGCAGCAGTGCGCATCACAAGTCGTGTGGGCTCGGTGGAGGCACCTGTCGAAATCACCGACAGCGTGCGCCCAGGAGTCGTCAGCTTGCCGCACGGCTGGGGCCACGGCGTGGCGGGTACCAAAATGGACGTGGCGGCTCGAAAGGCCGGAGTGAACTCGAACATCCTCACGGATGAGTCGATTATCGACCCGATTTCGGGCAATGCCGTCCTGAACGCCATCCCCGTCACTCTCCAGCCCGCCTAAATCTGGTCCTCCGTCCACAGGACGGGTGTACTTACACACAGGAGCCCCACAGGTTCATCCACTGATTACACAAGGGTTTCCCCAGATATTTCCTGTAATTCACATGGTTGTCCACTTCCAATCCACAGGGGGTTACCCGTAGGTTCAGGGGGTAGTCGGAAGCGGCTGCGAGAGGCCGGATGTGGGGGAGAAGTTTCTTCTTGATCCAGGGAACCGGGCGGTTCCGTGACCTGGTTTCTCGCGCCGTGACCGCACTGCGCAAAATATTTCGCGAGGGTCGTTGACACGGGTGTAACTACGGTGCTGTAATCTCTCAACCTCTTGTGGTTACACCACAGTAGGAGCGAAGTCACCCACAACATATTGTGGTTGGGGGTGGATTTGCAGAATTCATAGGTCTCACGACCACAATCCACGCCAAACAGGAGCCAACATGTCACTCGCACCAGATCGCTTGTCCATCGGAATCGGTCGATTCTTCACAACCCCGGGTGTTCACCCATACGACGAAGTGGCATGGGAAAAGCGTGACTCGCGCATCACCAACTGGCGCGATGGCACCGTTGCTTTCGAGCAGCTCGACGTTGAGTTCCCAGTGTCCTGGTCACTCAACGCCACCAACATCGTCACCCAGAAGTACTTCCGCGGTACACCAGGAACCCCAGAGCGTGAGCACAGCATGCGTCAGGTCATCGACCGCGTTGCTGACACCATCACCACCTGGGGCATCGAGGGCGGCTACTTCGTCGATAGCGAAGAAGCAGAAGCATTCCGTGCAGAGCTCAAGTTCATCCTCGTCACACAGCGTGCAGCTTTCAATAGCCCCGTGTGGTTCAACATTGGCGTGAAGGGCGTGCCACAGCAGGCGAGCGCATGCTTCATTCTTTCCGTGGAAGACAAGATGTCGGCAATCCTCAACTGGTACCGCGAAGAAGGCGTGATCTTCAAGGGTGGTTCAGGCTCCGGTATCAACCTTTCCAAGATCCGTTCCAGCGCAGAGCTCCTTGAAGGCGGCGGAACAGCATCTGGTCCTGTTTCTTTCATGCGCGGTGCAGACGCATCAGCCGGCACCATCAAGTCAGGCGGCAAGACCCGTCGTGCAGCAAAGATGGTCATCCTCAACGGTGATCACCCAGACGTCGAAGAGTTCATCTGGTGCAAGGTGAAGGAAGAGCGCAAGGCTCGCGTCCTTCGCGATGCAGGTTTCGACATGGACCTCGACGGTGCTGACTCGTTCAGCGTCCAGTACCAGAACGCAAACAACTCAGTGCGCGTCACTGACGAGTTCATGCAGGCTGTTGAAGAGGACCGCGACTGGAACCTCAAGGCGATCACCGATGGCCGCACCGTGCGCACCATCAAGGCCCGCGATCTCTGGCGTCAACTCGCAACCGCAGCATGGGAATGTGCTGACCCCGGTTTGCAGTTCGACACCACCATCAACAAGTGGCACACAGCGCATGCAACAGACCGCATCAACGGCTCGAACCCATGTTCTGAATACATGCACATCGACAACTCAGCATGCAACCTTGCATCGCTCAACTTGTTGAAGTTCCTTGACGACAATGATCGTTTCGACACCGAGGCATACCGCCACGCAGTTGAGGTCATGTTCACCGCACAGGAAATCCTTGTCGGTCGCGCTGACTACCCAACAGAAAAGATCGGCGAGAACACTCGCAAGTTCCGTCAGCTCGGAATTGGTTACGCAAACCTCGGTGCACTTCTGATGGCACTTGGGTTCGCATACGACTCGAAGGAAGGCCGTGCATGGGCAGCAGCTCTCACGTCACTCATGACAGGTCATGCATACGCAACCAGCGCACGTACCGCTAGCCGCATGGGACCATTCGCAGGTTTCGCAGAGAACGAGAAGTACATGCTCAACGTTCTTCGCATGCACCGCGATGAGCACAGCAAGATCCTCGATGCCAACGAAGTGCAGCAAGACCTCTTGTTCGCCGGCTTGGAATCATGGGAAGCAGCAGTGCGCGACGGTGAAGAGTACGGCGTACGTAACTCGCAGGCATCAGTGCTCGCACCAACCGGCACCATTGGCCTCATGATGGACTGTGACACCACTGGTGTTGAGCCAGACCTTGGTCTTGTGAAGTTCAAGAAGATGGTCGGTGGCGGCTCCATGAGCATTGTCAACCAGACAATCCCACGCGCACTTCGCCGCCTTGGTTACAACACTCAGCAGGTCGACGACATCATCGCCTACATCGATGAGAACAAGTCCATCATCGGTGCACCACACCTCGAGTCAAACCACGTGTCAGTGTTCGCTTGCTCTATGGGCGACAACACCATTCACTACGAAGGCCACGTACGCATGATGGGCGCAGTGCAGCCGTTCTTGTCTGGTGCAATCTCCA
>WLHL01000074.1 GCA_009702755.1 Actinomycetota bacterium
GTACCTCGGGTTCTTCCAAGGTGCAACCAAGAACTGGAAGCGACATGACGATGCAATGCTTCGTGATCTCATCCCTGAACAACGCACTCGCGTGTACGACGTACGCACTGTCATCAATGCACTCGCCGACATCGACTCAGCTCTTGAATTGCGACCCACCTTTGGCGTCGGAATCCTCACCACTCTTCTGCGCATTGAAGGCAGGCCAGTCGGTGTCATTGCGAACAACCCGACTCACCTTGGTGGTGCTATCGACGCCGACGCCTCCGACAAAGCATCGCGTTTTATTCAATTGTGCGACGCCTATGACATCCCCATCGTCAGCTTGTGCGACACACCAGGCTTTATGGTCGGCCCAGACGCCGAACACACTGCTCAAGTGCGTCACTTTGGACGCCTGTTTGTCACTGCAGCAAGCATCACGGTGCCACTGGTGACAATTGTGTTGCGCAAGGGCTACGGCCTTGGCGCAATGGCAATGGCAGGCGGTGGTTTTCATTCCAACGCAATGACAGTGTCGTGGCCCACAGGTGAATTCGGAGGCATGGGCCTTGAAGGCGCTGTCCGACTCGGATTTAGCAAAGAACTAGCTGCGATTGAGGACGAACAGGAACGCAACGAACTAGAAGCCAAACTGATTGCCCGCGCATATGAACATGGCAGCGCTCTCAATATGGCGAGCCACGTTGAGATTGATGATGTCATCGACCCTGCCGAGACTCGTCAACGCATTCTCAGCGTCATTGGTTCTACGCGTTCATGGCGTGCACGCGATGGCAAGAAACGCCCCATGGTCGATGCCTGGTAAATCTCGTCACGAATGACGAGTACAAGAATTAGAAGGCAGCGAGACCTTCGCGAAGTTGCTGAGCGAATTCTTCATCAATGATGGTGTCGCTATCGGCAGCAAACTTTTCATGAATGGCCGCTGCGCCGACTTGAGCGACAACCTTGCCTCCCAATGCCTGCAAGAGTCCACTTGTTGCAGGAAGAACATTCTTTCCACCGCCGGGCCCAGGAGTCGTCGCAATCACCATTGATGTCTTACCAATGATGGGTCCAGCCATAAACGGGCGAGATGCCCAGTCAATGAGATTCTTTGTGGCACCGGAATACGAACCGCTGTACTCAGGACCAGCAATGATGACGCCATCGGCTTCTGCGATTGCAGCACGAAGCGCGGCAACAATTTCCGGGACAGTCTCGCCGTCAAGATCCTGGTTGTACATCGGCAGATCTGCAATGTCGAACAAAGCAATCTGCGTTCCTGCAGGAGCCAAAGCTGGCAACGCACGAAGAACGCGAGTATTGAAAGAGTCCTTACGGAGAGAACCCGAGAAAGCAAGAAGAGTTGTCATTGCCGCTGAACGATACGGAGTCCGTTCTCTGTATCCCACATGGTGATGACAAGTTGTTTATCTGTCACTTCCACAATGTGAGCCTTCTGAATATCAATCTGAAGGAACTCACCGTCACTCGGATTCTCTGGTCTCCACGCACGTGCAGATTCTGCAGGGAGCGCCAATGCCAAGCCAGAGATGCGGGCATCGCCACCATCAAGTTCGTCAGACAACGTGGCCGAATGAAGGGAAACACGTGGATCTCTCTTGATGTCTAACGACTTGAGTGCAGATGGCATCGAGCCGAACCACACCACACCTTCGTTAAAGAACACATTGATTCCACTGAGGCGTGGAGCCCCCGACGAATCAAGCGTGCCGAGAACGTGATGGGGATGACCCTCGAAACGGCTGCGGATCTTGGCAGCTACAGCAGGTGCTTCTGACTCAAAAACCGACCACTTCGCCATAGTTGCAAGGATAGGACACCCCACATGAAACAATGACGGGGTGAGCATTTCTCCCATTTTTGACCCCACAGCATGGCGTGAAGTCCCTGGCTTCGCCTTCACCGACATCACGTATCACCGCGCTGTTGACCAAGGCACGGTTCGTATCGCCTTCAACCGACCCGAGGTACGCAATGCATTTCGTCCTCACACAGTTGACGAGTTGTACACCGCGCTCGACCATGCACGAATGACTACAGATGTTGGTTGCGTTCTTCTCACAGGTAACGGACCATCACCGAAAGATGGTGGCTGGGCATTCTGCAGTGGTGGCGATCAGCGCATTCGCGGCAAGGACGGATACAAATACGCCGAGGGCGAAACGGAAGACACGGTTGATCGTGGTCGTTCAGGTCGTTTGCACATTCTTGAAGTACAGCGCCTCATTCGATTCATGCCGAAAGTTGTGATCAGCGTGGTTCCCGGTTGGGCAGCTGGTGGTGGCCACAGTTTGCATGTCGTTTCCGACCTCACTCTTGCGAGCAAAGAACATGCACGCTTCAAGCAAACCGATGCCGATGTTGCATCATTTGATGGCGGATACGGATCTGCCTATCTCGCCAAGATGGTTGGCCAGAAATTCGCACGCGAAATCTTCTTCCTTGGTCGCGAGTATTCAGCAGACGACATGGTTGCCATGGGTGCAGTCAATGCATCGATTCCTCATGCCGACCTCGAAAAGGTTGCACTGGAATGGGCGAAGGAAATTAATGGCAAGAGCCCTACTGCTCAGCGCATGTTGAAGTTTGCGTTCAACCTTGTAGATGATGGTCTCGTTGGCCAGCAGGTCTTCGCGGGAGAAGCAACTCGTCTTGCCTACGGCACCGACGAAGCCGCGGAAGGCCGTGAGTCTTTCCTTGAGAAGCGTGACCCTGATTGGTCACCCTTCCCTTGGTACTACTAATTCACTCGTACTGACTGACGCATGATCTCTGTTGTTCACGAAGCAAGTGATGCACGTCTCGATGCATTTCGCTGGCGAGATCGACAGTTAGCGAGCAAGGCAGACCGCCTTGAATCGGTGGGCGCTGGTCTTTTCGTCGCAGAAGGCGACCTCGTTGTTGGTCGAGCAATTGATGCAGGTTGTACGGCGATTGCACTCCTCTGCGACGAGTCGATGGCGCAGCACTTCTCCGTCCGCGTGCCAGAGAATGTCGACATCTTTATCGGTCACGAACAATTGCGACAAGATGTCACAGGTCTTGGTGTGCCATTGAGGGCAACAGGATTGTTTCAGCGTCCGCCGCTCACAGACCCTGACACTCTTGTTGCTCAGTCACATCGCATTCTCGTCGCCGAAGCGGTGGATAACCCCACAAACCTTGGAGCCATCACCCGCAGTGCTGCGGCGCTTGGTTGGGATGCGCTCATTCTGACTGCCGGAAGCGCAGACCCGCTTGCTCGTCGGGCTCTACGAGTCTCGATGGGGAGCGGCTTGACTCTCCCCTTTGCCCGACTCTCCGCCGATGATTCCATTGGGGCCTTACTCAACCGACATGAATGCACCTCGTATGGGCTGACTCCCAGTTCTGACGCAGTCGACATCGCCACAGTGCGTCCCTCTGCCCCACGAATTGCACTGTTGTTAGGCAGTGAACGGGACGGACTTGATGAGAGCACAATGCAATCCGTGCACACTCTGGTGCGAATTCCGATGCATGCGGGAGTCGACTCACTCAACGTGGGTGTCGCTGCAGCGCTCGCAATGTATGCGCTGGGTTCAACTATTTCGTAGATGCTCTGCAGCGTTCACCATGTAGTTCGCTAATTGCTCTGTCACATGCTCGCGGTCTGCATCCGCCACTAACGGCAATGTCTGCTCAATCGCAGTTGCCATGTGCATCAACCAATGATCACGCTCGATGGCACCAATTGTGAATCCACCATGGCGCATGCGCAACATTGGATGGCCTCGTTCCTCCATGTAGTCATGTGGCCCGCCCCAATATTGCGCAAGGAACATTGCGAGCCTCTTGCGTGCACCCACGGTGTCACTACCTTCGGGATACATCGGAATCAAGACATGGTCTTGCTCAACACCGTCGTAGAAGGCATCCACCAACTTCACAAAGAAGTCAGCACCACAGATTTCAAAGACACTGCGTCCTTCGGTTTCAGAGGGCATGACTTAGTAAAACTCTGGGTCTTCCCAGCGAGGAAAGATGTCGGGCAACCCATCGCTGACGCGATCGGGATACACCGCTGCGCGCTTTTCGAGAAAACTGGTGACGCCTTCTTTTGAGTCAGCGCTTCGTCCTCGAGCACTGATGCCTCGTGACTCCACTGCATGTGCATCCATCGGATGTGATGCGCCCATCATTCTCCGCAACATCTGACGAGACAACGCCACCGACACAGGTGCAGTGTTATCTGCAATCTCACGAGCGATACCGCGTGCGACATTCAAGAGTTCATCACCTGAGTGAACACTGCGAATCAGACGACCATTTACTGCTTCCTCTGCACTGAACACTCGACCGGTGAACACCCATTCTGTGGCCTGCTGGATGCCCACTAAACGAGGCAAGAAATACGACGAA
>WLHL01000075.1 GCA_009702755.1 Actinomycetota bacterium
TACGCACAACGGTTTGATGTCCGACTGGCGGACATTTGACCATTTTCCAAGAGGAGAAATCACATGAGCAGCGCACCCACCCGCCTTCATCACACCGCCTACTTGTCAAAAGATCTTGAGGCGACTCGCGCCTTTTACGAAGACCTTGTTGGTTTGCCACTGGTTGCCACATGGTCAGAAACAGATGAGCTGTTCGGCGCAGAGCGCGTGTACTGCCATTGCTTCTTCGGAATGCCAGACGGAAGCGCACTTGCGTTCTTCCAGTTCGCAAACCAGTCCGATCAGGACGAGTTCGATCCACCACTTCCTCCATCACCATTCCGCCACATCGCATTGAATGTTGCGCCTGACGATCAGGACAAGATTTTTGCTCGCCTGCAGGCAGCCGGTTGGAAGCCAGAAGGAACATATGTTCTGGAGCACGGCTACTGCCGCTCGTTGTACACAGAAGATCCAAACGGAATGCTTCTTGAGTTCACCGCTGATGCACCAGGTGCAGAAAAGATCAACGCAGATCGCAAGAACGACGCTCACGCAACGTTGAAGCGTTGGCTTGCTGGTGATCACACCAGCAACAACAACTACCGCTAGTCACTCGAGCATTTCATGAATGACTCGAGCGTCTTATTCGTTCACGGGTCGTTTCTTCCAAGCCTGACGTGGATCCCTGTGATCGAACGTCTTGCACAGCACGGCCAAGATGCGCACACCATTGATTTGCCATTCACTTCATTGGCTGATGACGTCGCGGCGTTGAGCGCAAAGATTTCTGAACTTCAGAAATCACATGGTGCCGTCACTGTGGTGGGTCACAGCTATACGGGTATCACCGTGTCGGCAGCATCACATGCTGCTCAGCACTTGGTATTTGTTGCTGCGCGCATGCCGGCGTTGGGCGAATCGCAAGCGGGCATTTCTCCGCAGTGGGGCAACCCAGAGTTTCGTTCATGCTTAAACATCTCGGTCGATGGCGAATTGTCTCTCACCGACGATGCATCACGTTTCTTGTTTCATCGCAGCCCTGCGTCGTTGGCGCGTCTTGCAATGCAGCATCGCCGCACAATGCGTAGTGAAATACCGGTGGAACCGATGGAAAACCCTGCATGGTTAAGTGTGCCGAGTAGTTACATCGTGTGTACAGATGACCAAGCAGTGCAGCTTGATCAGCAACGAATGCGTGCTGGTTGGGCAAAGCATTCAGTGGAAATTGACACGGATCATTCGCCGTTCTTCTCTGCTCCGCAGGCAACAGCAGATTTCATTCTCGAAACGCACCGCGCAGAAACGAAATAAGTGATGAAGAACTATTTCGGCAGTGGGTCAGTGGTCGGCAACATTGACATGCGCGAAAAGTCTTCAGAAATTGCTTGGGCTGTTGTGAGCAACAGTGGCAAGTGCGACTTCTTGAGTTCTGCAATTGATGTTTCCGATGCATTTGTTGTGACATTGACAGCCGCAATGACAGAACCACTGCCATCAGTGACTGGTGCGGCAATCGAACGAATGCCAAATGACAATCGCTCATCCGACAATGCCCATCCACGTGTCCGTACTTCGGCCAACGCTGCATCAATCTCTTTGCGCGATGGCCGTACTCGTGGCACCACAAGTGACTGCGACGGAATCTTCAAAACAGCATCAAGTTCTTTTGATGTGAGTGATGCCAACAACACGTGCCCCATTGAAGTTGCAATGGCAGGGAAGCGTGTTCCGATGTGCACCGACAAGCCGATGATCTTCGGAACCGGCACACGTGCTGTGTACACAATGTCGCTGCCGTCTAACTGCGACATCGAACTTGATTCGTGTGTCTGCGACACCAACGACACCAAGTGCGGACGAGCAATGTCCCACATGCCTTGTGCATTGATGTACGACATGCCCAACTCCAACACTTTGGGCGTCAGCATGAATACACCGTCATTCGAACGCACATATCCGAGCTGTTCGAGCGTGAGAAGCAACCGACGTGCAGTTGGTCGTGCAAGATCAGCAGCAGTTGCAACTTCACTCACCGTCATCGCTAAGTGCGACAACGAGAACGCACGCATGACATTGAGTCCGCGAGCAAGCGCTTCAACAAAATCGGGTTCATCTCGCTTTGTTGCCATTGTGTGCGCCTCCCAGCATGAATCCATATCCCCCAACACGAAAGCAGTGAGACTATGAACTCCCAACAGAATACGGCCAAGCCGCTCGAAGGATTGGTCGTCGCCGACCTGTCACGAGTTCTGGCTGGCCCATATTGCTCAATGCTTCTGGCCGACATGGGCGCAACAGTGGTGAAAGTGGAAAGCGCTGCAGGCGACGACACTCGCACCTGGGTGCCACCTACGAAAGATGGCGTTGCGACCTATTACATGTCGATCAACCGCAACAAGAAGTCGATTGTGCTGGATTACGGCAACCCCGATGATCTTGAAATCGTGAAGAAACTTGTTCGCAACGCGGACATCTGCTTGGAGAATTTCAAAGTCGGTGGCTTGAAGAAGTTCGGACTTGATTACGAATCAGTCAAAGCTGACAACCCTGGCCTGATTTATCTCTCCATCAGTGGCTTCGGTACTGCTGAAGGCGCATGGTTGCCAGGGTATGACCTCATCGTGCAAGCAGTATCAGGTTTGATGAGCCTCACGGGTGAGCCTGATGGTTCGCCGTATCGCGCAGGCATTTCCGTGTTCGACGTGATGGCCGGCTTGCACGGAACCATTGGTGTTCTCGCTGCACTCAACCATCGCAATGCAACGGGTGAAGGCCAACACATTGAAGTCAACTTGTTGTCTTCTGCAATGTCGGGCTTGGTGAACCAAACTGCTGCATACACCGCAGCAGGTGTGGTTCCATTCCGCATGGGAAACGCACACCCGAGCTTGTTCCCGTACGAAGCACTGCCCACGAAGGATCGCGACCTCATCATTGCTGCAGGCAATGACAAGCAGTTCCGTTCACTGTGCACAGTGTTGGGCATCGAAGCCATCGCAGACGACCCGCGCTTCAAGATCAATGCAGACCGCACGAAGAACCGCGAAGAATTACGCCCGTTTTTGTTGGAGAAACTGGCTGAGTGGATGTCGGACGATTTGTTCATTGAGCTCAACAAAGTCGGCGTGCCATGCGGCCCCATTAACTCCATCGGTGATGGTGTGGAACTTGCAGAGAAGTTGGGCTTGCGCCCACGCGTCACTGTTGGTGAAGGCGATCGCGAAGTCACACTTGTGCGCAACCCGATTACGTTCAGCGATGGCGACCTTGAATATCGCTTGCCGCCACCAACGTTGGGCGAACACTCCGATGAAATTCGTGACTGGTTGAAAGGACTGGATTAATCATGGCTACAGAACAACCCACATATCGCACAGGTCTCGGTACATCCGATGCCGACAGCATCACGTTGTTGGGCCACGACCTTGCATCAGAATTGCTAGGCAAAATTTCGTTTGGTGAACTTGCGTATTACTTGATCGCCAAGCAGCGCCCATCCAAGGGTCAACTGGTGATGTTCGAAGCAGTGCTTGCTGCATTGGCGGATCACGGTTTCACTCCAACTGCGATTGCAGCACGCTTGACATACGCAAGCGCACCCGACTCTCTGCAAGGAGCATTGGCTGCCGGACTTCTGGGTGGCGGCTCTCGCTTCCTCGGTGTCACCGAAGACTGCGCGTTGTTCCTCAATGCTCAGTTGCAGCAAGTGGGCACGCAGACTCGCACCGATGCTGAGTGGGACGAAGTGGCTCGCACCGTCGTGCGCTCCCAAAAAGAAATCGGGAAGTTTGTCCCTGGCCTCGGACATCCAGTGCACAAGCAAGGCGACCCTCGTACGCCAGTGTTGATGGCCCTTGCTCGCGAGAACGGAACCTTCGGACCACACCTCGCTCTCTTTGAGGCAATTGGCCGCTCACATTCCGACGTGTTGGGTAAACATTTGCCACTGAACGGTGCAGGTGTATGTGGTGCTGTGTTGGCAGACCTCGGTTTGCCGCTGGGCGTGATGCGCGGGGTGGCTCTGTTGGCTCGTTGTGCCGGTCTTTTGGGCCACATTGTGGAAGAACAGACCCACCCGGTCGGTATTGACATCTATATGAATGTCGACCGAAACATCGATTATCAGCCCCCAAAATAGGGAAAATCAGCCAAAATTGACCAAAACGGGGTAAAAACCCGCTATTTGTGTCGGCGGGCACAGGAAATCCACCCTCTGATGTCCGCCCATTGGTAATTTGTCCGCTAGTCGGGCAAATAGCCCGCACTTCACCTCCTGGGGGAAAACACAATGGCAAATTCACTTGCACCTAGCGCAACACAGCGCTGGCA
>WLHL01000076.1 GCA_009702755.1 Actinomycetota bacterium
ACAATGAACCAACAACTTGCTTCTCCATCAATGTGAGATCAAGAAGGCTCATGTTTGCTCCACCCATTTCAAAAGCGGGGTGAATATTGGTGACAACAACGCGACCACGCTTTGCAGCAAGTGCCATTGCTTCACCCATGAGCTGGCCATCGCCAACACCCATCGTCAAGATGACCTTGTTTGCCATGGTTCCCCATGTGAGTTCTTGCAAGAACGGCAATGCTTCAGCCATTGAGCTCACTGTGTGAGTTGCACCGAATTCCATTGCCTTTTCGCGCTTGAACTCGACCGGGTCGATAGCGACGATGCGCTTTGCACCAGCGAGCTTTGCGCCCTGAATGGCGTTCGCACCGATACCGCCCACGCCGACGACAACAACGGTGTCACCAGGAGCAACATCTGCCGCATACACAGCCGAACCCCAACCGGTGACAACACCGCAACCGAGCAAGCATGCCTTGTCGAGAGGAACATCTTTTTCGATCTTGATGCACGATGCTTCGTTCACCACTGTGTGATGAGCGAAGGTTCCGAGCATGCACATGAGCGTGAGGTCTTTGCCTTGTGCGTGGTGACGTGAGGTGCCGTCAGAAATCTGAAGACCAAGTCCCATGAGTGCACCGAGGTCGCACAAGTTCTGATGGCCGGTGGAGCAACTTGGGCAACGTCCACATGATGGGATGAAGCCGAACACCACGTGATCGCCAGGGGCAATCCAGCTGACGCCTTCGCCGACCTGCTCAACAACGCCGGCACCTTCATGGCCGCCCACGATGGGCAGAGCGAATGGAAGGTCACCTGTTGTGAGGTGCTCATCTGAGTGGCACATGCCTGATGCGGCAATCTTGACCAGAACTTCGCCTGGACCAGGAGCATCAAGCTCGATCTCTTCGACGCTCCATGGAGCATTAACTTCCCAGAGCACTGCTGCCTTCGTCTTCATGACGTCCCCTTTGGTTCGGTCAGTTGGACGAGGCCCAACTGGTGTCCTTGAAGATTACTCACAGGCCCCCAACCTTCTCTAGTGGGGCCTGGCGGGGGTACTCTCATAGGCATGGAACAAGACACCCCACAGACCCAAGTCACCGAGCAGGTCGAAGCCACCGAAGCAGTCGTCACTGAAGAGCTCCTCGTTGAGGAAATCTCCATTGATGGCATGTGCGGTGTCTACTGAGCCCTCAGGCTCAGCCGTTATGACCCTCACGCTCGAGTCGGCGTGCGAGATGCACCCGCAGGTCGCCCTGCGACCCGAGCCCTTCGGGGCGCTCGCCTATCACTATGGCAACCGACGCCTCGTCTTTCTTCGCCATCCCGACATTGTTCGGGTGGTACGCAATGTCTCCACGTATCCCTCACTTCGCGATGCACTCGCCGGCGAAGGAGTCGAGGAGCAGCGCTGGCCTTCCTTTGTGAAGGCACTTTCCTCTCTCACCACATCGGAGATCATTCGTGTCCGCTGAAAGCCTCGTTACCCAGATGAAGTCAGGGCTCGATGCCCCTATTTGTCTCACATGGGAACTCACCTACGCCTGCAACCTTGCATGTGTCCACTGCCTCTCCAGTTCCGGCCAACGCGACGAGCGTGAGTTGTCAACAGAGCAGGCAAAAGCTGTTCTTGATGAACTGCGTGACTTGCAGGTGTTCTACATCAACATCGGTGGCGGCGAGCCAATGGTGCGTCGTGACTTCTTTGAAATTCTCGAACACTCCATCTCCAATGGCATCGGTGTGAAGTTCTCCACCAACGGTGCATTCATCGACAAGAAAAATGCAGAGCGTCTTGCCGCGATGGACTACCTCGACATTCAAATCAGTCTCGATGGAACCACCGCAGAGGTCAACGATGCAGTACGCGGCGAAGGCTCATACGCCACAGCAATTACTGCAATGGAAAATCTTCGCGATGCAGGCTTTGGTCAATTCAAAATCTCTGTTGTTGTAACACGTCACAACGTTGATCAACTCGATGACTTCAAAGCACTCGCAGATTCGTTTGGTGCACAACTTCGTATTACGCGTCTTCGTCCTGCCGGCCGTGGTGCCGACACGTGGAATGAGTTGCACCCCACCAATGCACAACAGCGTCAGATTTACGACTGGCTGTTGGCGCATGGAGAAAACGTTCTCACTGGTGACTCTTTCTTCCACCTGAATGCATTTGGTGAATCACTCCCCGGCCTCAACATGTGTGGAGCAGGTCGCGTGGTGTGTCTCATTGATCCATTGGGCGATGTGTATGCATGCCCGTTCGTGATTCACGAAGACTTCAAAGCAGGAAATGTTTTGGACGATGGCGGCTTCACCAAGGTGTGGCGCGGATCTGATTTGTTCCTCGAACTTCGTGAACCACAAAGTGCCGGTGCATGTGCATCGTGCGGTGCCTTTGATGCATGTCAAGGCGGATGCATGGCTGCCAAGTTCTTCACAGGCATTCCGCTCGATGGCCCCGACCCAGAATGTGTCGGCGGAGACGGAGAGAAGTTGCTGGGGGCTGTTCCCGTTGCACTTCTTCCACGTCCTTCTATGGACCACTCAAAGCCAGCCCGCATCAAGGTCAACTCATGAGTCCAGTCGTTGTTGTTCTTGCAGCAATTGCGTCGTACTTCGTCGGCACCATTCCCAGCGCCATTGTTGTTGCTCGCGCCAAAGGAGTCGACATCACAACATTCGGCTCAGGCAACCCCGGTGCAAGCAACGTTGCACGTGCTTTGGGCTGGAAATACGGCTCCATTGTTTTCGCAATTGATGCCGCAAAGGGAGCCATTCCTGCTGCCATCTTCTTAGGTGATCGCCCCATTGCTTATGTGTGCGGAGCTTTTGCAATTCTCGGACACCTCTTCCCCATCACTCGTAAATTCAAGGGCGGCAAGGGTGTTGCCACGGGCGCAGGAATGTTGTTGCCCCTGCACCCGCTCTTCATGATCATCTGTGCCATCACGTGGATCTCCCTCATGAAGCTGACGAAGAAGGCTTCCATCGCATCCATCGTTGTTGTTCCCCTCCCCGTACTCATGATTGCACTATCGAAGAAAAAGACATGGGAAGTATTCGCTTTCATTGGGATTGCTCTTCTCATTGAAGTTCGACATGTTTCGAACATCAAGCGCCTCTTGTCTGGTAGCGAGAACACTCTCGACGTCAAGAAGTAGAGATCGTTCTCTATGGGCACTGCGACATCTGCCGAAATCGCCGACTCGCGACCAATACTCCTCCTACCTTTGGGTGCGTGGGAACAACACGGACCTCATCTCCCGCTCGATACCGACACAATGATCATCACCCGTGTGATCGCTGACGTCCTACGTCACGAAGACCTCCGTAAGTTCAATGTGATGTCGGCACCTGCTCTCTCCATCACTGCAAGCGATGAACACCATGGTTTCCCTGGCACTCTCAGCACAGGCACGCAGGCATTAAAAGATTCTGTTGTTGCTATTTGCCGATCTGCATCGTGGGCAACAGGCGTGTGCATCGCGAATGGGCACGGCGGCAATGCAGATGCATTGGCAGCAATCACCTCTGCACTTGCATACGAAAAGATCACACACAGCGTGTGGTCTCTTCCTTCTTATAGCGGCGGCGACATGCACGCAGGTCACACCGAGACGTCTCTTTTGTTACACATCGCACCAGATGAGGTCCGAACGAATGTGATTGCTCGCGGAGCAACCCATGATGCTGGTCTTATCGACGCCATGCGTGATGGCGGGGTGCAAGCAGTGTCTGAAAACGGAATCATTGGCGATGCAAGCACTGCAACTGCTTCTCACGGAAAAGCTGTCCTTGATCTGTACACCAACTCTCTTCGTGCACATGTACTTGAATGCCACCGTGAGTGGACAGCAAAGAAATGAACACATCAGGTCTCACAACTGATGATCAATGGTTTCGGTCCGAGAATGGATCAGGACTCCTTGCGGGATCACCGCTGACTTATTTCTCAGTCACTGATGCTGGTCAAAAGATTCTTGATGCAATCGAAAACAACAAACCTCTTCCCGTTAATCACGCAGCTCTGACGCAACGTCTGCTCGCCAAAGGGGCAGTTCACCCGGCGTATGACACACCTGGGAACGCTGCGGATCTCACAGTTGTTATCCCCTCATATGTTTCCGAGACCACCCACCTAGACCGCCTGCAAACATTGGTGGATTCGCTCGTCGGACTGCATCTCATTGTCGTTGATGACTGTTCACCAATTGGCATTGTTCTGAGTGGCGCCGAGGTTATTCGGCTACCG
>WLHL01000077.1 GCA_009702755.1 Actinomycetota bacterium
CGTCGAAAGATTCTTCGCGCTCAACAACGCGCAATGCTTCGGTGACAACCATGCGCTGCGTTGCTGTTGTGAAGTACGCCTCGATGGGCTTTCCGTTCACAACGATCTTGCCGCTGCCATGACGAACAACGGCGCGTGCAACTGCTTCTTTACGGCGACCTGTTGTTTGTGTGAGAGGTGTGTTAGCCACGATGACTCCTAAGTAGATCAGCGAGCCTTGGCGGCGCTGAGATCGAGAACGACTGGGGACTGTGCAGCATGAGGATGCTCTGCACCTGGGTACACCTTGAGCTTCTTCACCATCTGGCGACCAAGTGGTCCCTTTGGCAACATGCCTGCAACGGAGCGAGTGATTGCATCAGCTGGCTTGCGATCAAGAAGGTTCTGGTATGTCTCGCTCTTGAGACCACCGGGGTAACCGGAGTAGGTGTACACCATGTTCTTCTCTGACTTGCCAGAGGTCATCACAATCTTTGATGCATTAATGATGATGACATGGTCACCCATGTCCATGTGAGGAGCGAACACTGGCTTGTGCTTACCGCGCAAGATACGTGCAACTTCTGTGCAGAGACGACCGAGTACGAGGCCTTCAGCGTCGACAATGTGCCAGGCGCGCTGGATCTCGCTTGCTTTTGGTGAATATGTACGCATGAGACTTCCTTAGTGGGGGCCCACATGGGCCGCCGGAACCCCGAAATGGGGGCTTGGTAAGGATAGGGGCGGTACAGCCCCGACGGCAACCGCGAAGGTCCCCCGATTTATGGGTGCAGGCGGGTGCCCTCGTACCCCACATCCCACAGCACTAAACCATGCGGTGGAGCCACGACGGAGCCGTGAGCACGGTCCCTCGCCACCATGACTGCTCGGGTATCACTCGCAGGCCGCTTGCCCAGCCCCACATCCACGAGGAACCCGACGATGCCCCGCACCATTTGGTGGCAGAAGGCATTGGCCCGGATCTCGAAATACAGATGCCCCTCCCCTTCGTCGACCCACTTGGCATCGAGCACGTACCGCATCATCGACTTTGGTTCATCGGTGCCCGGGATGGGGGCTCGCTTACAGAAGGCTCCGAAATCGAGATGCCCAATGAGTGCATCAGCAGCCAAATTCATGAGCGGCAAAGACAGAGGTCGATACACGTGCCACGCGCGATCGAGCAGCAACGGGTCGGGTGCATCAGCGTTGTACACGAAATATCTGTAACGACGCCATGTTGCGCTGTAGCGCGCATCAAAGTCGTCCTGTGCCCATTCCACATCATTCACAGATATGTGCGGTTTACATAGCGAATTGATGCTTCGCATGAATGAAGGCAAGTGAGTGTCTGCTGGCAAGTCAAGAGAAACAACTTGTCCGCGCGAATGAACACCTGCATCAGTACGACCTGCAGTACTGAGAACAACTGGTGCACGCAGCACTGTTTTCATTGCGTGAATGAGAACATCTTCCACTGCTTCTGATTCGCCATTCGTCGCAAAGCCATGAAAGAAAGCGCCGTGGTAGGCCACACGCAAACGAGCCCGCCTAATGGCGGGCTCGTGCGTTTCGTTAATGACCGGTTCCATGACCGGGTTGAACTCAGACCAGTTCGATGCGCGCCATTGGCGCAGCGTCACCCTGGCGTGTTCCGAGCTTCAAGATGCGGGTGTATCCACCGTTACGTGAGACGTACTTCGGTGCCACTTCGTTGACCAACTTTGCAGTCATTTCCTTGTCACCGAGGTAACCCTGGATCTGACGAATGCGGTGAACGCGCAATGGGCCTTCTTCTTGAGCCTTCTTGGCCTTTGTGATCAGCTTCTCGGCGATAGGACGAAGTGCCTTTGCCTTTGCTTCTGTGGTGGTGATGCCTTCAGCTGCGAACAGTGAAGCTGCCATGTTTGCCATGAGCAGGCGCTGGTGCGCTGCACTTCCGCCAAAGCGGGGGGCGCGACGTGGTGTTGGCATTGTGTTGCTCCTTAGATTCCGGACTTACGCGCGCAGTGAGAGACCGCGCTCGTCGAGCTTCTGAATGATCTCGTCGAGGCTCTTCTGGCCGAAGTTTGTGATGTTGAGAAGGTCGTCGGTGCTCTTGAGGAGCAACTCGCCGATGGTGTTGATCTGACCGCGCTTGAGGCAATTGCGTGGGCGCTCGCTGAGGTCGAGGTCTTCGATAGGAAGGTCGAGGTCAGGAACACCAACGTTTGCGCCGATTGGCTCGGACAACTCAAGTGCTTGTGGCTCTTCCGACAATGTTGCGATGAGGTCAACCAATGAACGCAATGTTGCTGCAGCTGATGCAAGCGACTCACGTGGAGAGATGGAACCATCGGTTTCGATGTCGACAATGAGCTTGTCGTAGTTGGTGCTCTGTGCAACGCGTGTTGGCTCAACGTCGAAGTTGACACGGCGCACTGGCGAGAAGATTGCATCGATGGGGATAACACCAATGATGCGGCTCTCTGCGTCACGCTCTGTTGAGAGGTAACCACGGCCACGCTCGATGGTGATGTCGAGACCAAGTTGTGCACCTGCGTTCAACGTTGCAAGGTGCAGCGATGGGTTGAGGATTTGCACATCAGCTGTTGTCTGAATGTCACCAGCAGTGAATGTTGCAGGACCAGAGATGTCAACACGAAGAACCACTGGCTCATCGTTCTGTGACACAACAACAACGTCCTTCAAGTTCATGATGAACTCGGTGACGTCTTCTGTCATGCCCTTGATGGTGGTGAACTCGTGCTCAACATTGTCAAACTTGACAGTGGTGATTGCTGCACCGGGAATCGACGACAGCAATGTGCGGCGCAACGAGTTACCAATGGTGTGGCCGAAGCCTGGCTCGAGTGGGCCGACAGCAAAACGCTGACGTGTTGGATGATCTTCGCCGATTGCCTCGACGGAAGGACGCTGAATAACAAGCATGATGCTCTCCTCTGGAAAGGCTTTCGATTACTTCGAGTACAGCTCGACGATGAGCTGCTCGCGGACGGGGATGTCAATGTGCTCGCGCTGTGGAAGGTCGCGCACGGTGACTTGCTTGTCACCAGCTTCGAGCCAACCAACAAGTGCACGATCAAGCGTGTCGATGTTGTGCTGAATCTGAATCATTTCTTTTGCCTTCGGCGAAAGAGAAATGACATGACCGCGCTTCACGCGAAATGACGCAATGTCAACGCGCTTGCCATCAACAAGGATGAGACCATGGTTCACAAACTGACGTGCCTGCGGGCGTGTTGAACCCCAACCTGCACGGAACACAATGTTGTCGAGACGAAGTTCAAGAAGACGCAAAAGGTTTTCACCGGTTGGGCCTGCAAGACGGTTTGCCTCTTCGTACGTGTTGCGGAACTGACGCTCGAGCACACCGTAGATGTACTTAGCCTTCTGCTTTTCCTGCAACTGCGCGAGGTATTCCGAACCAGCGTTACGACGACGTGTACGGCCGTGTGCACCTGGTGGGAAAGGACGACGGTCAAGAGCCTTTGAGCCCTTTTCGTTCTCGAAAATGTTGGTGTTCAGGCGACGCGAGATGCGCACCTTTGGTCCTGTATAACGGGCCATGATTAGCTCCTACGACGCTTTGGCTGACGGCAACCATTGTGTGGGACGGGGGTGACGTCCTTGATGCCTGAGACTTCAATGCCCAAGTTCTGAATTGAACGAAGAGCGGTGTCGCGACCAGAACCTGGTCCTTTCACATGAACTTCGGCGCGACGAAGACCATGCTCCATTGCTGCCTTGCCTGCCTTCTCTGCTGCCATCTGTGCGGCGAACGGAGTTGACTTGCGTGAACCCTTGAATCCAACACCCCCGGAAGATGCCCATGAAATGACATTGCCTTCGGCATCGGTGATGGAAACGATTGTGTTGTTGAACGAACTCTTGATGTGAACCACACCAGAGGTGACGTTCTTGCGCTCGCGCTTGCGTGGACGACGACCGCCTGCTTGTGCCTTGGCCATGGTTCTACCTCACTGCCTTCTTCTTGTTTGCAACAGTCTTCTTTGGTCCCTTACGTGTGCGCGCATTTGTGTGCGTGCGCTGACCACGAACGGGAAGACCTTTGCGATGACGAACGCCTTGGAGGCATCCGATTTCGATCTTGCGCTTGATGTCCTGTTGGACATCGCGGCGGAGGTCACCTTCAACGGTGATGTTTGCGTCTACCCACGCGCGGATGCGGTTGATTTCATCCTCGGTGAGGTCGCGAAC
>WLHL01000078.1 GCA_009702755.1 Actinomycetota bacterium
GTCACCTTTGCGTTTGAACCAGGAATTGTCATTGTGCTGCCGTTGGTCGCCGGCGTCATCGGCGTGACAACACTGACGCAGGGGCTACACATTCGTTGGGCAGGTCGCTGGATAGGAATCTCCTCCTTGGCATTGCTCTCAGGAATCGCATTGAACCTTCCGTGGGCTGGCACCTATGTTCGAAACGGTTGGTGGGAGGCATTGTCGGGTGCACCCGTTGACTCGGGGCGCAACATCGGACTGTGGGGCTTAGTTCGTTTCGCAGTGGGTGGATTCTCCTTATCCCTTCTCAGTGTTGGTTTGTATGCAGCAGTTGTTGGTGCACTGTTCTTGGTGCGTGGCGCACGAGCAACGTGGACATTGCGCGGAGCATCATTGGTTGTCATCGGCATGTTGCTCGCAGTGCTCGACGATTCGGCGCTCTTGCCAGTACACGCCGCTGAGCCTGGGCTCATGTTGGTCCCAGTTGCTCTTGGTATCGCAATCAGTGCGGGCGCAATGGGTGCATCTCTTGCTCTTGACCTCAATCGAGGTCGGTTGAGTTGGCGTCAGCCGTTGGGGGCTTTGGTGGGCCTTGCATTCGCTGTCGGGCTCTTCCCAGCAGCGGTGAACTCAATCAACGGCTCGTGGAACCAGCCTTCTCTTGCTCTTCCACAGCTATTGGCGCAACTTCCTGATGCGCAAACTGCGGGCAACTATCGCACCTTGTTTATTGGTGACTCTCGTGTGCTGCCTGGCGCCCCCATCAACTTTGGATGGGGAATTTCGTATTCGGTCGTGAATGGCGCAACGCCATCAGTGGACGAGTATTGGGAGACTCCTCCAACGCGTACCCGCGACAATGCAGTAGCGGCGATGTACGGAATCGTTCGTGGGCAGACATCGCGTGCTGGTCGGTTGCTTGCACCATTGTCTGTTCGCTACATCGTTGTCCCCATCATTGACGGTGGTCAGTCGACTCGTTCTGATCCAATTGCTGAACCAGCCGGTTTGGTGGAAGCGCTTTCGCGTCAACTTGATTTGCGTCGCAAATTTGCGTCTCCTGATCTTGTTGTCTTCGAAAACACAGCATGGGTTCCGGAGAAGTCGGTTCTCACTGCCGCTGGGTCTGAAAGCAGCAAACTCGCCGGAGCGACTTCGATGATCGCAACAAACATCAGTGGGGCTGTGTCGTTACCAGCATCGGATCGCGCCGATGCAACGGTGGTGGCAGATGTTGCCGCTGGCACCATGCATCTTGCTGTGCCCTTTACTTCGCGTTGGACTGTCGCCGTCGACGGAACTGAAGTTCCCGCACGTCCCGCCTTTGGTCTCACTACTGCATACGACATTGCAGCTCCTGGTCGTGCAGTTGTTTCGTTTCAGACAACGTCAGTCCACACGCTGCTTGTGCTGGTTCAGTTTGTTGCCTGGTGTCTTGTGATCTTTATTGCGTTCTCGCGACGCAAGTATTCTTTCCGTCGGACACAGCCAGTCGTTGCTGTGATGTCTAGCGAACCCGCCATCGTTCTCCCTGATGGAGTCCCATCATGAACATCATTCGGAGAATTGTCGGCACACTTTTGATTATTGCGGCCGGCGCTGCAGTGGTCGTGATTGATCGTCAAGGTGGTGACGCCCCAATAGGTGCTGCATCAGGCTTAGTCACACTGGGTGGTTTCCCACAAGCTGTGTCGGGTAATCGCATCAGTACCTCTTGGTTTTGTCCAGGCGCTGCTGCAGGCGACGGACTTGATGGTGCTTCGGTTGTTTTCGCTAACCCCAGTGATGTTGCCATCACTGCAACGTTGAGCTTGCTCAGTGATGGTCCTGCTGAATACCAAAACATCTCAGTACCGCCGCGAGACAGATTGTCGGTTGACATTCTGCGTGGCAGGACTGTTGGAGTTGTTGTCCCTGTTGTTGAGATCATCGGTGGAATCGGCACCGTGGAGCAACAACTTGTGTATGCCGCGGGCGATGTGACTTCACAGTGTGTGTCCCAAACGAGTGATACGTGGTATTTCGCGGATGGTTTCACCGCGGAGGGTTCCACCCAGCGCATTGTTCTCATCAATCCGTACCCAGAGAGTGCTGTTGTGAACGTGTCGTACACGACAGCAGAAGGTCGTCGTACACCGGCCAACTTGCAAGGCGTCATTCTTCCAGCACAGTCATCAAAGAGTCTTTCAATGGCAGATGTCGGAGCGGCGAACGAACCACAGATTGCAGTTGAAGTCATTGCAACCACTGGCCAGATTGTGGCGTCGCGTATGCAGCACTTTATGGGTGGCGGACGACTGGGCTATTCGACATCTGTCGGTGTTCCCGAAGCATTAGGGGACTGGTGGTTTACATCTGGTCGAACAGGGGCCCAGGTCACTGAGCAGCTTGTTGTCTTTAACCCGTCAAAGCGTGATGCTCAGTTGAACGTTGCATTCTTCGGAGAAGGAATCACGAACGGTGCGACCACCGACGCGGCGTTGAATGCTTCTGTACCTTCGCAATCGGTGGACATCCCAGCAGGTGGCATTGTGTACATCAATACTGACAACATCGCTGATCTGCCAAAAGGCGACCATGCAATGGTTGTCTCTACGCTGAATGGTTCTCGTGTCATTGTCGAGCACGTGCTTAGTCAACGAACGGGTGGAAGTTTCTTTACCGCGATGACCAATGGCATTCCGTCAGGACTTGCGGCATCAAAATGGAGAATTCCAAGTGGTCTGGCTAAAGGTGCGCGGAACGCTCTCAGCATTTTGAATACAACCGCAGTGGATGGAACATTCACCATGTCTGCAGTGGGTCCCGGGGGGTTGATTGACTTACCTAATTTGGTCAACGTTCCTCTTGGAGCTGCGTCGCTGATCAGCTTGGATGTGCCTGAAGGTGTCAATGAAGGCGAAGTAGTGATTACGGCAACAGTGCCTGTCGTGATTCAGCGCCGGACAACGCGCGGTCATGGCCTTGTCGGGTTTGGCATCGTGGGTGCGTTACCAGTGAGGGAAAAGTGACTCAAGTCGGACTTGTTGTTATCGCGATGCTCGTGGCTGTTGGCGTGTCACTGGTGTTGCGTCGCCGAAAAGCAGATGCCCCAACACAGGGTGGCTATCAGATTCCCACTCAGTTGGATCGTGGAGATTTTGTCTCACCAGAAACACCATGGCTCGTTGCCATCTTCACCTCGGCCACATGTGATGCATGTGCAGATGTAGCGAACAAGGCAATGGTGTTGGCTTCACACGAAGTTGCCGTGCAGCGAATTGACTACGTCGATGACCCTGCTTTGCACAAGCGCTACAAGATTGATGCAGTTCCGACTTTGGTCATTGTCGATCATCGCGGCGTTGTGCAAAAGAGTTTCTTGGGGCCGATGAAGGCACAAGACTTATGGGCAGCAGTGGCCGAATGTCGCGAGCCTGGTTCAACCCCGGACCCGTGCAGTAGTCATTAATCACACGCTGCTAAGGCGTGTGATCTAGGCGCTGGTGGTTGCTGTTTCGCCTTGTGCTTCTTGCACTATGCGCCCAACTGTTGCACCATCAATCGTCTCGTCTTCCATCAACTTTTCAGCAACAAGTTCGAGTCCCTTGCGGTGACGTGTCAACAAGTTGTGCGCGCGCTGCTCTTGCTCATGAAGGATGCGTGATGTTTCTTCGTCAAGAAGTTGTGCAGTGGAATCGCTGTACTCACGCCCGCTGGTCATGAGGTCTTCACCAAGGAAGACCTGTTGTTGACCGTTCCAGGCCATCGGGCCCACCTTGTCGGACATTCCCCATTCGCGCACCATGCGACGCGCGATAGAAGTTGCCTGCTCGAGGTCGTTTGCTGCACCGGAGTTGAGATGTCCGTAGACAATCTTTTCTGCGACGCGGCCACCCATTGCTTTACAGATGAGGTCTTCAAAGTATTCACGTGAGTACGTGTGGCGCTCTTCAGGAAGAGACCACGTGACACCCAGCGCCATGCCTCGAGGAAGGATGGTGACCTTGTGAAGAGGGTCTGAGTGGGGGAGAACAGTCGCAAGAATTGCATGGCCACCTTCGTGGATTGCTGTTGCGCGCTTTTCTTCTGGATTCAGAACCAAGCTTTCACGACGTGCGCCCATGACGACTCGGTCACGGGCATTCTCGAAGTCAACGCTTTCGATTTGTACTGACCCACGA
>WLHL01000079.1 GCA_009702755.1 Actinomycetota bacterium
CAAGGCTCCGGGCATGAACCCTCTTGCTGAGCATCTCTTCGTGTTCTTGAACCGTGGCGCCGACAGCGCAAGCCGATTCTTTAACTTGCCAATTGATCGCGTGTTCGAAGTGGGTTCTCACGTCGAGATTTGATAGCGACGACAGTCCTGCCACGGACGAACGTTATTGCGTAATTACAACTTGTCGGCGGGGTATTTCTCGTACGACGCTTTGAACACACCCTGATGCAAGAGAACTGTTGCGATGAGTCCGCCTGTCACCGGATCTGAGATGTACGTGCGAGTCCACCAACTCTCCACTCGGCGACTCTGCCCCACTCCCACAATCTCATGTACCAGTTCGTATTCATGATCAACGAACAGAGGTCCATCCACCATGCGCACTTCCAAATCAATGAATAGTCCGACCGCCGGCCCACGAACTGAACCAACTCCACCAGCTTTGTGAGCCAACACACTGGCCATCTCCGTCGGAATGATTGCGCGTCCCCATGGAGAGTCAGTTGTTGAATACCACGGCGACGATTCTGTAATGACCTTTAACTTGTCATTCAACGAGAACGGATACAGAGCACCATTGTGTTCGTCTGGCCCCATCGTGACGCGGTGCGGCTCACTTCGTTGACCAACGACCAACTGATCAACGATGAAGAGCTCTCCTGGATCTTTCAACCCAGCAAGTCGTCGATCCAATTCCGTCTCACCGTGATCAGGACCCAAGGTCAGTGTTCCCGAAAGAACTGAATTGCCGTCACCCTTTGTGGCACCGATGCGAGCACCATTACTCGATGTCGTCACCGCAAACGGCTGCACCGTCTCGCCTTCAATCACCATGTTCTCAAAATGAGAACTGATGCAACCCTGCTCAAACCACTGAGCGCCCCACAAGGTGACACCAATGGGATCAAACTGACTGAAGTGTGTGGGCCCTTCGATCGGTGCTCCCGCCAGACCTAACTTGTCTGCCGTTGCCTCATCATGCACGCTTGCATGACCGTCATATTCCTGATGAGCCAACATCTGATGCGGAGAACGCACCGGGCCAGCAATTGTGAGTTCCGTAGGAAAAGCGCGAGTAGGCATACCCCATTGTTGCAGACGGTCGGAGCGAGAATTACGGTTCACGGGATGGCAATCAACGGAATGGAAGTCGTCGACTCACACGTACACCTGTTGCCTGGTCGATTAGGTGAAAAAGTTCGCGCATTCTTTGATGCCGGGATTGGCGGTCGTATGCAACTTGCCTATCCAAATGATCACGATTTTGTTGTCGATTCACTTCATCGAGAAGGTGTCGACACTTTCTGGACACTTCCTTATGCACACAAACCTGGTGTTGCGCGTGGCCTCAATCAAGCCTCAGCCGCAACTGCCCAACAATTTTCTGAAAAACCAATCCAGATCGTTCCAGGCTTAACTGTCCACCCCGGAGATGATGACGCCGTATCCATCGTGCAAGAAGGCGTGGATTCGATGACGCTTCGTGTTCTCAAATTGCATTGCTCTGTAGGGTCGTTCACCATTGATGACCCGAAATTGAAACCGGTGTTCTCATTTGCAAATGAGCGTCGACTTCCCGTCATTGTTCATTTGGGACACAACGTGAACGGTCGGACCGAAGCCGAAGAATTGCCCAGCATTGCGAAGGTATCTGACGACTACCCGGACTTGCCAATGATTCTTGCTCACTGCGGCCACCATTCATCTCACACTGCATTGCAATTAATGAAAGAACATCCTTCGCTATATGCAGACCTCACGCCCGTTGTCTCCGAGTTTCCCGAAGTAGACGTCGAAAGCCTGGAACACATGAGTGATCGCATTCTGTTTGGCTCTGATACACCAAACACGGCGATTAGCGTGACTGATTGCCTCAACTGGCTCACAGGCATGAATCTCAGCAGCGACGCGCTGAGTTCAATCGTCGGCAGAAATGCACTACGCCTGACGTCTCAAGTTGCAACGTAAGAACTAATGACCTTTGGGCAAACGTTCGGCACGTAAAGCGGAGCGGCGTACCTTGCCTGCGTCATCTCGAAGTGCAAAATCAACAAATTCAAACGTGCGAGGGACTTTGTAAATCACAAGCCTCTCTCCGAGAAAAGCCTTCAATTGGTCTTCAGAGACCTCTGCAACATCAGCTTCAATAATTGCGTGCACTGTATTGCCTTTGTCTTCATCAGGAAGACCAATGACTGCACATGACTTCACTGCAGGATGTTCTTGAATTACCGACTCAATCTCTGCTGGATAAATGTTGGCGCCACCAGACAGAATCATGTCAGATGCTCGATCACCTAAGTAGAGGTACCCGTCTTCATCGAGACGTCCCATATCCCCGAGAGATTCCCATCCGCCGTCACGGGTTCGAGCTGTCGCCCCTAGATACTTGTACGTGGGAGTAGTGCGAGAGCTGCGCATCCACACTTCACCCATTTCTCCTACAGGAACCTCGTTGCCGTCTTCGTCAGTAATAGAAACAGTTCCGGGAATTACTTTGCCCACTGAGCCACGATGGGCCATCCACTCGGGACCTGTAATCACCGTTGCGATCTGTGCTTCTGTTCCTGCGTACAACTCAAAGATGCGCTCTGCTCCTAGCCATTCAATCCACGCAAGTTTCAGCCATTCTGGACACGGCTCTGCAAGATGCCACACCACGCGTAACGACGAGAGGTCGTACGACAAACGTTCGTCATCGGGTAGTCGCAAGATGCGCTTCATCATGGTGGGCACCATGTACAACACACTGCCCTTGTATTTCTGAATCTCAGCAAGAGTTCCTGCTGCATCAAAGCGTGGCAACAATGCGACTTGCAAGCCATTCAGTAACGCTTGACAACTCCACACTGCAGGACCGTTGTGATAGAGCGGTCCTGGCATCACCAAGCAACCACCCGGGTCCATCATCAATGGAGGAGGAAGTGTTTCGTCAAACGAGGCGGGGTCACCGGAGACAATCAGTTTTGGACGGCCAGTGCTTCCACCTGACGTCGGAGCTTTCCATGCCTGCGAAATGACATATGGCAGATGGGAAGCATCAGCGTCGGGGGCTCGAAAACCCAATGGCAAACATGTTCGTCCAGAAAAGTCGCCTTCGCCTACTCCAATCAGTGCAGAAGGGTTCGCAAGTTCAAGAATCGCTTCGAGTTCTCGTTGCGGTAATCGCGATGAGATTGGTTGTGGGGTTGCACCCAATCGCCATGCCGCCACATAGGCAATGAAGAAGTCAATGCTGTTAGGTACTGCGACAGTGACCATGTCACCTTCTCGAGTTCCGTGTTTATGCAAGTACACCGCAAGGTTGTAACCCTGTCGAATCAGTTCCGCACGAGTGATGCTGTCCGAACCGCATGAAATCGCAATGGCATTCGGCGACTCTGCCGCAAGATCTTCGAGGCGCTGGATGAAAGAAATCATTGACTCAATGTTTAGTGCGAAAGTTGCTCATCACTGACACTGGTGCGGTTACAGAACAAGGGACACCATGGGAAGCCACGCAAACGCCGCCAATGTCCCAACACCCACCACAAATGCCACCAACTTTTCATTAAAGCCAGAGGCGATTGCGACAACTCCAGCAGTCACCATTGGAGGAGCCGCAGATTCAAGAATCGACGTACTCCACATCAGATCCCCTGTGGAAGCAAAGATCAGCGCCACAAGAAACAGCACAGCAGGAACAGCCACCATCTTGATGATCAACCCCGTCACTGCGGGTGCAATCACAGAGCGGTCTACCCGCAACGTAAACCGCAAACCCAAAGCACCCATGGCAACGGGTGCAACCGTGTATCCAATGTCATTCAGCACGGCAACGACGTCGGCATGAATGCCGATGATGCGCAATGGGATGACTGTCAACAAGGCAAGGAACGGACCAAACCGAGACAGCCTCTGCAAAATTGCCCGTCCGCCAGAATCTCCAGTTCCGAAACGACTAGAGATGTATGAACCATAAATTGCGAGAGCAAGAAAAGTACCTAGCTGGTCATAGGCAATCGCAGCAGACAGATGGTCATCACCCAAGAGACCACCCACCATCC
>WLHL01000008.1 GCA_009702755.1 Actinomycetota bacterium
ACACATACACGGTTACCGCCGTGCGTCAAAAGTTTCCGTTCCTTCAAGACCGCCGTAATCTCATCTAGTGAGCAATAGCAACCGCCGCCCTCTTCTTGCGAAACTTGCATCGATCGCCGGAGTGATCATTGGGTTGGCAGGCGTCGCATTTGTGGTCAGAACACTTCTCACGAAGCGAGATGAAGTTGGTGATGCCTTCTCACAACTAAACGGTGTCACTCTGATTGCCAGCTTGTTACTGGGTCTCTGCGCGATGACATTGATCGGATTCCTGTGGACACGAATGTTGGTGACTCGCGGACATGATGCACCACCGCGTTCGGCGTTGTCGTGGTATTTCGCGGGTCAATTGGGCAAGTATGTCCCTGGCGGTATCTGGCCGATTGTCGGGCGTGCAGAGCTGGCAGTCAGAGGTGGCGTGCCTCGGCCAGACGCATATGCGGCCACAGGACTTTCCATGGTCACCACGTATCTCGCAGCGGCGCTCACTATCTGCCTTGGTTCATTGCTGTCGTGGACGTACCCATTGGTGGGCATCCTCGGCTTCGCCGCATTCGCACTGGGCTTCCTTGCCTTCAGCAATGCCACACTGCGTACCAAGGTGCTGACCGTGCTGAATCGGGTGAGCCCTCGCGCATCAGCATTGACCGAACCTCGTCGACTTCTGATTCTCACGGTCACCCACCTTCCCGCTTGGATTCTGATGTCATTGTCCACCTCGGTGACCGCATCAGCCTTCGGTGCCGACATCGGCATCATGCACATGTTCTTCATTACATCCGCGTCTTGGCTCGCTGGGTTTGTCGTCGTCGGAGTGCCTGGCGGCATCGGTGTTCGTGAATCTGCATTTACAGCACTTGCGGGAGAAGCGCTCACACCCGGTGTGGCAGTGTCATTGGCTCTCGCGAGCAGAGTTGTGTTTATCGCTGTTGATCTTCTGGGCGCACTAGTCGCCCATCTGATTGCTCGAACAGCTCCATCAACTAAAACCTGAGAAACGATCCCGCGAGATTTCTTTTCGCTGACCGCTCAAGCTCTTCACGCGAAGTATTCGCACCATGAACCACCGCACGTAGCGCATGATGTAGCCGCGCAACTCCAAGGTCGCTTTGCGAAGTTTCATGTACTTGTAGCGACGAGCCGCCATCAAAGACTGCTTGCGGACAAGCTCTCGATGGAACTTTGTGACTTGTCGACGTGGCTTCAGTGTGCCGAAGCCCTCATTGGGGCCGTGCAACTCAGGCGTATGCAGACCAATTTCACGAAGATACGCGGCGTATGCGTAGGCGAACTCTCCGAAGACAACACGATCAGTCTGAGATTCACGAATCTCGTCTTCACCCACCTGAATAGAGACGCAGCTTCCGCTATCAACCAGGGACTGCAGTGCAGTTTCAGCAAGCGCAGTACGACAGACCACAAGACTGATACCCGTCTTGGTAAACACGGTGCTCGGCAGCCAAGCGTCGCCAACAACAAGATCTGCCAAGAAATTCGAATGGTTGATACAAACATGGCATCGCGAGGTATTGAAGTGACGATCAAATGCCACCTGATACCCAAAGTCAACGCGACGGCTCGCTGTAAACACCTTTTCATCGCGTGTCGTAACAGTGAGTTTTCCTACCGGACCGCCGCCACGGTACGAAATGTCTGCAATCTCTTCAGGGTTGTACCCGAGATACTCACCCATCGCATTAATGCTGTGATGCGAGTACTGCCATCCGCACAACAAACCAATCGTGATGGTGATCTTTTCGCGCAGCTCGGGAGCCATTTGCTTCACCCAGGCATACAGACCTTCTAGCTGACACGGAATAGCAACAACGGCAAGACGGCCCGGTGTGTCTCGAAGCAATTGAAGCGCAGGCGTCTGTTTGAGGTTGTGATAAATCGAGCCTGGCAATGTGTCGACATCATCAGCGCTCGAGACCAACCGTGCAGCAAATTCAATACCGTCTACATGATCAAGAGCAATCACGCCATCGATCTGATTACTGGACAACAGGTGACGTAACAGTTCCTTGATGAGCCCACCAGAGCTGGCCTTCATGTTGCGACCATTGTTTGTGCTTTGAGACAGATGAACCGACCGCACAACTCCGAACGGTCCAATCTCGGCCCCAGGGAACAAATAGTTCTGCAGGCCCTCGTAATCAACCGCTACAGCAGGGCACACACTGGCAGCTGCTGCTGACCCCGCCGATTCAGGTTCATAGATCAGACGGTTGGGACTGAGAGACACCTTGACGGAGGAATCAGCCATCTCACACGCACCGCAACCGATACACATGCCAGATGAGATCACCCCAGAGAGATCGGATGTCACGTTCATGGTTTTGCTACTCCTGCGATGATGCTGAAGTTCAGGGCTGAACGTTCTTTTACAGCGGGCAATGCTTCTCGAATCTGTGCCTCGATCTTCACCTTGTTGTCGATGCAGCGTTGCACCTGCTCAACAATCTCCTCAGGATGCGACAATGCGGTTGAGTCCATTCCGAACTCTGTCAATCCAAAGTCATCTAACACTTCTCGGTATTTGTGACTCCACCCCACAACAACAGTCGGCGTACAAGTGGAGAGTCCAGAAATCATTGCGTGAAAACGTGATGTCACCAACACCTCACCCATTCCGATGAGACGGCGAAGTTCTCCCGCCGATAAGTCCTCATCGATGCCAACAACCATGGAATCACCAGATAGTGCGGCAGCTACTTGCTGACAGACCGGGCCGTCATTCATACGACCTTCAGGATGACCCACACGGTACGAATGTGGCGCAATAACGACCGCAAGTCCTGTCGTTGCCCTGATTGAGCGGATCAACTCTGCAACAGCGGAGACATAATCGGCCCCTGTTGACTCGTAGAGGCCTCTCACAACCGAACTCGGCATCACGACAACGAACTTGTCTCCTGTCGCAGCAAGTGATGCCTTGAGCGCGTTCGGAAGATTCTCTGATTCATCTAATGAGAAGGCCAAGTCCGCAACATTCGTGACGTTAGAAAGCTGCAATGTGTCGAGATGCTCCCTGGTCCGGGAACCACGAGCACACACAGCAGCTAGGCGAGGCAATACCAATTTGGCAAGAAGACGATTTGGCTGGGTCTGAAAGGGTCCAAGAGCTTGTGCTGCTTTCACAGTGGGCGCACCCAGCAAAAGTGGAAGCCCCGTCATCAACGTGTTGTACACCGTGATAGGGATGCCACGTCCATCAACAAACGAGATGCCTGCGACATCGACAACAACTGATGAATCAAGAATGGAACGACATGCGCGGGCACGCACCCACCCAAGTGGCAATCGCAGTTTTCGTGCGATCAGGGCAAGACATGCAACAGGAATCTCTATCAGTGCCAATCGCAGTGGCTGTAGACCAACGACGCGTGCCGGTGCACCCACAGGAATCTTTGGAGCGTCAGCTTCTGGATACGTCGTCAGGATGTCAAAAGAACAAGCCCCCATCGTGGACGGAAGTGTGGCAATAACTGTCTCCAGCATTGCCGCTGCACCTTTATTGGCAGACAGCGCCGCGCCGACTATTGAAACTTTGCGTTGCGTTGCACTCACGGGAAATCAGGCGGGCGGCACCGAGACAGGAGACTTTGTTGCTCGTACGACAAGGTCAGCCAACAGTCCGACAGTAATAACTTGAAGAGCAGCGAAGAACACAAGCAACGTGTTCGCTGCAAGACGGAAATCTCGACCAGCCCAGTCGAAACCCAACTTCACAAAGCCAGCGCCCAAGAGCAAGAGACCGATAGGCAAAAAGACTTTCAGTGGGTTGTACGACAGAGTCATACGAATCACTTGGAGGATGTATCGGCGAGTGTCTTTCAGCCAGTGAAACTTTGAGCGGCCAGCTCGTGGGAAATACTCAATAGGAAAAAAGCCGATGGAGTATCCATTACCCAAGAAAGACATAGTCAACGTCGTCACGCATGAGAAGCCCTTGGGCAACTCATGGACATACTGCATGGCCACATCGCGACGGAATGCACGAAGACCAGAGTTCAGGTCCTTGATGTCGGTCTCGGACAAATAACTTGCCAGCTTTCGGATGATCCACTTAGCTGGAGTGCGCAACAACTTGTGTGTGCCTTCTTCTGTCTGACGCCAACCAACAACATGGTCAACACCTTCCATCGAATCAACAAGTTCAGGTATCAGATTGTTCGGATACGTCATATCGACATCGGTCCACACCACAACGCGACCTCGCGCCGCCGTGGTTCCTGTACGACGAGCAGCGCCACTGCCAGAGTTGCGACGATGCGTGATCAACGTGATACCCGGAATGTTCGCAAGTTCTGCTTCCGAACCGTCATTGCTTCCATCGTCAACCACGATGAGTTCAAACGAGTACTTTGATGCTTCCAAAGCTTCCCGGATCCGCTCAATCTCCGTTCGAAGGTGACCCTTTTCGTTGTAGATAGGAAGAACCACGCTCACATCGCACTGGTCGGGGGTGTACTCGGTCATATCTATTCCTGGCTTCTTCGATCAGCAACGGGCAGTATTTGCCCGTTGCCACAGTACTCTTTCGACTGCCTTCTCTGTGGCGACGATGGTCCATTCCCCATCAGACGGCGGCTTAGAAGCCACTCCGTAGATGCACGAGAAGATCTTTGGAATCTTGGCATTACTGCCTGAGGTGTTGAATCGAACAACCCGAATCGGGTGCAATTTGTACCTCATGTAGTAGTAAGAGCGATCGTTGCGGATCTCAATATCGAACCCCACACGCTCGGCTCCCGAATCCTTCACCATCTGGACAGTCTGATTTGTAGCTTCCAGCCGCGCAGTTCTTGTCAGGATGCTGTTCTGGCCTGAGTATGTCGAACTGACAGAGAACAACGCGACTAGCACCAAGACTGCGAGGGCGCCCTTTCGGCGGGCAAGTGTCCACAAGGCCAAAGCCACTGCAGCAAAGAACAGCCCAAACGTGATGAGACCAGGACGAATGATGTAACGAGCAATGTCCATTCCGACGATGTTTGGATACACAATGCTGTCTCTGTAATGACTGCCCTTCACGCCATCACCAAAGTCGATGAAGACATAGAACGCTGCAACTCCGAAGATTGCGAGTCCAGTGACAAGCCAAGCTCGTTGCGCCAAAAGTGAAGACCGTTCAAGCGCCACACAAGAAATCACCAACAGAGCAGGAACCATCATCTCGACATAGCGCCCGTAAATGAGATGGTCTCCGCGGTTGCCGTATAGCAATTGCAAACCACCGGTGAAGATGATCGCGAACGCCGCCGTAAAGACAACAAGTAGCGTCACTCGTTCAGCATCGGGCCCCAGCGTTTTTCTTCCACCGCTACCGACGACGCGAGACACAATGAAAAAGATTGCGATACCGATGAGTCCGCAGGAACTTGCAATCAGATACCAGCTCTGCCCCACCATTGTTCGCAGCAAAGCAGGCCACACACCCGGATTCACCAACCGTTCGAGAAGTCTGTTCTCTTGGTCGTATGACGTTGTGTAGACCGCGGTCTTGACGAACTTATTCAAGAGATATGTGGAGAAGTACGCGACTGTTGTGACAGCAACAGCGCTTGTCGCCGTGACGAAGGTGATCTCTTTTCTGCGCCACCACCATGCAAATAGCAAACACACAATGGGCAACAACAGGATAAAGCGCCCGTGAAGAGCCGGCATCAGACCAGTGAAGAGGCCGAGTCCGAGAACAAGCCCCCGGGAACGCGCTTGTGCGGCGCGCATAACAAACCCGACGAAAACCAGGAACGCCAATCGTGAGGCTGTCTCGGCCCAACTAAACATTGCCGACACAATGGTTCCGGGCACAACAAAGACAAGAGCGCTAATCAATAACGCCATGTTGCGTGATGCACCGAAGCCACGCTGTGCCAATCGACCTGCGTACCAAGCGGTCGCAACGGCCAAGAGCACGTTTGTCAACAATGCAAAACGGTACGCACCACTAATCGATCCACTGAGAAGAGCTCCGAGTCCAGTGACAATTCCGTATCCAGCAGGATAGAAACTGCCCGTCGGGATGGCGGCTTCATCGTGCCCAATGAGGGCTTGACCATTCGTGAGAAATCCAAACTCGTCGGGGTGAACAGTGGGTCCGTACTGGCGGATCGCCACGGTCAGCATGAAGAGACCACACAATCCGGCCAAGACAAGAGCTAACCGAGACTGAGTCTGCGACGGTTCGAAAGATCTCTCAGAATGAAGCCGAGTATCGAGACGGCGCAGTCGATTGAAATCCACGGATAGACCCTAGTTTCACCCCTCCCCTCAAACGGGTAGCCCCGATTAGGGCCATTCGCGGTGCACGGCCTCCACATAATCGGACCATTCGTTGTCAAGGACATCAAGGAAAGTGCGTGTCCAAGTCTCATAGAGAGGCCATTCATCGCCCACCCATTGATGAGCTTCAGCATGAGTCTTCCCCTCGCGCAACATGTACCAAGCCTTCAATACAAAGGTGGTTCGGCTGCGTCCGCCATGACAGTGCACCACGACTTGGCGACCCTCCTGCAGGAAGGCATCAATTGCTTCCACCGCCTCACGCAGTACAAAGAAGAGTTCCGGATTGCGATCCCCTTCGCTGTCACGCATGTACACACCACGACGGTACGGATGATGAATAAAGCGATCGTCAGTAATGCAGAGAGACACAACACCAAAATCATTTGGCACTAATCGCGCACCATCCAAGTTTGATGCCCATACACCTAACTCGTGTACCTTCCCGGGCTGCACTGGAGGTTCTACCCAACTACGCGGCGCATTCCCTAAAGCCAACAAGCGTCGAGCCGTGTCGACAAGATCTTGACAGCGGTATTGCACTTTGCGACCGTCTGGCATCACAACATGACCGTGCACATACGTTGTCCAACGAATGGGGATTCCCTGCAATCCGTAGAAGGCACCCGCCATTGAGCCGGCAATAGCTGCCACCGTGTCGGTGTCTCCACCAAGCTCAATGGCAGCGACTACCGCATCATGAAAACACGATGTTGAACGCACAGCCCAGATTGCTTGCGCAACTGCGGTCCAGATCGTGCCATTTGGCGGACCAGCATGTGTCAGCGGATCAAAACTATGAGAGCAGATCTCGACAAATTGTTCCAGCACGACTGAGGCCAATGATGTGCCTGCCAAGTACTCAAATGTTGCCGTCACAGCTGTTTCAAAATCCCCCGTCACGATTGTCTGTCGGATGATCTCTGCAACGATGGCGGCTCCAGCACTTGCTGCAGGATCAAAGTGCGTGATCGATGCCTGAGCAACTGCAATCTCGTATGTCATTTCTCGTCCAGCAAGGACTCCCACGATTCCGACTGGCGCGATGCGCATGGCAGCACCGTTGCTTGCCGTGCGACCGCCCAACATCTGGTGAGCCTTCTCTGCCGCACCAACATGAGAATCAAAACGAAGAGACGTGCCGATTGTGATTCCAACGTCAACAGCAGAATCTGCCCACGCACGGAAGTGCGCCCACACAACAGCTGGGTCAAAACCTTCTCCCGCTTCCAATGCCTCAGCAAGTGCCAGTGCCATCTGAGTGTCATCTGTGAACTCGCCTGGAGCCCAACCGAAAGAGCCACCACCAATCATTTCCCCGATACCACCCAAGACTTCTGTTGGGAAGGTTTCTCCGTACAGGCCTGCACGCTTGAATTCGAACGGCGCTCCGACTGCGTCAGCTACCGCGCAACCGACCAGCGCTCCATACGCCCGCACTTGCTGTGGATGCGTGAGATCTCGGGGTGAAATTGGTGTGTTGTGGTCTCTTGTCATGTGGTCTCCTTCTACAGCTTGCGCTGTTGGTTTACAGTAGATTTGTCCCTAATATAACACATGGGGTGTGCCACCCCTGCATTAAGGGTCATGTCCACAACAAATGTGGCAAACTATCCATATGAGTGTCATGAAACGAACTAAACAAATGAACTTCTTTGTCTATGTCGACACAGTGATCTTCACCATCAATCCCGACCGTTCTGTTGATGCTCGAGACAGGCTTGAAGTGCTCGTCATGCAAAGACCAGAGAGACCTGACAAATCAAAGTGGGCCCTCCCTGGTGGTCTCGTGGGAGAAGACGAGCGTCTCGAAGAGACATCTATCCGCAAGGTGAGAGAAGAGACGGGAATTCAGCTCAAGCCAAAAGAACTCCACCAAGTCGCCGCCTTTGGCAATCCAGAACGTGACAACAGATATCGAGCTATCGCTATTGCGTATGTGGCCCTTGTCCCCCACCCTGGGGCGACCAAGGCCATTTCACACTCTGACAAGGCCGAATTCATTCCCTACCGACTTTTACGCGACAAGAGAATGCTGGAATTCGACCACACCGACATCATCTACTCTGCCCGCAAGGCTGCGCGAAAGATGCTGGAAGACACCAGCGTTGCATTGAACTTCTGCGGACCAAAGTTCACCATCAGTGAACTACGGGGCGTGTACGAGGCCTTTCTCCAGTACGAAGTTGATCCGGCAAACTTTCGCCGGAAGGTCGATGCAGTCAAAGACTTCGTCATCCCTCTCGATGAGTACGCAGACTTCGGTTCGTCTCCCGGCCGTCCAGCCCTGATGTACAAGCCAGGTCGCCTGACTTCACTGCCCACACCTATCCGTTTCCGCCGACCCGATGGAAAGTACGTAGAAAAGTAATTTCTACCTTAATTGCAACTCTGACAGACCCCTGCCGTACATTTAGGGACATAACGACACAAATAGTGTCCCGTACGAAAGGTAGACAATGTCCACACACTCACTCAAGCCCACTCACGTGGCACTCCTCCTCGACCGTTCCGGTTCGATGGCTCCCCTCGTCGCCGATGTCATCGGTGGCGTGAATCAGTTCCTCACAGAACAACGCGCTCAGGGCAACGACGTTCGCGTCAGCATTGTGCAGTTTGATTCCAATGATCCCCAAGAGGTCAAGGTCTGGGGCGCACCTATCTCCGATGTCGGCAGTCTGACCACTGCAGACTTTCAACCTCGCGGTGGAACACCTCTACTCGATGCAACCGGTCTTCTCATCGGCCGCGTGAAGGTTGATGCACAAGCACGCGTTGCAGCAGGTCTTGCTGAAGAAGACGTTGTGTTTGTCACCGTTACCGACGGCGAAGAGAACCAATCACGCGAGTTCACCCTTGATCAAATCAAGGCACTTGTCGATGCACAAACCGCTGCTGGCTGGACATTCGTGTTCTTGTCAGCTGGTCTGAACGCATATGCAGATGCTGCGGCAATGGGCTACAGCGCCGCTAACTCACAATCGTGGGAACGTCGCGGAGACAACACCCGCATGGCTTTCAACAGCGTGTCCAAGGGCATGACCAACATGCGCGAAAAGAAGCGTCGCGGGATTTCGACAGAGAATGCGGAGTTCTTCGAGACCGGCAAGGACGCCGAAGAAAACATCTAAGTCCGGCTACGGACGAGGCTTGCTGGGATCGGGCTCCTTCGGGAGCCCGAGAACACGCTCGCCCACAATGTTGCGTTGCACTTGCGCGGTTCCGCCCCAGATGGTGGAGGAACGGTGCTGGAAGAACATTGAGGTCCAACGATCGGCCACATACTTGCCGTCCTTGTCATCAAGAATCAACATAGCTTCAGCACCGCGAGCATTCATCATGCGCTCAGTGAACTTCTGCGCATATTCCGACCAGAACATCTTGTTGATCGAAGCAGCAGGACCAGGCTCTTTGCGTGCCATCACCTCGGAGAGAAGCTTGAGGCCCTGGAAGCGCATGATTTCCACGTGGCTAAATGCCCACGCAAGCTGCTGGCGAGTAATCGGGTCCGAAGTCTTTCCCGACTTCTTCAACATGTCAACTGCTTCCCAGAACTGCTTGGTGTATTCAACGTGTTGTGTCGTTGCATGTCCACCGCGTTCATTGCCAAGCGTTGTCATGGTGACTCGCCAGCCGTTATTCATGCCACCGATGATGTTGGCGACCGGAGCACGTGACTCTGTCATGAATGTTTCAGTGAAGTGCGATGATCCATGTGGCTGCATGATGGGGCGCAACTCGACGCCATTTGACTCGCCACCGTCTTTAAACATCGGGAGCAACACATACGAGATACCCGCATGCTTTGGCGCATCCTGATCCGTGCGACACAAGCAGAACATCATGTTGGCTTCTGTCGCGCCAGATGTCCAGACTTTTTGTCCGCTGATGACGACCTCTTCACCGTCAATGACACCACGTGTCTTCAACGCAGCAAGGTCAGAACCAGCATCGGGCTCAGAGAAGCCTTGGCAATAACGATCTGTGCCATCAATGATGCGAGGAAGAAAACGCTTCTTCTGTTCGTCGGTACCCCACACGATGATGGAAGGACCAACCAACCACTCACCCATGCCTCGAGTAACACGAGGAACATTGGCGCGAGCAAACTCTTCATTCAACACAGCAACTTCAATGCCAGTGAGGCCGCGACCGCCGTATTCCTTTGGCCACGAGACACACATGTAACCGGCTGCAGAGAGAGTGTCAGCCCATTCACGAGCACCTTTCACCTGTCCGCGCTGCAATGCATCAGCAGAAACACCGATGAGCTCCTTCGGAGCATTCGCTGCGAGCCATGTACGGACTTCTTCGCGGAATGCCTGTGCGGCTGGTCCGAGATCTAGTTCTAACGGCATGAGTCCCCCTCAATCGTGTTGTACCAAGTATTTCAGTTAGCTCAGCGAAGACAAGAACTGAAGGATGGCCTTATTGACGGGCTCAGCATGTGTCATGTTGGCGGCGTGAGGACCGCCTTCAATTGCCACAAGGGTCGCAGGACCTCCGAGACCATCGCGAAGAATTTCAGCCTTGTCCATCGGAATCGAAGCATCAGCAGTTCCGTGAACAATCAGCGCAGGACATGTGATTTCTCCCAGGCGTGGTGTCACATCGTCGCGATGCATGAGGCAGTGGAATGCGCTCGTGAACTGTTCGGGCTGCATGGCGCCCCACTTGTTAAACCACTCGGTCCAGTCGCCAGGTCCGAGGATGAGGCTGGCAACAATGTCTTGCACTGCGACTGCTCCATGTTCCACCCATGCTGCGTGCAAACCGTTGTACGGCTCGACTGTCTCTGGTGCTTCAGTTCCGGCTTGTGTGTCAAGAAGGATCAGAGCTTGCACTCTCTCTGGTGCTGTCAGTGCAACACGCAGACTAAGGAAACCACCTTGTGACATTCCGCCGATGATTGCTTTGTCAATACCGAGATGGTCCATCAAGGCCAAGACATCATTTGCTGAATCCCAATATGTGAATTCGCCAACCGATGCAGTACCACCAAAGCCGCGCTCGTCCCATGTGATGACTCGATATTTGTTCTTCAATGCCGCAACTTGTGCGTCGAACATTGAATGATCCATCAGGAACCCGTGACTGAGAATGACAACAGGGCCGCTGCCGCCATTGTCTTCAAAAGCGAGTGTGATGCCGTTTACCTGAGCTGTTTGCATATCAGCACCATAGTGCTGTCACCCTGAAGGGCTGAACGTGGAGACGAGAGTCAGCCCCATTCCTTGCGCATCTGAGGAATCACGGTCTCCACATACTCGGCAAGTAACTCCTGGTCCCACGGTGGACGGATGGCAATGTTCACCATCTGAGCTCCGGCCTCAATAAACGGAGCAATTTGCTCCATGGCATCTTGTGGCCGCCCAAGAAGCGAACCAGAAATGATTCGCCCCGAAGCAGCACCCCATTGTTCTTCCAATTGCTTCTTCACAACAGAAACATCATCTCGACTGAATGCATACGACAAGTTGATGCTGCGTTCCACCGCTGAAGGTTCTCGACCTGCTTTCACGCACCAGTCATCAAGGATTCCGTTCAGTTCTTTGAATTGGCTAGGACTCGCATATGCCGCATTCCAGCCATCTGCATATGCCCCAGCCATACGTAAGGTTTGCTTTGGCCCGAGACCACCAATCCATAAAGGCATCTTTCCTCGAGGGCCCGGAATCATCGAGGCATCCTTTAATTCCACACTGGGTGACGACTGCGTCACTCGCTCACCGTTACGCCATTTATTCACGGCTTGCATCTGTCCTTTGAGAACTTTGAAACGGTCGCCTTGCGAGGGAAAGTCGAAACCAAAAGCTTCTGCTTCTTGCTCGTGCCAGCCACTGCCCATGCCCAATTCAAAACGTCCACCGCTGAGATGATCGACAGAGACCGCACCCTTCATCAATAATCCGATGTTTCTGTATTGCGAACAAAAGACAAGACACCCAAGACGAGCGTGACAAGTGTCGACCGCTAGCGCCCCCAACATGCTGAATGCTTCGAAGTGAGGCTGAGTGCCACCTGCCGGCGGCGCTTCATACAAATGGTCCCAGAGAGAAATCCAATCGATACCAGAAGCATCAAGCCACTTCCACAATGTTCGAAGTTCTTCGACCGTGGCGTTCTGGGCACCAACATGAGCACCGAATTGAACTGACATACCTAATGAACTCCCCCACTGAAAAGTGATGATTGCATCCATTAAATAGAGACAACCTTGTGACAAAGTAGCAAAAGGCATTGGGTTTCCGTGTCTAAAGGAGTCCGTCATGAATGTCCTCATCTGCAACGACCGTGCAGAACCACTCGATTCGCTAATTGGAATTCTCGAAAACAATCGCGATGTCACTTCAGTCAAGGTCGCGACAAACGGACGACACGCAATTGATGCCCTTCATTCGTCCCCGATTGACATTTCCATCTCATCAGGCACTGGTCTTGATTTCAATCGCATGCTGCAGCGTCACATTGCACCCACTGTTGCTGCGTCTCTCACCCGCGTTGTCGCCACACAATCTCCCACGGTGCCTCTATTCGTGAAGGCACATCAATTTGGATTCAACAATGTTCTGCCACTTACAACACCTGAAGAGAAAATTGTTCCCAGCCTTCAGCGAACTTTGTCTGGTGAAGAATCCATCAAGGATCACCCATCAGTCAAGGCTCTTCACTTGACCCCCGGCGCTCTTACCCATTCGATCTCTTTTGAGGACACCAACGACCAACACATTGTTGAACTGGTCGGCGTCGGGCTCTCTGATCATGAAATCGCAGAAGCATTGAATCTTTCCATCCAGAATGTTCGTAACCGGGTAGCTCACAGCATTCGTATCAACCAGTTGACAAACAGAACCCAATTGGCACTACTCCAGAACACCAACTGGCAAATTCCCGATTTCGCTTGATACCAACATCATGAGCACTCCCCGCTACGTCTTGCTTTCCGAGGCGACGACCATCTCCGACTATGTCGACAACCCAGTCTTCACCGACGTCACAAATGATGGTGAGACGTACACGACCTACCGCATTGTTCGGATTACCCATGAGATCTTCGAGCACCCAGACGATTGGACCCACCTCGCCAACGTCTCTTTAGAGTTCAATATCGGCATCGGAGTTGCCCACCTTCTCCTGAAAAACAAGATCGTGGAGGCTTCGCGCATCAAGCCCACACCACCGTCTGAGATCGCCACCTAACAAGAACCTCGCCACCTAACAAGGTCAAAGATCCGGGCCGGGAACAGAAAAAGGCGCCCCGAAGGGCGCCCTTTGGAGCGGATGACGAGATTCGAACTCGCGACCCTCACCTTGGCAAGGTGATGCTCTACCAACTGAGCCACATCCGCATGTGTGCCCCTCATCCTAGCGAGATGGGCGTTGACTGCAACGGGGTCTAGACCTCGTGCCCTAGTGAAGCCTCACCTGGTGTGCGCTGCTCCTGCACGAGATACGCCAAGGAAATCAAGACCACGGCTGCCCCTACGGACTGCCACAAGGTCAAATTCTGGTCCAAGATAATCCATGCCAGTCCTGTTGAAATCACGGGGCTCAAGAGGCCCAGCAGCGATGCAAGCGTGACATCGACATGACTCTGCGCCCACGTCATGAGCCCGTGCCCGACGATTCCTGGCCCGATTGCCATCGCAACAATGCGTCCCCAGTCGCCATCCGTCATGTTGCCAAGATCACTGCTAAAGATCATTCCGTATGGCAAGACAACAATCGCGCTCCACATGAAGACAGCTGCCAAATACGACCACGAGTGAACACCCGCGAGTCTGCGTTTCTTGGACAACACAAAGTACCCAGTCCAAATGCAGACGTTCGCGACAGAGAGCAAGTCGCCACTGAGATGAGCGCCGCTTGTGGATGCCGCTGCCAGGACAACAAGCAAAACACCGACTAGCGCACACGCCGAATACAACAACTGACGTGGACGAAGCTTCTCGCCAAACATCTTCGGAGCAATGAGGAGAATCAGGACTGGCTGCAACGTAGTAATCAATGTGGCATTCGCAATTGATGTCATCATGACCGATGCGAAGCCAGTAATCATCGAAAGTGCGAACAAGATTCCAGGCAATGCAGTGCGCTTCATCAACGCTATTGATACGTGACCGCCTGTCATCATCGCCATTGCGAACATCAACGGTGCACCAACCAGGATGCGATAAAAGACAATTGCTGAAGCGTCAACACTCATCGTCTTGTTGAAGATGGGGCCAATACCCCAGGCAAAAACTGCAGTCAGTGCTGCGATGACATGAATGTCATCGCGTTGACGGAAGTTCTGCTTCGCCGAGGCGAACGACGATGTCACTGAGCAGGAGGGTTGAGATCAATCCGCAATGTCAAAATGCCGTCTTCAATGGAAGCGACAGCATCGCTGATAATTGCGAAGTCACGAAAATCTGTTTCAGCATTAGCGATAAACAACTGACGCTCTTCACCTGCAACCGGTGGCAAAGGGCGCTTACGCACTGCAGCAGCACGATCTTTGAATCGAGCAATCATTTCATTTGGGTCAAAGGCAGCCATTAGTACTTCTCCTGGTTGATGTTGAGTAGCGGGTCAATGATGACAGCGGTGTTCTCTACGACATCGACTGAGTCATCAGCATGGTTGAAAGGATCACGGTATGGGCGCTTTGGCTCACTGATGGGCTCACGCGCCAGCATTGCTGGCGAGACATGATGGACAACAGGGTCTGCACCCTCAGGGCGCACACTGTTGAGCAGTGCAAGTCGATGTGTGTCGTCTGCGCGTGCGAATCGACGGTCAGCCATCACTTCCAATGGCGCCAGTACCTCAGGGTCTTCCACTGCTGCCTTCCAGAAGGAAAGAGTGACACCCAAGAGAATGATGCCAACAAGGATGAGACCGCCGCCAATGAGGTTGATGCCCACACTGGAGGAAAGGACGGTCACGACGTTCATTGTTCCCATTCTTCCACGCCACAGACCCCACGCGGGGGCTAGTCGGTCTCTGCAAGGAACTGGGCGATATGAAAACCCACCGCAACAGTTTCCATGAGGAAACCGTCATGGCCTTCAATGCTGCTCACGGTCTCATGTCGATTCCGTGGGTCAGCGTTCTTTAACAACTGCTGAATGATTTCTTGCTGATAGGCCGGATACAAGATGTCCGAATCAATACTCATCGTCAAGGTCGGCGCCTTAATGCGAGCCATTGCCAACTCGGTTGACCCACGTCCACGACCAACGTCATGCAAGTCCATCGCTTTGCCGATGTACAGATAGCTATTGGCATCAAATCGACGAACTAAGCGGTCGCCATGATGACCGAGGTACCCCTCAACGTCAAAACGAGAAAAAAGATCAATGCCATCAGAGTGAAAGTTCTTGTTCACTAACTTGCGGCCGAATTTTTCGTTGAAGCGCGTGTCGGTTCGGAAAGTGACCTGTGCAATCATGCGCGCAACCGAGAGCCCATTCCATGGCCCGCCATCTGGTTCTGCGTCGTAGTAATCGCCATTGTTATAAGCGGGGTCCATCAACAGCGCACGTCGACCGATCGAACCCCACGCAATTTGTTGCGCACTTGCTTCAATGCTTGTTGCAATAGCAACCAACGCTCGAACTCGATCAGGAAAAAGAATCGCCCATTCAAGAGCTTGCATTCCACCCATTGAGCCGCCAATCACGGCACGCCAACTCTTCACGCCCAGCGCATCAGAGAGATGCCCCTGCGCACGCACCATGTCGCGAATGGTGACAACAGGGAAACGAAGTCCATACGGCTTTCCATCATCTGGATGCGGAGACGACGGACCGGTGGAACCCTGACAGCCGCCTAAAACATTGGAACAAACAACAAAGAACTTGTCGGTATCAATTGCATGGCCAGGACCAATTAATCCATCCCACCATCCATTGTCAGAATGACCCTTGCCGCTGCGTCCTGCTGCATGGCTATCCCCTGTCCACGCGTGACAAACAAGAATTGCATTCGAGGCATCTTCGTTCAGTGTGCCCCACGTTTCATATGCGATCGTGACGTTTCGCAATGAACCGCCGCCTTCCAACGAGAAAGGGCGATCTGTAGCAAACGTATGAAACTTGCGATCACCAACAGGCTGATCAGGAGTCCACGCGCCCGAAGCGGGATAGGGCTTATCGCTATGACGATCTGTACTCACGGGAACTCCTTTCGACTCTCAATGCATGTCGCAGTAGGAAAGGAGAAGCCTGTTGCCCCACAATGTGGGACCACATCCCTCACCTTTCGATGAGGAGGCACCGTGCGGTATTACCCCGGTTGCCGGACCATCTGGTCACTCCTAATGCTTTTCAAAAGGATAGCGGTCGAAACCAGTCACACAAGGGAATTATTCAGCCACTCCCAAGGTGTCCATCGCATGCTTCTTGAGGCGCTTGTAGTCAACCTTGCCATTGGGGGCTCGCCCGATGGTGGAGACCACCACAACATTGCGCGGAGCCTTATAAGCAGCGAGCCTGCTCTTCACATGATCGCTGAGAACAGCAAGTTCTGGTTCATGACCTGGCTCTGCCTCGACGACAGCACAGATGGTCTCACCAAATCGCTTATCGGGAATGCCCACCGCCACGGCATCGCGAACCGATACGTGCGTCTTCACACACTCTTCAACTTCTTCCGGGAAGACTTTCTCTCCACCCGTATTGATACAGACAGAGCCTCGGCCCAAAAGGTGCAGAGTTCCATCAGAGTTGACCTCTGCCCAGTCTCCTGGCACAGTCCACCGACGTCCTTCAAAGATGCGGAATGTCTGAGCCGATTTCACTTCGTCCTTGTAATACCCCATTGGGATAGCGCCACCCACTGCAACAAGACCACGCTCGCCACTGCCAGGGACAACACGAGTGCCTTCTTCGGTGAACACAACACAATTCGGTCCCAGCGCAAACTGGGCTGTTTTTGCAGGAACACCCTTTGCAGCAACTGATGCACCCATGCCCACTGCTTCGGATGAACCGAAACTGTCAGTGATGAACATTTGTGGGATGTGCTCGAGAAGTCCTTCCTTGTTCTCTTGACTCCACATCACGCCAGAAGAACCCATCTGCACGACCGATGAGAGATTCCATTTTCCGGGATTCGCATCAAGAGATTCAAGAAGTGGACCAGCAAATGCTTGACCGACAATCACGATGGAGTTGACGGAATCTTTCTCCACGGTCTCCCATAATTTTGCAGGATCAAAGTTTCTGTTCGGCATCGTGAGGATGCAACCACCCATGGCCAATGTGATGAAGGCGGAGAACTGACCCGTGCCATGCATCAGTGGACACGCAATCAACGCGATGGTGCCCTGTCCGCCTGGTGTGATTCGTGCAATCAGTTCATCAACTGATTCTCCTGGTGGCACTTGCAAGACAGCATTGCCGCCGCGTCCAAGAACACTCAACAAATCTTCTTGTCTCCACATCACTCCCTTAGGCATTCCTGTGGTACCACCGGTGTAGAGGAACAACATGTCGTCGCCAGAAAGCGGAGTCGAAGGCACAACATCAGCACATGCCTTTGTCACCACAGATTCATAATCAACTGCCCAAGATGGAAGTGCATTGCCAGACTCATCGGCAACCATGTACCACCGCTTCACCAGTGGTAGTCGATCTCGAACCTGCTCAATCAAATCGGTGAAGACAGCGTGGAAGACAACAGCCTCAGCATCAGAGTTGTCAAACAGATACAAGATCTCTTCGGGGCCGTAGCGATAGTTGGTATTCACTGGCACAAAGCCACCGAGCCATGAACCAAACGTGCCCTCGAGATACGCAGGACAGTTGTAGAGATAGAGCGCAACCTTTGATTGGTGCGAGAGCCCCGACGCCACCATGTCGGCAGCTAGTGCATTCGAACGCTGATGAAATTCACCCCATGAATACGTGAGATCACCAAAAATCTGAGCTGGCCTCTTTGGGTCCGCTTTAGCGATTCCGGTCCACAGTTGTGCGTAGTTCCACATGATTCTCTACCCCCTCGGCATTGCCCCCAATGCCTCTACGGAACCGTAGCAATAAAGAGAGTTCGAATACACACCGAACTAGAACGTGGACAGAGCCCCATTCTCAATTCCCTGCAGAAGATGGCGTGTCGCCATGACTTCGAACATCTTGTCGCCGCGCTCGGTCCGACCAACGATTTGTGACGCAACGATTGCCATGATGACTCCGGAAATAGCTTCACGTCGATAGTGATTCTTCACCCACTCATGGTCAATCGTGTGCCCATAGGACTCGAGGCCGGCAATGTACTGGTCCACTAATTGCCACTCGTACTGGCGACGCGCCTCTGGCAACAACCCAGCACCAATGAAATACGCCAAGTCAGAGACTCCATTTCCATGGCCCGGTGTTTGCCAGTCGACAACTGCACACGGCACCCCATCAGGCGTTGTAGAAAACAGAAGATTGTCAAGGCGGTAGTCGCCATGCGTCACCGTGAAGGGCGCATCCTTGGCAGCAATATACGAAGGAATTTTCTGCGCCAATGTCGTGATGAAATCAAGGCCTTGTTGACCAACATCTCTCAGGATTGCATCGGTATAGGTCGCCAAGAAACCTGGCAAGACCATTCCAATGAGTCCCGCCAATCTTTCAGCATCAGCGGCATCTCGACGCTGCAGCCAATCGACATCAGAGAGTGAATCATCACCCCATCGCGGGCCCTGCATTCTCACGAGTTGCTCAACAGCAAGAGTTGCGTGGTCAATTCCGCAGGCGTCAATCTGATCACCTTGTTCGGACGGCGCCATATCTTCAAGGACGATTGCAATGTCACCATTGGCTTCGTGCCAGTCAGCAAACCAACAACGCGGTGACCTCACATCTAATGTGCCCACGATTTCGTTGTAGAACTTCACTTCGCGTTCGTAGTTGCGCAAACTGATTCCTGTGGCACGACTCGTCGGGTCAGGTGATGCCATCTTGACAACCACTGAAGATGGCACCGATGAGTCATCGCTCAGCAATGCGAACCGAAGGTTCATGCCCACCTGGCCTTCGCCAATTCTCTTGGGCGGCCCAGCAGTGACTTCCGCTCCAAAAACTTCGCGCCAGAAGGCTGGATCAATATTCTGTTCGGTGTATTCCCTGTGCCCCACGACACCAACGGTAGCCCCCACGTCTTCTCCGATAGCGTTCAGGAGTAATGCGTCGTCTCTTCGCCCCTCGATGGATTCTTGTGCACGTTTCCGTTGCGCTCCTTATCTTCCTCATGATCAATCTCGGGTTCTGGCAGTTGAATCGTCTCGATGCAAAAAAGACACGGAATGCATCCATCAGCGCACAGATACAGCGCCCTCCTGTCGATCTGTCCACTACACCCACGTTTGATGCACTCGGACCAGAGTGGTCAAAGGTTGTCCTGAAGGGTGAATACTCTTCCAAGGATGCCATCACCATCATCAACAGATCATTAGACGGTGCCGCTGGATACAACTCAGCTCTTCCCTTCATCACGACAAATGGCCAAGTAGTCCTCGTCAACAGAGGTTTCGTGCCGCTCGCCATGTCGAACCCATTGGCACCACCCGGGACTCTTCAGATACTTGGCTATGTGCGTCAGACACAGAAACGCAGCGCAGTGGGTGCTATCGATTCGTCATCGCCCGATAGCACTGAATTTCAACGCTTTGATTTGTCAGTCATCGCGAATGCAACCGATGCCAAACTCCTCACCAATAACTACGTGCAACTCATCGCAGAGAATCCTGCATCACAAGAGTCCTGGCCGGCACCTGTTGCTCTCCCAACTCTTGATGAAGGTTCCCATTTGTCGTACGCGTTTCAGTGGTTCTTCTTTACAGCGACTGCATTGACAGGCTGGATATACGTCGTGCGCAAAAAACTGCGCGAACCAATTAATGACCCGGCTGCTCCAGAGCAAACATCCGCCTGAACTGCTCCACCACATCAGGACTTTTATGAGTGGGATCCATTGTTCGGTACACAGTGTCAACGTTGACAGCTAGTCGACCAAACTCTCCCCACTTTTCAAATCCATTCAGAGCAATATCTCGAGCTGCGTCCCACGCATCCATGCCCCCGTTGAATCGTTCGGCAGCTTCACTCTGTACGTACACCAAGTAATCACGAATAGCCGTCACGCCGGCTTTGTCTGTGAGAGGGCCGTGTCCGGGAACAATGTGATCAACATCGGATGAACAAATGAGATCGCATGCCGCAATCCAATTATCGAGTGGCCCGACCCACACAACAGGAGTCCCGCCAATAAACAAGATGTCACCGGTGTACACAGTCTTTGCATCCGGAACAAACACCAGGGTGTCACCTTGGGTGTGTGCGGGGCCAACTTCTACTAACTCAATTGTGCGACCGCCTATTTCGAAAGAATGGCGCCCCGTAAAGGTTTGTGTAGGGAGAACCGGTTCAATGCCATCAAATTCGAATTCGCCAAAGAAGTGACGGAAGAGGTCGCCCACTTCTCCTGGGGCTTTGTTCAGTGCCGCGAGCATTGCAGGAGGCACTTCGCTCATCTCGTGCGCAGTAGCGGCAGAAGCGATGATCTGTGAACCCTTGAGCAACTGATTGCCATAGCAGTGGTCGCCATTGGCGTGAGTGTTCACGACGGTGTTGATTCCTGCATCGCGAGTCGCGTTGGCCATTACGTCCAACATGCGCTGGGTGATCTTCAGGTCGAACAAAGTGTCCACAAGCAAAGACTCGCCATCGCCGACGACGAGACCAGCGTTCGACCACCCCCAACCACCATCGGGCTGAAGATACGCATGAGTGCCTTCAGCGACTTCATGTAAACCCAGTGTGTAACTCATGACAATGTCTCCCCAATATTGCGAGCGATACGCAGTGCTTCCATTGTGACAGGTGCAGCAGGTGTCTCCGTCGGAACCCGGGGCAACACCGAAGCATCAGCAACCCAACAATTCTCGACACCCACCAACTGACCGAGGGGATTCACAGCTTGCGCGCAGGACGAGGTTGCATGGGATACCCCTTTCACCGATTGCTGCAGCCAAGACCCCAGTTCAACATCGTCCCAGTTCATCAAGTCGGCAAGTGCCCGACCTTCCACAGAGATACTCGTTGGGTCACTTGTGAAGTTCCCTGAGCGAAGCAGTGTGAGCAGGTCACGAACACCTTCGACCAAATTGACGAGATCCTCAAGAACTTCCAAGTAGCGAAAATCAGGCTTTGGCACACCATCTGCAGATAGCTCAACACGACCCCTACTCGCAGGATTCATCAGCGACACTGACAGTGCGCCGATGTCTGAGTGATTCTTCGCAACCCGTTCGTAGGCCACGTTCAGCATGAGCCCACCGCTCTTTGTCGACCATTCACGAACAACAGCGGTATCAAACCGACCGAGCTGTTCTGCACTCACGGCGAATTGTGCGGTCACTGTGGGATGGTTTTGTAGACCTTCTCCAATAGTGGGATTGAAATCATGCAGACCCGACCCAAGCAGTAATCCGGGAGAAGTAATTGCTCCGGCACAAAGAACAACGGCTTTCGCGTTGATGTGTTCTCCATTGCACGAAACCCCAGTCACCACACCGTTGTCATGCCCGATCTTTGTCACCGGTGTGGACAAAACAGAGACACGACGTTCCTCAATTAGGTGATGCACCGCACGAGCCGGATTCCAACGCCCGCCATTCCACCACAGCCTGCTCAGCCTCCCCCCGTGGGCGAGAAGCTCGTGACCAACAGTTCCGACGTCTGCCGTGCGCGCCATTCGCGTGAGACTGTGAAGGTGTTCTGGCTCATCCCCAGTCAACAACATGCCGTTGACTGCGCTTCCACCACCCATCGCTCGCGCCTGAACGTATCCGTCTTGCGTTGTAACCAGAAGTTCCGAGTCGGAGAAGTTCAAGAAATGCGGATCATCATCATTGCCGTACCCACCAGGTTCAAGCACGAGAATCGGATGACCAGTGTTGTTTGCAAGATGGGAAACAACTGTGCACCCAGCAGTTCCCGCGCCCACCACAATGATCGGCAGTTGGGCTGACATAGTTACAGCCCGTTGAGATGCGATGAATCGTTGTAGCGAACCAAGCGCCACTTACTGCCCTGCACATGAAGTAGTTCAGTCAGTGAGGTGTTTTGAGTATGCAACTCAAACTTTCCTGTCTGATGCATATGCAGTGTGTTTCGCATCACAGCGTCAATGACTCCTGCATGGCAAGCAATCACAATCGTGCCGCCCTCATGTTGACGCACAGTTCGTCGCAGAGCCTCCATCACGCGATCATGGAACTGAGAGATCGTCTCTCCACCGGGGTACACCACGTCATGAGGGTCGCCGTCCCACCGAGGAACACCAAATCTTTCAATGAATTCGTCATAGGTCATGCCATCACAATCCGGACCCGGATCATGTTCGCCCCACCCCGAATCAACCGAGACAGACAATGCACCAATCGACGGCGCAATAATGTTTGCGGTCTCTAATGCTCTTGGAAAATTACTCGCAAAGAGAGCCGTTGCTTCCACGTCATGACCGGCACTGAGGCGATTACGCAGAGCCTCAGCTTGCAGACGACCATGATCTGTCAATCCTGTACAGCTGCGAGGACCGCCGACGAATCGCTCAACAGTTGCCCGTGATTCTCCATGGCGAACAAGGACGAGCCGAGTAGACGACACTCTCGATCAAGCCAGCTTCTCGACGAAGGCCTCAAGCTGTCGCAAGTTGCGACACTCAAAGACTCCATCAGTATGAACTCCGTACTCACCAACAATTGAGTCCCCGGTGTTCCAATACGAGCGGGGTTCAGGGTTTAGCCAATAGACCTTGCGAGCCTTCTGCTTCATTTCCTTGATGACCCATGCCTGAGATGCGTGATAGTTATTCCTCGCATCACCGAGAAGGATGACGCTGGACTTGGGATTGATTTCCTTGCCCCACTTCTCCCAGAACACTTCGAACGCATGGCCGTAGTCACTATGGCCATCAACCCAAATCACATCAGCTTCAGTGTTGATGCGTTGAATTGCTTCAGACACATCTTCTGTCTTCTTGAAATAATCGGTCACCTCATCGATGCCGTCAATGAAGACAAATGCCCGAACCTTCGAGAATTGGTTGGACAATGCATAGACAAGCATCAGCGTGAAACGAGCGAAGGCTGCAACTGAGCCCGAGATGTCTGCCACCACAATAAGTTCAGGCTTTGCGGGGCGCGGATACTTGAACTTGGGCTCTGCAGGAACACCGCCATACGCAAGGCTGTGGCGCACCGTATTGCGGAAGTCAAGTGGACCCTTGCGACCATGACGACGCTTACGAGCCAATTTGGCAGCAAGCTTGCGCGTTAAAGGCTGCAACGCTTTCTTCAAGTTCTGCATCTCATCACGACTTGCGTGCATGAATTCAACATCTTCAGGAAGAGGCTTGCGCAACGTCTTTGCCATTGCTTCAGCACCGCGGTCAGCAACTAAACGACGACGGATTTCAGCTTCCACCTCTTGCTTGAACTGTTCAATGCGATGGTTGTATTCATCGCGCTCAAGACGCTCTTCAAGTTTGGTGAGTTCTCCACCTACTTGCTGACGGCTTGCTTCCATCAGCTTCTCGGACATGCCGTCTAAATCAAGATTGCGCAGTGTGCGGTACAAGTAATAGGTACCACCGACAGGGCGGCCAGGTTCCATACCGGCGAAACGCTGAACTGCCTGACGAGCGAGTGCACGCATCATTGCCTGATCACCGTTCATGAGTGCATTCATCAGAATGTTCATGAGTTCTTCGGGCGTGAGCTGGTCCATGCCCCCAGCGCCACCGTTACCTTCGCCCTTCATTTGGGCGTCTTGCATTTGACGCAAGAAGTCGTCAACGCTGCCTTCACCATCTCCGTCAGTGATGCTGTACTCGGGACCACGAAGGCTGAAGTACACCTCAAAGACGGTTTCGAAGGAACGCCAGTGCGCGTGATTCTTTACGAGAGTCGCACCGAGTGCGTATTTGAATGCTTCGCGGTCCTCTAGTGGAATATGCGAAATAGCAGTCATTGCATCGAGGTTCTCGGTGAGACTCACGGGCAGACCCGCGTTCCTCAACTCAACAATGAACCCAGATAAAAGATCAAGCATGACGACTATGCAACCGAACTAGTCGATGGAGAGTTCTTTGGCTGCCTTCGCGATGTCTGTCTGATACTTCAGAAGAACATGCAAGGTTTCCTTGGCCTGTTCAGCATCAATTGTCTCAAGACCCAACAAGACCAAGGTGCGAGCCCAGTCGAGAGTTTCTGACACAGAAGGAGCCTTCTTGAGGTCGAGTTGACGAATGCTGCGAACGATACGTGCAATCTGGTCGGCCAACATCTCAGTGATGCCTTCCACCTTGGTGAGCACGATTTCCTTCTCACGATCCATCTGCGGATAATCAACATGCAAGAACAAGCAACGACGCTTCAGAGCTTCCGACAATTCACGGGTGTTGTTTGATGTGAGGAACACCATCGGAATCTGCTTCGCAGTGATAGTGCCCAACTCCGGAATTGACACTTGGTACTCAGAGAGAATTTCGAGAAGTAGAGCTTCTGTCTCCACTTCAACACGGTCCACTTCGTCAATCAGGAGGACGACTGGCTCTTCGGCCGTGATGGCCTCAAGCAAGGGGCGTGTCAGAAGGAACTCATCACCAAAGATGTCGTCATGCACATCTGACCAAGAATCGGAGTTCTTGTCTGCCTGGATACGAAGCAACTGCTTTTTGTAGTTCCATTCGTAGAGCGCCTTGGACTCGTCGAGACCTTCGTAGCACTGCAAACGAATCAGACGAGCACCTGTCATTTCGGCGATGCTCTTTGCCAGCTGGGTCTTTCCTGTACCGGCGGGACCTTCGACCAAGATGGGCTTGCCAAGACGATCAGCGAGGAACGCAACGCCCGCAATGCCATCGTCGGCCAGATAATTAACAGCCTTGAGGCCGTCACGAACTTGTTGAACTGAATCGAAGCGAGGTGCCATAAGACTTCAAACCTAGTGGGGCACTGGCTCAGCGGGGGCATTGGGACACAAAACAGCCCTACACCTGCCCCAAGACTTCTAGCCCCTAATCTCTCACCATGTTCAAAGACACGCTCGTGGTGGCCCTAGGGACCGCCATGTCCCGCCTCACGGGACTTCTGCGAGTCGTTGTCATCGGAGTCATCATCGGGCAAACGGCCTTGGCCGACGCCTTTGACGGGGCAAACAATTCGCCGAACTCAATCTATGAGCTTCTGGTAGGCGGCCTTCTTGCTGCAAGTTTGGTGCCACTCTTTACTCGTTTCGCAGAGGACGATGACGAAGAAGCAACCCAAGCCGTCGTGTCAACTTCCATTGTTGTACTCGCACTCGCAACTCTGATTGCAATTGCATGCGCACCGTTAATCTTCCGAGTGTTCTCGCTGTATCCAAGCGCCAAAGTCGACGTTGATCAGTTCCGTCGTGCTGGAACTGCAATGACTCGTATCTTCCTCGTACAAATCTTTTTCTACGGACTCTCCGCAATCGGGTCGGCTCTTTTGAACTCACGACGTCGATTTGCAGCGGCAGCTTGGTCGCCCGTTCTTTCAAATATCGTCACGATCACATTGCTTGTCCTCATTCCATTCACGAGAGACGGACGACCTGAACTCACTGATGTCATGAACGATCACACGTTCTTTTGGCTCTTCACAATGTCCGCAACAGGCGGCGTCATCGCCATGGCCCTCTTCCTTGCACCTGCATTGAGAAACACGGACATCACATTTCGTTTCACACCCAATTTTCGCCATCCTGCGGTCCGCACAATGGTCAAATTGTCGTCGTGGACATTTGGTTACGTGGTCACTAACCAGATTGCACTCATCATCATCAAGAACTTGGCATCACCAGGAAGCGGCGACCAAGACGCTTACTCGAAGGCATTCACCTTCTTTATGCTTCCCCACGGGCTACTCGCGATTTCAATTGCCACTACTTTCGTTCCCGAACTAGTTCGCCGCGTCCGTGCCGGAGACCTTTTTGGTTTTGCCACATGGACAACATCAGGCATTCGCTGGATCAGCATTCTCACAATCCCAGCATCCATTGCAATGGTGATTCTCGCCCATCCCATCATTAGTTCTCTTCTCGAGCACGGCAACTTCAATGGAGCAGCTGCAAGTAATACAGCACGCGCACTCGCCGGATTCTCGGTGGGGCTCACCGGCTTTTCTCTGTACATCTTCTGTCTTCGCGGCTTCTACGCACATGAAGACACAAAGACACCGTTCTATGTGAACGTCTTTGAGAATGTTCTCAATGTGATCTTTGCCCTCATCTTGGTGGATCACTACGGCGTCTTCGGACTCGGCTTTAGTTTCGGAATGGCGTACATGATTGCCTCCTTGGTTCTCTTGTGGCTCCTTCACACCAAGTATCAAGCAATCGATTGGGGCAGCCTGTTCGACATGTCGTGGCGAGTTCTCGGTGCAAGCACCATCATGGGCGTCGTTGTCTGGAGCCTCGAAAAACTTTTAGATCCGAAATCAGGAATGTCACAGATGGCAGAACTCTTTATCTGTGTCACCGCGGGCTTTGTTGTGTACGCCATCGCTCTGTACGCCTTCCGAGTGAAGGACATGCAGAACCTGTCGACACTTCTGCCGAAGAGAACGACCGACGTTCAAACGACCCTGTAGGTCTATGCAAGCACGACGAGGTCGTCGCGATGCATGACTTCAACGACAGACATGTCCGCAAGATCAGCTGTGCGCTTCCCCATGCATGAGAGCGCCTGCGAAGATGACATCGCCGACATTCCTCGAGCAATCACAACACCACCAGAATCGACCACTTCAAGAGTCGCTCCAACATCGAACGATCCATGAACGGCGGTCACGCCTGCGGGAAGCAATGAAGTACCACGGGACACAATTGCATCGCGTGCACCATCATCGAGAACAACAGTTCCCTCTACTTCGGCCGCAAAAGCAATCCACAGTTTTCGAGCAGACAGATTGCGATCATGTGGCAAGAAGCGAGTGCCTACTTCTTTTCCGTTAATCGCGTTAATAACAGCATCCTCTGCTGATGCCGCGGCAATCACTGCCGTCACCCCTGACCACGATGCGATTCGTGCTGCAGCAAGTTTTGAAGCCATGCCGCCACTGCCTCGCTCTGTTCCGGCACCCGATGTGGAGACAGCGAGCAATGGGTCATCAGAGGACACCAGAGAAATAACAGTGGCATCAGGATTCGTCCGTGGATCAGCTGTATACAAACCTGCAGTATCAGTAAGAAGCACGAGCATGTCGGCACTGACTAAGTGCGACAGCAACGATGCAAGATGATCGTTGTCGCCGTATCGAATCTCATTGTTCGCAATCGCATCATTCTCATTCACGACAGGAATGCAACCCAGTTCCAAGAGACGGCCAATAGTGTTGCGCGCATGAAGGTATTGCTGCCTGTCAACAAAGTCGTGAGGAACAAGCAACACCTGTGCGGCCACCAATGAGTATTCAGCGAGAGCTTGGTTATACGCAGCCATCAACTGAGGCTGACCAACAGCAGAAAGGGCTTGAAGAGACAAAACGTCTTGAGGGCGTTCCGAAAGACCAAGTCCAGCAACTCCGGATGCAACAGCACCCGACGTCACAAGCAAGACCTCATGGCCGGCAGAACGTGCTGCGGCCAACTGGCGAGCAACAGATGTAATGACGTCAAGACGAATACGGCCTTCCACATCAGTCAGTGATGAGGTTCCGACTTTGACGACTACACGCATGGGTACAGACTTACATTTCTGGCACAAATTCAAAACTGAATTGTGCAATCCACACGACATCGCCTTCCACAACCCCAGCGCGAGTGAGCAACTTAGGAACACCCAGCTTGGCAAGGCGTTCATCGATGTAGTTCAAGGCCTCAGGGGTCGTGACATCATTGAGCGCAACAACGCGCTCGGCATTGCGTCCGTGCACCCGGTACTCGTTCTCGCCCAACTGCTCGACCCACGAATGCTCTGGCTCAGGGCGCATGATGATCGTGGCTTCTTCCACTGGTTCAGACTGACGAGCTTCGCCAACATTCTGCGCCAACATATTGACGACATTGCGCACGTTCTCTGATGTGATGGAAGACATCTTGATGTGCTTCCAATCGGCGACATCGGTGGGGTTTGCACTGTCGGACTTCGTACCGACAATCAGAGACGGACGAGTGAGAAGTTCGGGGCGATAGTTGCCCACCTCATGTTGCAAGATGCGTAACTGCTCTTCTGGCTCAATGCCGTCCATTGCAACAAGGTCGATGAGATAACACAACACGCGCGCACGTTCGATATGGCGAAGGAACTGATGCCCAAGACCCTTGCCTTCACTCGCACCCTCAATGAGCCCAGGAATGTCAGCCATGACGAACTCAGTGGTGTCGTCGATACGCACAACACCGAGGTGTGGCTCAAGAGTGGTGAACGGATAGTTCGCAATCTTTGGCTTTGCTGCAGACACTGTGCTGATGAAGGTGCTCTTGCCCGCATTAGGGAAACCCACCAATGCAACGTCGGCCATCAGCTTCAATTCGAGCTTGAGCCACCGTTCGTGACCTTCTTCGCCTTGCTCTGCAAAGATTGGTGCACGACGCAAGTTGCTCATGAACTTGTGATTGCCGCGACCACCGCGACCACCAGCGGCTGCCAGCCACTTGTCGCCATGGTTCACCAAATCGGCGAGAACTTCACCCGAGTACATGTCTTTGGCCACAGTGCCTTCGGGAACAGCGATGTAAAGATCTTCACCACGGCGACCATGAAGGTCTTTACCCTTCCCGTGCACACCGTTGCTAGCGCGACGGTGTGGGTGATCACGAAAAGCCAAAAGCGACGCCGCATTGCGGTCAGCAACCAACCAGACATCGCCACCTTTGCCGCCGTCTCCACCATTGGGTCCACCAAAGGCCACGGGACCTTCACGTCGGAAGCTGACACAGCCTGCGCCGCCGTCTCCACCGCGGACATTTAGTTGGGCTTCGTCGACGAACACACTCATAGGGCTTCTTCAGGCTACTTGCCACGGATACACCGCACTTGCGACACACCACTCACCTACTCTGAATACATGGAAGAAATGCCACAGAGCGAACGAAATGACACATGGGTCTCCACCATGTCGGGCAATTCCGCCTCTTCTGGCATCACGCTTGCCCATGCCGATTCGTGGGCTGGCATTGGTACCACCGATATCGCTGATCGCCTTGCACGTGAATCCACCGAGGACTCCACGATGGCACCACTTGCTACGCGTGCGGCCGGCCCCGGTAATCGAGCGATACCTGAAGAGGAAGACCCGTATCGCACCTGCTTCGAACGCGACCGAGATCGCATTCTGCATGCATCATCATTTCGCCGTCTTGCCGGCAAGACCCAAGTCTTTGTTTTCCCTGATGATCACCAACGCACACGTCTGACTCATGCGCTCGAGGTTGCTCAGGTTGCCGTGTCGATTGCTCGTGTTCTGCGACTCAACATTGCACTCACCGAGGCCATTGCGCTCGGTCACGACTGTGGTCATGGCCCTGGTGGTCACGCCAGTGAAGATGCGTTGTCTCCCTACATCGAAAATGGATACGACCATGCCGTATGGGGCGCCGACGTTGTGTTGCAGCCATTGAATCTATGCAATGAAACTATTGACGGCATTCGTAACCACAGCTGGTCACGACCCGCTCCTGCTACTCCCGAAGCAGAAGTAGTCAGTTGGGCAGATCGCATTGCATATGTGTGTCACGACTTTGAAGATGCAGTGAGCGCCGGAGTCGTCACACATGCTGACTTGCCCGATCTCGTTCGCAATCGCTGTGGCGTTACGCGCCGTGAACAGCTCAGCGCATTCATTACAGGGATGATTCAAGCCACTGCACACACTGGCCGTATCGGAATGACTCCCGATGCAGCAGAAGCACTCGCACTGTTCCGTCGCTTCAACTACGACGCCATTTATCATCGCGCCGCTTCACGCGCACAGGCTCAAAGCGTTATCGACATGTTGCGTCCGCTTGTCGAGCACTACATCGCATTCCCGCAACTGCTACCCGCTTTCGAGGTCAACCCATTTGACGCTCACAGCACAACGGCAGCTCACGAGGCAGTCACGTATGTCGGCGGCATGACCGATCGATTCGCTTGCAAACAAGCCGTACAACTTCTCGACTTCCCCACCTACAAGTTGCCTCAGGGCATCGACACGCTGCTTGCTGCCGAGTAACAGGCGCATCGACAGATAGTTCTAGTGAATGCAGAAGGCGCACCTTGCGGTGCGCCTTCTAAAGAATTTCAGTTGTTGCGAGAGTTACTCGGCAGGAACAACGTCAACGATCTTGCGACCCTTGCGCTCACCGAACTTCACGCTGCCATCGGTAAGGGCGAACAATGTGTCGTCCTTGCCAATGCCCACGTTCTTGCCTGGGTGAGTACGGGTTCCGCGCTGGCGGATGATGATGGTTCCGGCGCTGATGACAGTTCCGTCAAACACCTTCACACCAAGTCGTTGTGCATTTGAGTCGCGGCCGTTTCTTGTTGAGCCGCCGCCCTTTGTCTTTGACATATTGGATCAGCCTTTCGCGATGGATGTGATCTCGACGAGCGAGTACTTCTGACGATGTCCGAAGCGACGACGCTGGTTGGTGCGGCGCTTGTAAGTGAAGCCGTCAATCTTGACGCCCTTCTCGGTGCCGATGACGCGACCCTTAACGGATGCGCCCTTCAACTGGTCTGGTGTGGAGAGGATGGTGGTTCCGTCAACGACGAGGATTGGCGTGAGAGAAACCTCAGCGCCATCTTCGACATGGAGAAGCTCGAGCTGGACCTTCTGGCCCTGCGCAACCTTCTCTTGCTTTCCACCTGATGCGATCACTGCGTACATAGCGGGATAACCCTATCTGCGTTTTTCGGGGTCCGACAATGTTCGGACCGTTTGTTTTCAGGGATTTTCGGCCCCTGAGACCTAGTCGAGAAGGGTGAAGTCAACCTTCATGCCGCGCCCAGAGCATTCTGGGCACTCCCCTGCGAATGCCGTAATGAGACCTTCACCGATGCGCTTACGGGTCATTTCAACGAGCCCGAGCTCTGAAATGTCGAAAACCTGGGTGCGGGTCTTATCCCGAGACAAAGCCTGACGGAAGGACTCAACGACCTTCTTGCGGTTGTCCTTGATCTCCATATCAATGAAGTCGATAACGATGATGCCACCGATGTCGCGCAGACGAAGCTGATGAGCCACTTCTTGCGCTGCTTCAAGATTGTTTTGGAACACTGTCTGCTCGAGGTTTGATGTACCGACGTTCTTGCCGGTGTTCACGTCAATCACTGTGAGCGCTTCGGTGTGCTCGATAATCAATGAACCGCCCGATGGCAGCCACACTTTGCGATCAAGAGCCTTGTGCAGCTGTTCATGCACATGCTGGGTCTCGAAGAGAGACAAAGGCTCGGCATCGCGATCGAAGTACTCAACACGGTCGGCCAATTCAGGGTTAAAGGCCTGCACATAACTGTGCACTTCTTCGAAAAGGCGACGATCGTCAATCATGACACCGCGATATTCCGCATTGAATTCTTCACGAATAGTGCGTACTGCAAGTTCAGGCTCGCGATACAGGAGAGACGGACCTTGAGCACTCTTCGATGCAGCTTCGATCTGTTCCCACTCTTGCAACAAGCGCGTCATGTCGGCTGTGAGTTCATGCTCAGTGGCATGTTCTGCAGCTGTGCGAACAATCACGCCATGATGAGCGGGCTTTACGCGGTCAAGAATGGTGCGCAGACGACGGCGCTCTGAGTCATCAAGACGCTTCGAGATGCCATATGTCTTCGAGTTCGGGATGAGAACAACGAAACGACCCGGAATTGATACTTCCTGTGTGAGACGAGCACCCTTGGCTCCGATGGGGTTCTTTGTGACTTGGCACAAAATCATCTGGCGAGAGCGAAGAATCTGCTCAATTCGAGCATTGTCCTTTGTCTCGACATCGTCTGACTCAAACTCAACGTCACTGCGATACAGAACAGCGTTCTTCGGAGTCGAGATGTCAACGAATGCTGCTTCCATGCCGGGCAGAACGTTCTGAACACGACCGAGATAGATGTTTCCGTGGATTTGACCAACATCGTCTGCAGGACGACTGACATAGTGCTCAATAAGGCTTCGGCCTTCCATAACCGCAACCTGCGTCACGCCATCACGGACCTGCACACACATGAGATAGCGACCAACGGGGCGACCATTGCGCTCACGACCCTTACGACGCTCGATGATCTCGGCATCAATCTCGGCTGAATCACGAACCGGGCCACTTCCTGACCGAGAGCGACCGCGTCCACCACGACGACGCTTCTTCTTGTTGCCGTCACCTTGGCCCTGACCTTGCTTCTGCTCAGAAGACTTTGCAGCTGGCGCTGGAGCGGCAGGTCGAGTGTCGCCAATCTGAGGCTTGCGTGCAGGCGCTGCAGTCGAGACACGCGCCTCAGACGAAGAATCAGCAGACCCTTCACCTTCGCCAGGCTTGCGACGATTCTTCCCGCCGCGGGATCCGCGACGACGCTTCTTTGGACCGTCTTGTCCTTCGGGGCGATTTTGACGCTCTGCGCTTGCGGGACGGTTGTTGTCGGCTGCGGATGAACCGCTGGAACCGTTGGTATCCATGAATTTCCTCTCTCACGTCGCGCACGAGGCGCGCCATGTGGGCCCTGCTGCAGCCACAGACTGGCGCAGCCGACCCTTTCGGCCTAGACCGACAGGATACCTGTAGGGGCTACCGGAAACGGCGCATATGGACGCTCTGGACCAGACCAATCATCATCGCGAAGGCCACCGTATGGGACCCTCCGTAGGAGACAAAGGGCAACGGAACCCCCGAAACTGGGGTAATTCCCATCGTCATGCCGATGTTTTGGAAGGTCTGCCACAAAATCATGGTGAAAACGCCCGCACAGATGAGGACGCCAAGGCGATCCTGGGCGATGCGAGCGATGCGATAGATACGCCACAGCACGACCCCAAAGAGGCCCAGGACAGTCATGCCGCCCAACATGCCGAACTGCTCACCAATTGCCGAAAACACAAAGTCGGTCGACTGAACAGGGATAAAGGCTCCGTTTGTCAATGGGCCCTGCAAGTACCCCTTGCCGAAGAACCCGCCGGTGGCAACTGCACGCTTGGCGAACCTCACTTGTGTTGTGAGGTTCTGCAAAGTCTCTGAGTCGGAGTTCTGATTCAAGAAGCCAGTGATACGTCGGAGCTGATAATCCTTCACGACCCCAGACACCACACCAGCGAATGCAGAGATGATCGCCAGCGAAGTAATCAGGGAGATGTATTTGAGTTGGGCTCCCGCCACCAGCAGCACACCCATGGCACATGCGACGAGCACCGAAGCAGAGCCGAGGTCAGGCTCAATAGCGATAAGGAACACCGGCACACCAACAATGAAGAGCGATTGAATAAATCGCTCGTACGCGACAGTCTCTGTGTCGTCATCGGCCAGGAACCCAGCGAGCAACAAAAGAGTGGCCACCTTTGATAACTCTGACGGCTGAACCGAAATTGGACCAAGGTCGAATGACAGTCTTGCTCCACCCGTCACCGCGCCTGTCACCATCACCAAGATCAACAACACAATGGTCACGGCATAAAGCAGTTCAGCACTGCCCTTCAACTGCACATAGTCAATCCACATGACTACAGCCATCACGATGATTGCAAGGATCACAAAAATGATTTGTCGTTGTACAAACTGAAACGGGTCAGCGCCTCGGTTCAATAGGCGCGGACGAGTGGCTGAGTAAATTATGAAACTGCTGATGATGGTGAGTGCCCCCACCGCCGCCATCAGAATCCAATCGATGTTGCGTGTTGGATCAGCGAAGCCACGACGAATGTTTCCGAGACCAGAGTTCGGACGTCGGCTGAAATTTGGACGACTAATTACTGATAACCGCATTAGTCACGCACCGATGAACCAGTACCAACGAGACACAACGGATTGGGCAGAGACTGTGGAGGAGCAACTTCAAAACTGCTGATGTCAAGTGGATCAGCAGGCAGGGCAGGTGCAACCTGAATCTTTCCGGCTAGCGCGGTGAAAATACATTTCACGACAGGTGCGGCGGCGCGTGATCCGTAACCACTCTTTTCAAGGTACGCAGAAGCGGTGTACGGAAATTTGTCCGTGAGGCTGAATGCAGCAAAAGCCGACGAGTCATTCCATGGCAAGTTCATTGCGCCCTGAGCAGTTCCTGTTTTTCCTGCAATAGGCAATGAGCGCTTTGGATATGAACGGAAAAGCTTCTCGCCAGTTGTTGCGTGATAGAAGTCCGAGGTCACACCGGGGCCGGTAATCACCCGAGCAAGGCCACGCACAAGCGGATCACGAACCTCAGGACGAAGTCCGACATCGCGCACAACCACAGGTGCACTGAAATCTTTGATGATGACTCCAGCATCGAGGTCTACTCGTCCCGACTTTCCATTAGGAGTGCCCGGGGCCCAAATAGCTCGAATGACACGTGGCTTCATCACTTTGCCGCCGTTGCCAATTGCCCCGTAGCCAACTGCCAACTGCAATGGCGTGGCGGAGAGAAGTCCCTGGCCAATCGAAAACTGAATGTTGTCTCCAACGTAGTAGCCCTTTCCTTCTTCTTTCGCAATTGCACCACTCGCAGCAAGACGTTGCTTCAACGATCTACTAGGGAGAGTGCCAATGAATTCGTATGGCAAGTCGATTTCTGTAGGAGAACCGAATCCGAAAAGACGAACCTGCTCTTCGAGAACTGGTCGATTGCCACGCTCAGTGAAAATCTCTTCGCCAATCTTGTAGAAGAAAACGTCTGACGACACAGCAAGTGCGGTCACAACATTGATGCGTCCGTACTTACACGGAGCACCATTACCGCACAACGCGTTCTTGAACACACACTTCACGTTCAATTGACAACGTTCCTCTGGAATACTCACCAACTTGTAGGTACCGCGATCCACCAGTGTGTAGTCAAGTCCGCCTGCTAACTGGCCAGTATTGAGAGCCGCGAAGGCAACAAACGGCTTGAAGGTGGAGCCCAGGTTATAGCGCCCAGAAATCGCACGGTTGACCAAAATTGATTGGTCGGGGTCATCGGTCGTCGGAAAGAGTTGACCGAACTTCTCTGAAGAGATTCCAGCGTTGAACCACCGATTATCAAAGTTCGGATAACTCGCCATGGCAGCAATCTCACCTGTTTGATGATTCATGACGACGGTGGATCCAGCAGGTGCTTTGTAATAGTTGATTTCCGGATACGCCGGGTCTGGCTCTCCGAATTGCATCACCTGTGGCGCTTCGGTTCGTCGGCGAAGCAACAACTCATTTTGCAATGCCTGTTCAGCAAACTGCTGAAGATCAAGATCAATCGTTAACTGAAGGTCGTTGCCGGGAACCGGCTCTCGACGTTCTAACTGACGAAGGAATCGACCGCGTGAATCAACCTCGTACTTCACATATCCAGGAGTTCCACGAAGGACAGCTTCGTAGGTTTGCTCAACTCCGAATTGCCCAACGCGAGCATCGGGGTCATACCCGAGATTCTTGTAGTACTCCTGCTCACTTCCCTTTTTGATAGCACCAAGGAAACCAATGACATGACTTGCCATCGGTGCATAGGGATACTCGCGTCGCCACTCTTCTCGAACATCAAGACCCGGATAGTCCTCACTTCGTTCACGCAAGTAAATACCGAGGTCTTCAGCAACGTCTTCCTTCAAGGGCAACGGCTGTAACTGGTCATATCGCTTCGATTGATATCGGTCTTCCAATTCCGCCACCGTCATGTTGAGCGCACCAGAAAGGCGCGCCCACATCTGAGAACGAGCGAGTGGCCGAGCAATCACAGCGCGCTCGATTGTGATTGTCAGAATTCTTTCGTTGCTCGCAACAACGCGACCTTCGAGATCGAAAATGCGACCACGCTCTGGGGTGAGTTTGATTGTGCGCGTACGAACTTCGCGCACTTTCTCTTCTAGACCAGGAGCATCAACTGCCTGCAGAAACCACAAACGAACAGTGAGTAGCCCCAACAACAATGAGGCCACAGTTACCAGAACACCGATACGCGAGATAGAACGATCGCCGACCATCAGCGAGCCAACGCTTCATCCTGAATGGCCCAGTTGCACAACCATTCAGCAGGAAGGCTGAGAGCTGCGTTAAACACTGCAACCACAAATGCAACAAGGAATACTTCCGTTGTCAAAACACCTTCAGCACCAGTAATTGTGAAAGCGATAGGCAACATGAACATGCCGATAACACTGACGCCCAATGACGCAAGCATGCGCGACCACCAGGTGGACTCATGCACGAATGTATGAACAAAGCCAGCTAAGTATCCCACCACTGCAAATACTGCTGCACACAGACCCATCGGTGTCGTCAGCACCATGTCGTAGAGAAGCCCAACAATGAAACCGGCCACTGCACCCGTTTGTGACCCTTTTGCAAGCCCACATGAACCCGCAAGCAAGAGCATTACTTGCAGACTCACACCGAAGGGACGCATCTCATTAAAGATTGTTGTCTGCAAGGACAAAAACAGCAATCCGACGAGGATCAATCGCGTATACCGAGCCTCGGCGAGGAGCACCAAACGTTCAATCATGGTGCCGCTGGTCGCTCCGTGATTGGTTGATACAACAGCACGCGCACAAAGTTGAGGTTGTCAAAGTTCGCAGACAACTTGACTTCAAGAAGAGGGCCAAGAGTGCCGGTGCGCTTTACAACTCGACTGACTGTTCCAATCACAATGTCTGGTGGAGCAAGAGAAGTCGCGCCGCCAGATGAAATCACTGGCGATCCAACTGCAACTGAACCGAATCGTGGCTGGTTCTCAATGAAACGAATAATCGGATTCTTTGTGAGACCGCGACCTTCCAAAGCACCAGTCTCACGTAGTGGAAGATCAGCGCCTGCCGGAACAGTGATCGGAGAATTTGTGTTCTTTCCTGGTTGATTAGGTCCAACAGTTCCCGTCGGAGTTGTCTCCCCAGGAACTAAGGGTTGAGTCGTTGTGGGCGCTGCAGTTCCACCAGGGGTGAAACCTTTAATCGTGGTCGTCGTAGTACGCGGAATCGTGGTCGTCGTAGTGGTTGTCGTCGTCGTTGATGTCGTCGATGCAGCCACTTGACCAGGAACCGTGGTGGTCGTCGTAGTGGGCGGCGTATTCACCACTTTCACAGACAATGAATAACCAGGGTCCGTAATCAACATGACGACAGATCGCTTGCTATAGACATCAGTGACTTTGCCAATCATGCCCGCCGCATTGAGAACTGGCATTCCGACTTTGATGCCGCATTCAGAGCCGCGATTGAGTTCCACTGTCTGGGTGAAATTAGAAGGCGACTGCCCCACTACCTGAGCAGTACATGATGAGATACCTGCCAAGGTCGGCAAGCCGTTCAATGCCAACAGCTCTTGCGCTTCTCGCACCGATGCAATTGCTGCAACGGTCGCACCTTCGTCGTATGCAACGAGGTCACGAAGACGACGATTCTCTGCCAGAACGTCGTTGTAGTTCGTAATCCCATTCCAGGTGTTCTGAATCGGACGAGTGACAACACGAGTCGCACTTTCGATCGGTCGGAAGATTGCACCAAAAGCTGAACGAGTCATGTTCACAGCAGAACTGCCACGCAGGTCAAGCGTGATGAGAAGAACTGACGTCAACGAGAGCAACAAGATCGCTCGACGCCGTGTGAAGGAATAGCCCGCCACGGAGGATGATCTACTGCTGATCGAGTCCTGGAGAGGACATCATTCCGCGCATCGCTTCGATGTTCTCGAGTGCACGACCCGAACCGATAGCGACCGCATACAACGGGTCTGGAGCGACATAACACGGCATTCCAGTTTCATGGTTGATGCGTGTGGTGATTCCGGCGAGCAATGCCCCACCACCTGACAAATAGATACCGCGATCCATGATGTCGGCGGCCAATTCAGGAGGCGTGCGGTCAAGAGTGGACTTCACAGCGTCAATAATTGCAGCAACTGGCTCAGCAATGGCTTCACGAACATTCTCTGTCGTGAGTTCAACAGTGCGAGGTAGACCAGTGACCGTGTCACGGCCACCAACATCGCCGGTTAGTTCTTGAGCTAACGGCCACGCCGATGCCATCTGAATCTTGATTTCTTCAGCGGTGTTGATGCCGATGTCAAGGCCGTACTCGGTGCGTACGAACGAAACAATTGCTTCATCAAGTTCGTCACCAGCAACGCGAACGCTTTGAGCAACAACAATGCCACCCAAAGAAATCACCGCAACTTCAGTTGTTCCACCACCAATGTCAACAATCATGTTTCCACTTGGTTCATGCACCGGAAGATCGGCGCCAATCGCAGCAGCCATCGGTTCTTCGATGATGTGAACAGGTCGACGTGCACCCGCGTACTCAGCAGCATCCTGCACAGCACGTTGTTCCACACCAGTAATTCCTGAAGGAACACAAATCACCATTCGAGGCTTACTCCAACGACTTGTTGTGATGCGTTGAATGAAATATCGGAGCATCTTTTCGCACACATCGAAGTCGGCAATAACTCCATCTTTCAAAGGACGAATTGCTTCAATATGTTTCGGAGTGCGACCGAGCATTCGCTTGGCTTCCCAACCAACTGCAACGGGACGACCATCTCGCATATCAATTGCGACAACAGATGGTTCGTTGAGAACAATGCCTTGGCCGCGAACGTACACAAGAGTGTTAGCGGTACCAAGGTCAATCGCGATATCTCGACCAATTGCCAAAGGATTATTACGGGCCATACATGCTCTCCCCCAGCAGACCGCGAAGGTCGCCTACGGGATGATAACTATCCGCGCCTTAGAGGGCGGGGAAGAAGATTCCTAATTCGCGAGCGGCTGACTCTGCTGAGTCACTGCCATGGACAAGGTTCTCGGTAAACAAGGTGCCGAAATCTCCACGGATGGTTCCTGGTGCCGACTTTGCTGGGTTGGTTGCGCCCATCATGGTGCGAACGATTTCCCACGTGTCTTCAGGGCCTTCAATGGCCATTGCAACGACTGGACCGCGAGACATGAACTCAACAAGCTCGCCGTAGAAGCCTTTACCGACATGCTCTTCATAATGACGCTCAAGAATTGCCTTATTGAGGGTCCGAAGCTCCATGCCCACCAGGCGAAGGCCCTTGTTTTCGAAACGAGAGGTAATGGCGCCGACAAGGCCACGTTCTACGGCATCTGGCTTGAGGAGGACGAGGGTGCGATTTGACATCCCTTCAGGCTAGGGGCTGGCCCGTGCCTTACCCCTGCAAACCCGAGCAAACCCTTTATGGAAGCACCTTTCGCAGATGCGTGCGTGCAGAACCGACTACGTAAAGGGACCCTGCGACCAAGATTGCATCATCACTCGAGGCATCCGACAGCGCAAGATCACAGGCTCGCTCCACTGTGTCGACCGTCAAGATGTCGGAACACCCCATCTCTTCTGCCACCGAGGCAATTTCAGAGGCAGGCCGCGCTCGCGGGGACGGCGCGGTGCAGCAAATCACGCGCTCAAACTCATCGACTTTCAGAGCGGACAAGGTGTCGGCAATGTCTCGACCTCCGAGGACACCGACGACAAGGATGCGCCGACCATGTGGGTCGAAGTCATCAAAGAACACGCTGGCACACACTTCAGCACCGGCTGGATTATGAGCACCATCCAAAATCACCAACGGTTGATGCCCGACAACTTCAAAGCGCCCTGGCATCGCCACGGCTGCAAGACCTTCTTGCACTGTCTCCTGATCAAGTGCAGCTCCAAAGAAAGACTCCACGGCCATGATCGCCACTGCCGTGTTATCGCCTTGGTGCCACCCATGCAGTGGAACGAACAAATCGATGTAGTCAGCACGTGGCGTCCGCACATGAAGTGACCTTCCACCAAGTGCAAGATGATTATCAACAACGTCAAACTGTTCACCGCGGAAAAGAATCTCGTCGTGAGGTTCCGCCGCAAAGATGGAATGTAAGTCCTCGTTCAATTCACCGATGACTGCGACACCTCCCTGCTTGATAATTCCAGCCTTTTCTTTCGCGATGTGCGCAAGCGTTGGTCCAGCAAACTCCATGTGATCGAGTGCAATGTTGGTAATCACGGAAACATCTGGCTGCACAACATTTGTTGCATCCCAGCGCCCCAACATGCCAACTTCTATCACTGCAACATCAATAGCATCATCCGAGAACCAACGAAATGCTGCGGCCGTCATGATTTCGAAATACGAAGGACGAACGCCTGACATGCCTTCGGCATTAGCGACTGCAGCGACAGCTTCAGCAAAATCAAATTCGGCAACAGCTTCACCATTGACTTGAATGCGCTCGCGAATGCTCTCAAGATGTGGGCTTGAGTACGTGCCCACCTTGAGGCCATGCGCCATCAACAGTTTGGTGATGATTTGTGATGTTGAACCCTTGCCGTTGGTGCCTGTTACGTGAATGACTCGATAGTCATTGTGTGGATCACCAAGAACCGCTAGCAGTGCTTCAATGTTTGCCGTCGATGGCGAATCAACACGGCCTGTCTTGTCATAGGAGGCGTGCTCGTCTAAATAAACAAGGGCTTCGGAAAAATTCACGAGAACTAAGAAGCAGCACGACGCTGACGTGGAGCACGCGCAGCTGTCTTTGTAACGATTTCTGGCGACACTTTGTTGTTCACGCTCTCAGCGGTGACAACAACTTTCGCGACATCCGTACGACCAGGAACTTCATACATCACATCAAGCAATGTCTCTTCAAGCAGTGCGCGAAGTCCACGTGCGCCTGTTCCTCGAGTGAGAGCAAGATCAGCAATGGCCTCAAGCGCTTCAGGAGTGATGTCGAGTTCAACATCGTCAAACTCAAAGATCTTTCCGTACTGCTTGACCAAGGCATTCTTTGGTTCCGTGAGAATCTGCATCAACGCTGGCTTATCAAGAGCGTGCACTGCGCCTACCATTGGCAAGCGGCCAATGAATTCTGGAATCATGCCGAACTTCAACAAGTCCTCTGGAAGAACTTGTGCGAATAGTTCGCCAGGATTCTTCTCTGACTTTGACGTCACTGTGGCATGGAAGCCCATTCCCTTGTGACCCACTCGTTGTTCGATGATTTGTTCCAAGCCGGCGAATGCTCCGCCACAGATGAACAACACGTTTGTTGTGTCGATCTGAATGAACTCCTGGTGAGGGTGCTTGCGTCCACCTTGTGGTGGCACGGATGCAACGGTGCCTTCAAGAATCTTCAACAATGCTTGCTGGACACCTTCACCAGACACATCACGAGTGATGCTCGGGTTTTCGGCCTTACGAGCAACCTTGTCGATCTCGTCGATGTACACAATGCCCTGTTCGGCACGCTTCACATCAAAGTCTGCAGCTTGCAAGAGTTTGAGGAGAATGTTCTCAACGTCTTCGCCGACGTATCCCGCTTCGGTTAACGCCGTGGCATCTGCAACTGCGAACGGCACGTTCAACATGCGAGCCAATGTTTGAGCGAGGTGAGTCTTGCCGCAACCAGTGGGCCCAAGAAGAAGAATGTTCGACTTCTGCAGTTCTACTTCGTCGCGACGAATGCCCACGTTCTGCGCCATGTACTGCAGGCGTCGATAGTGATGAAAGACAGCAACAGAAAGAACCTTTTTGGCTCGCTCTTGGCCGACGACATACTCGTCGAGGAATGCACGAGTCTCGACAGGAGTTGGGAGCGACTCGAACTCAACGCCAGAGCGCTCGCCTACTTCTTCTTCGATGATTTCGTTGCACAGCTCGATGCACTCATCGCAGATGTACACACCGGGGCCGGCGATCAGTTTCTTGACCTGTTTCTGGGACTTGCCGCAGAACGAGCACTTCAATAGCTCGCCAGTGTCTCCAAATTTGGCCACGAAGGCCCTCCCTCGATGATGTGAATCAGCGAATTGGACCGGTGCGGTCCGTTAGCTGACGTGATGAAATCACATCATCGATAATGCCATACTCCAGGGCCTCTTGAGCTTCTAATACGAAGTCGCGGTCGGTATCTGTATGGATTCTTTCCATGCTCTGGCCGGTGTGATTGGCCAAAATTTCCTCAAGAAGGTCACGCATCCGCAAGATTTCCTTCGCGGCGATCTCCAAGTCGGTGACTTGGCCATAGCCCACCTGGCCATATGGCTGGTGGAGAAGAACACGGCTGTGTGGAAGTGCGAGGCGCTTGCCCTTGGTGCCAGCTGCGAGCAACACGGCTGCAGCAGAAGCTGCTTGTCCGAGACAAATTGTTGCGATGTCGTTCTTGATGAACTGCATGGTGTCGTAGATAGCGAACAGCGAGTTGATGTCTCCACCGGGGCTGTTGATGTAGATGTTGATGTCACGATCAGGGTTTTCACTCTCAAGGTGAATCAACTGAGCACAGATGAGATTCGCAATGGTGTCATCAATCGGAGTGCCGAGGAAGATGATGTTTTCCTTCAACAAACGTGAGTACAAGTCGTACACACGCTCGCCACGGCTCGTTGTCTCGGTGACATTCGGAACGTAGTAGTTCTGGAAATTCATTGCTGTGTCCCTTAATTCGTGGTGATGAAGTGAGTCGTGGTCTGGTTAGTCGTGATCGTGGTCATCATGGTCATGATCGTGGTCGTGATCATGATCACCAAGAACGGTGTTCGTATCGAGCACTGCACCATTCTGGTCTACATAACTGATGTTGTGCAGGAGCCATTCGAGCGCCTGTGACTTTGTCATCTGTGCGATGAGGTCAGTCACGGCGTCATTCTGCTCGTAGGCCTTACGTACCTTGGCAGTCTTCTCGCCCACGCGAACGCCGATTGATTCGTACTCTGCTTCGAGATCTTCATCTGTGACAGTGATTCCCTGCGCCACAGCGACAGCGCGCAATGCGAGGTCGATCTTGACGGCCTTTTCAGACTGGGTCTTCATGCTGGCGATGAACGAGTCGGCGTCTTGGCCGGTGGCGGAAAGCCACTGATCAAGAGCAATGCCCTGTGACTGGAACTGCTGCAAGGTGTTTTGTACTCGTGCCTGAAGATCATTGTTGACCATTGACTCTGGAGCTTCAATCTCAACAAGCTTCTCAAGTTCGTCAGTCACACGATCCACAACAGTGCGGCGCATTTGATTCGCACGCATTTCCTCGTAACGAGCACGAAGAGCTGCCTTCCATTCATCAATGGTGTCGGCGTCTGCGATGTTCTCAGCAACCCATGCATCAGAAAGTTCTGGAATCTCGAGCGTTTGCACGCGGTTCACGGTGACAACAAAATCGGCTTCTTCTTCTGTGCCATTCGGGACAGCAGTGAACTTCAATGTGTCGCCCTTCTTGGCACCAGTGAGCTGGTCATCAAAACCAGGAGCAACCCAGCCGCGACCCACTTCATATGTCCATTCATCAACGTTGAGTCCTGGCACTGGCTCGCCACCGCGAAGACCTTCAAGGTCAATCACGACATTGTCACCAACAGCTGCCGCACGATCAACGTCGGCAAGTGTTCCGAAACGACGACGCTCAGTGGTGATTGCTTCTTCCAACTCTTCGTCGGTGAGCGCAGGGTTCACCAACTCAACGCGCAAGCCTGCATAACCAGGTACTTGCACGACGGGGCGAACTTCGCATGTTGCTTCGAACTTCACAACGCCGGACTCTTGTCCTTCAAGCAGATTCACATCTGGTTGAGCGACAATGTCGACCTTGTGTTCGATGACGGCTTTGCTGAGGTATTCAGGGATCGCGTCTTGCAATGCCTGTCCACGAGCAGCATCCATTCCGATGCGTGCCTCAAGTACTCGACGCGGTGCCTTGCCTGGACGGAATCCAGGAAGACGCACTTCATGTGCGATCTTGCGGAACGCGGCGTCGATGTTCTTGTCGAATTCTGACTCTTCCACCTCAATGGAGAGCTTGACCTGGTTGCCTTCGAGGGCTTCAAGAGTGCTTTTCACAGGCTTCGGAGTGTATCGGTTCGCATTCAATGCTCCCTTTCCAGCAATAATGGAGACATGACGCTTTGGAAGCCCCACGCACTCGCCGCCCCCCATGAAGGCCAGATCAACCTGCGCAATGGGGACAAGGTGCGTACCACCGTCGATGTTGATGGCGCCCCTGCAGGCACCGAAGGCAAGGTCATCTTGTCCAATGGCTTCAATTGGCTGCGCTATCGCGTTCTGTTTGTGAACGGCAATGAAATCGGGGACCTCGACCACCGCAACATCGAGCCCATCGGTCGTTCCGCAAAGCGACTTGCACGTCAAGCAAAGCGAGCCCGATAGGGGTTTTCGTTCTGTCTGATATCCTCGGACACTCACACCACGGGGTGTGGCGCAGTTGGTAGCGTGCCTGGTTTGGGACCAGGAGGCCGGGAGTTCGAGTCTCCCCACCCCGACCAATTGATTGACTCAAGGAGAGCCCCATGCCGGCAGACCTCGACACAGCAAAGTACGTCTCTTTCGTGACCTACAAGAAAGATGGCACCCCCGTTGCCACTCCTGTATGGGTAGTCCCGTTTGAAGGTGGATATGCATTCACCACGGATCCCGATGCATACAAGGTGAAGCGACTTCGCAATGACGCACGAGCAACTTTGACTGTCTGCGACATGCGCGGAAAGATTGCACCCGGCGCCATCGTGTACAGCGGTGCAGCTCTCGTGCTCGACGAAGCCGACACGCAACGGGTTGATGCACTCATTCGAAAGAAGTACAGCATCGGTTATCGAATGATTGGCGTGATGAGCGTTCTGAAGAAGATCGCAGGCAAAGGAAGCACCGCTGGAGACGCTGCCATTAAGGTCACAGTCTCTTAATCCACAAGGGTCACAGTCAGATTTCCTAGAATTTTCAAGGAATCCCTAGTTTTTCCACAGGCCACGCTGTACGGTATGGGCTCATTCATTTGTCCATGGGTACAAACCGGTATCTATGGCCCTTACAAGGGAGATACCCCCATGGACATCAGTCCTGTTACTTTTGCTGACCTCGGACTGCCCTCCGTCTTAGTTGACGAGTTGGCTTCACAAGGAATTTTGGCTCCGTTCCCCATCCAGCAGGCAACAATTGCCGACGCTCTTTCGGGTCGTGACACCCTCGGCCGTGGCCGTACCGGATCGGGCAAGACCCTCGCGTTTTGTCTTCCGATGCTCACTCGCCTTCACAAGAGCAACAAGCCTCGCGACCGTTTCCGTCCACGTGCCGTCATCTTGGTACCAACACGTGAACTTGCAAACCAGGTGCGTGACGTACTCGTTCCCCTCGCTGATGCACTCGGTATGCGTACCGCCACTGTGTACGGCGGCGTGAGCTACACCGGCCAGATCAACGCAATGCGCAATGGCGTCGACATCGTTGTTGCTTGCCCAGGCCGCTTCATTGACCTCATGGAGTCCGGACAGATTGAACTCGACGCAGTGGAGTGCACCATCTTGGATGAAGCCGACCACATGGCCGAGCTTGGATTCCTTGAGCACGTGACTCGCATTCTTGAAAAGACACCACGCGAAGGACAGCGCTTGCTGTTCTCGGCAACTCTTGACCGTGGAATCGACAAGCTCGTTCGCAAGTTCCTCCAGAACCCAGTGACCCACGAAGTGGAGTCGACGGAAGAGAACGAAGCGCAGATGACGCACTACTTCTTCCAAGTCACTCAGGGCAACCGTTTCGACATCATTGCTGACTTGTGTGCAGCACCTGGTCGTGCACTTGTCTTTACTCGCACCAAGCACGGTGCTCGCAAGCTTGCTGCTGCACTTGTTGAAAACGGTGTTCCTGCAGTTGAACTACACGGCGATCTTTCACAAGCAGTTCGTGCACGCAACCTCGCAGCATTGTCTGCAGGCAAAGTCGACACTCTTGTTGCAACAGACATCGCAGCACGCGGTATTCACGTTGACGACATCGCACTTGTTATTCACGCTGATCCACCAGAAGAGCACAAAGCATTCCTTCACCGCTCTGGCCGTACCGCACGTGCCGGCGCAGAAGGAACTGTCATCACGATGGTGACTGAGAACATGCGTCGTCACACCAAGCGTCTTGCGAAAGATGCAGGCATTGACCCGATCATGAAGACTGTTGTGAAGGGTGACCCCATCCTCACCGAGATCGCACCAGGTGAACGCGAACTCAAAGAAATGCCAAACCTCGAAGAGCGTCGCCCACAGCGCGGCGGCGGTGGCGGCGGTCGCAGTGGCGGCCCACGTCGTGGTGGCAGCAAGTTTGGTGGTGGCGGACAGCGCCGTGACCGTGACGACCGTGGTCCACGCGGTGGCGATCGTGATTCACGTCCATCATTCCGTGACCGTGATGATCGTGGTCCACGTGGCGACCGTGACTCACGCCCATCATTTGGCGACCGTGATTCACGCCCATCATTCCGTGATCGGGACGACCGTCCAGCACGTACCGGTGGCGGAGACTTCCGCGGCCGTGACGACCGCGCACCACGCGGCGATCGTGACTCACGCCCATCATTCCGTGACCGCGACGACCGTCCAGCACGTACCGGTGGCGGAGACTTCCGCGGCCGTGACGACCGCGCACCACGCGGTGACCGTGATTCACGCCCATCATTCCGTGACCGCGACGACCGTCCAGCACGTGGACCTCGCACAGGCGGCGGAGACTTCCGCGGCCGTGACGACCGTGGCCCACGCGGTGCAGGCGATGATCGTCCACGTGGACCGCGCCCTGATTCTCGCGGAGGCCGCCCAGCTGGCCCTCGTGGCGCATCAGCCGGTCGCAAAAAACCAGCACGTAGTTACTAGTCCATTGGTTCAGTCGGTAAGACTGAACCAATGACCAGCACCCAACCCCCACACGCTGGGGACGTGATTTATACGGCGCGACTCATTCGCACTGCCAACCCTTCGCAACCCACCGCCACTGCTATCGCTGTTCGCGACGGCAAGGTGTTGTCTGTTGGCACTCTCGAGGATTGTCAGCAGTGGGGTATCACCACGATTGACCGACAGTTTGAGGACAAAGTTCTCACTGCTGGATTCGTTGAGGCTCACTCTCACATCATGACGGGCATGTACTCGAACATCCCCTATGTCGGCTGGTTCGGTCGTCATATGCCCGATGGTTCATGGGTCGATGGGGTGAAGTCCACTGATGAACTTGTGCAACGGCTTGCATCCATCGCTGCGACAACAGAACCAGGTCAGCCCATCGTGGTATCCGGTTTTGATCCGATTTATCTCGACACAGAACGCCTGTCTTGTCATCATCTCGATGAAGCGACGACACAACATCCCGTGTTTGTCTTTCATGCAAGTGGACACCTTGCAACTGTCAACTCATTCATATTGCAGAAGTACAGCATTGAGGCAGGACACCCTGCACCAGGAGTGGGGTTTGATAAGAATGGCCAACCCAACGGAGAATTGCGGGAACCTGCTGCGATGGCGTTGGCCCGTGATGAGTTTCGCCTCATCGGACAAGTTGTTTTCTCTCTCGAAACAATCGGACATTTCGCTAATGCCATGCGTAACGCAGGCATCACGACAGCGGCAGACCTCGGAAACAACTTTCACGCGAAAGACGAGTCACTGGAAGAGGTGTTGAACGCCACTCGGATTGACTCATTCCATGTACGAGTTGCTTCCGTTCCACGAATTATTGGCGGTCCACCTGCCATGCACGAGTTTGTCGAAAAAGTGCAGGAAGCACGCACGAAGACACACGACAAGATGCACATCCCCGTCGTGAAGATGGTGCTGGATGGATCCATCCAAGGATTCACTGCCGTTGTTAACTGGCCTGGATATTTCACTGGTGAAGATCATGGACTCTTTCTTCTACCTCCCGAACAAGTTGTCGATTATCTACGTCCGTTCCATCAAGCAGGAATCGGTATTCATTGTCACTGCAATGGCAGTACAACATCAGGCGTATTCATTGATGCAATTGAAGTACTGCTCCGCGAGCATGCGTGGCTTGATCATCGCCACACCATCACCCACGCTCAGCTCATCACTCAAGCGCAGATGCGCAAGGCCAAGAACTTGGGCATGTCAGCGAATTTCTTTGTGAACCACATGTGGTTCTGGGGTGAACAACATCGCGACATCACCATCGGACCCGATAGAGCTGCAGCAATGAACCCGTGTGGGACTGCGGATCGCATTGGTTTGCAGTACGCCTTCCATTCAGACTCCCCTGTCACACCGGCAAATCAATTGCACACAATGTGGGCTGCCGTTAATCGCGCCACTCCACACGGCGATGTTGTGGGGCCTGCGGAACGAATTGATGTTAACCGCGCATTTCATGCGGCCACCATCGACGGCGCATACCAACTACACATGGATCACCTTGTCGGATCACTCGAGGTGGGCAAATACGCCGACATGACAGTGCTCGAACAAGACCCATACGAAGTCGATGCGATGGCCATTCGAGATGTTCAGGTGTGGGGAACAATTCTGGGCGGAGTTCCCAGCAAGAGCACTGCGCAACGATGACTCAAGCGCCCCGCATCCCCGTACTCGTCATCGGTGGCTATCTCGGCGCTGGCAAGACAACCCTGATTAACAATGTCCTCAGTAGTGCCACCCAACGCATTGCCGTTGTTGTGAATGACTTTGGATCCGTCAATATTGATGCGTCGCTCATTAAAGAGAAACACAACGACACCATTGAGTTGACGAACGGATGTATCTGTTGCGCTGTTGGTGAATCACTTGCTGATGTGCTCTTCAGCATCTTGGATCGAACCGAATTGCCAGAGGTAGTCGTCATTGAAGCCAGTGGCGTGGCTAATCCCGCAGCCGTTGCAGCATTTGCACACATCGAGGGGTTCCATCACCTCGGCAACGTGGTGCTTGTTGATGCCACTCAAGCGCTTGAGACCTCGAAAGACCCACTTGTAGGCCGAACATTTGCCCTACAAGTGCAAGCAGCTCATCTCCTCGCCATTACCAAGAGCGATGAAGCCACAGACTCTGTGATCTCAGAAGTGAGATCCATCGTCTCTTCGCTTGCGCCATCAACGCCACTGGTTCTCACAACAAGCGCCACGTTGTCATCACTGATGATGAATCTGGCTCCTCATGCAGACAGTGCCGTCGCTGAAACCCACACTGAGTTCAGCACCACAACCCTGAGCCACGTGAGTGCACAAGATGAACAACAACTTTTCGCATTCCTTCAGAACTTTCCGTCGTCAGTTGTCCGTGCCAAAGGAATAGTTGAACTGGCAAACGGCAATCGTCGACTCGTTCAAAAGGTCGGCAGCACGATCTCAATCTCGCAAACAGAGCTACCGACGACAGGACTTGTGCTGATTTCGTTGAAGTAAGGTTTGATGCTGAACCACAGAGGGGGCGACGTGGAACGTTCAGTTGATATTGCGGTCGTGGGCGCTGGTTTTGCCGGAATGTACACAGTTGTCAAAGCACGCGAGATGAACATGTCTGTTCAAGTGTTTGAAGCAGGCACTGATGTTGGCGGTACGTGGTACTGGAACAGATACCCAGGTGCCCGTTGTGACATTGAGAGTGTTGAGTACTCGTACAGTTTTGACAACACGCTTCAACAAGAGTGGGAATGGACAGAGCGATATGCGCCCCAACCCGAAATATTGAAGTACGCACAGCATGTGGCAGACCGTTTTGACCTTCGCACAGACATTCAGTTCTCCACTCGTGTTGTGTCTGCTCATTTCTCAGAAGACAACAACACATGGACCGTCACCACAGACAAGGGCGATGTCGTCACAGCTCGCTTTGTTGTCTTCGCCACAGGATGCTTGTCATCTGCCAACCGCCCACAATTCCCTGGTGCTGAATCTTTCACCGGCGAGGTGTATCACACGGGCGAATGGCCCCACGATGGTGTCGACTTCTCTGGAAAAAGCGTTGGCCTTATTGGCACGGGGTCTTCTGCTATTCAAAGCATCCCCATCATCGCCCAGGATTCGGCGCACCTCACCGTTTTCCAACGCACTGCTTCGTTTTCCATTCCTGCGCGCAACGAATCAATTGACCGCGACTACGTCGCCAAGGTGAAATCTGCGTATCCAGAGTTCAGAGATGCAAACCGTCGACAAACGGGAGCATTCGGTTCAAACATTCGCCGCGGAGAGACTTCTGCTTTGGAATCAACCGATGAGGAACGCTGGGCTGAGTTTGAGCGTCGCTGGGACGAAGGCGGGTTTGGATTCTTGTCGTCGTATAACGATTTCCTTCTTCACGCAGACGCGAACGACTTAGTGGCGGAGTTTGTGCGGCAGAAGATTCGCTTCATCGTGAAGGATCCCGCTACGGCAGATTTGCTGATGCCCACCCAAGTCATTGGCTGTAAACGACTGTGCTTAGACACCGGCTACTACGAGACGTTTAATCGTGACAACGTGACACTCGTAGGCGTTGACAACCACCCCATTGAGAGGATCACTGAGCACGGTCTTGTGGTTGATGGAGTTGAACACACTTTCGATGTCTTGGTATATGCCACAGGTTTTGACGCTATGACCGGATCACTTCTCAAGATCGACATTCGTGGTCGCAATAGCCAATCACTCGCCGATGCATGGAACGGCGGACCCGTTACATACTTGGGGCTCAATACTGCAGGTTTTCCCAACATGTTTATGGTGTCGGGACCAGGAAGCCCGTCCGTACTGACCAACATGATCATGTCCATTGAGCAACATGTGGACTGGATTGCAGACTGCATTGCCCACATGTCACACAACAATCTCGCAGTAATTGAGACCACGGAGCAATCACAATCTGACTGGGTGGCATTTGTGAACGCGGTTGCAGACAAGACGTTGTACCCATCCTGCAATAGCTGGTACTTGGGAGCCAACGTTCCTGGGAAACCACGTGTCTTCATGCCACTTATTGGCTTTCCTACTTATGTTGACAAATGCAACGAAGTGGCGCGAAATGGCTACGAAGGGTTCGTGCTGGCCTAAACCTGCATCACCATCTCGTGCTATTCAACAATGAATGCTGCATGCATTCCGTTTGCGTAGTGACCCGCGATATTGCATAGCAACTGATAGTTGCCCGCTTCCAAATTCACAGTCAATACCTCAGATGTATTGATAGGAAATTCCTTAATCTCATCGATCGCTTCGACACCTTCGCCTTCTTCATCGAAACGATTGTTGGCTCCCAGAGGAATCTGACCGACCTCATAATCAGTTTTCACCACAATGAATTCATGAGCGATACTTCCAAAGTTGGCAATTGCAAAAGTCACCTCACCCGCGGTGGCCTTCTGCGCACTGAGGTCAATACCCCACTCATGCACGTTGCCAGTGACTTTGTTTGAAACGGTGTCCGCCGGCAAGGTTCCAAAGTTCGTTGGGTCTGCACCACACGAGGCCAGCGCAAAACTTGCCGTCAGCAACAGCACACCGATTAACCGAAAATTCTTCATGTGACCCCTTTGCCCGCACCACAGAGGCTTGGCTCCATCAGTTTCACCGAATACTTCATACGTATGGACCCCAGAACGGGACATTGGGACATTCATTCGCCTAGCGTCTAAGGAGCACCCACCTCGGGGTGCCTGATCACGGAGAGTTCTCATGACCACCTACGACAAGATCTATATCAATGGCCAGTGGGTCGCCTCTGAAGGCACCAAGACCATTTCAGTGTTTGACTCCATCACCGAGCAGGTCATGGCAACTATTCCCGAAGGAACAGCAGGCGATGTCAACAAAGCCGCTGCCGCTGCAAAGGCTGCGTTCCCTGCATGGAGCGCTCTTCCGAAGGCTGACCGTGCAAAGTTCATGAATGCCATTGCTGGCGCACTTGGTGCACGCATGGATGAAATTGCATCAGCAATTTCCCGCGAGACCGGAATGTCGAAGCCATTGTCGAACATGATTCAGGTGGGTATCCCCATGAACTCGTTCGCACAAGCAGCGATTCTTGCAGAGTCCTTTGATTTCGAGAAGGAAGTCGGGACATCACTTGTCGTTCGCGAACCAATCGGTGTTGTCGGCTGCATCACTCCATGGAACTACCCATTGCATCAGATTGCAGCCAAGGTTGCATTTGCAATGGCTGCAGGTTGCACCGTTGTTTTGAAGCCAAGCGAAGTCGCACCAATCGACGCATTCATGCTCGCTGAAATCATTCACGAGGCAGGCCTGCCTGCTGGTGTGTTCAACCTTGTCACAGGTACAGGCCCAGTCGTCGGCGAAGCAATCTCTGCTAGCCCCGACATTGACATGGTGTCTTTCACCGGTTCAACACGCGCCGGCAAGATGGTCATGCAGACAAGTGCAGACACCATCAAGAAGGTTGCACTTGAACTTGGCGGCAAGAGTGCCAACATCATCTGTGAAGACCTTGATGCGGAAACCTTCGCAAAGGCAGTCATGGGTGGAACAGGTCAGGCTTTCTTGAACAGTGGCCAGACATGTTCACTTCTCAGCCGCATGCTCGTTCCTCGTTCACGCCTTGCAGAAGCAGAAGGACTCGCGGCAGCAGTTGCCAACGGCATCAAGGTGGGCGATCCCTTCGCAGAAGGTACCAACGTGGGCCCTCTTGCATCAGCAGCACAGCGCGACCGCGTTCAGGGATACATCAACAAAGGCATTGAAGAAGGCGCCAAGTTGATTGCTGGTGGTCCTGGAGCACCTGAAGGTCTCGAAACGGGCTACTACGTAAAGCCAACCGTGTTCTCCGAGGTGTCAAACTCCATGACCATTGCGCAGGAAGAAATCTTCGGACCAGTTCTTTCCATCATTCCGTACGACGGCATTGACAACGCAGTGGATATCGCTAACGACTCTCCATACGGTCTCGCTGGTGCAGTGTTCGCAGCCGACAAGGAGACAGGCGTCGCGATTGCACGTCGCATCCGCACAGGCCAAGTCACTGTTAACGGTGGAGCATTCAACCCGAATGCTCCATTCGGTGGATACAAGCAATCCGGTGTTGGCCGTGAATTGGGCGTCTACGGCTTCGAAGAGTTTCTTGAAATCAAGAGCCTTCAGTTGTA
>WLHL01000080.1 GCA_009702755.1 Actinomycetota bacterium
AACTGCAATGCGGACAAATGATGATCCACGCATGGCGCTAGATGCCTGCGGAATCTTTCTTCTCTGTGGCCTTGCGGAGGTTCTTGTTCGCTTCCTTAGCGACCTGCTTTACCGCAAACTCCCCCACCATTCGCGCTGCGGGAGCCTGAGAACGGGCATCGCGCACCACTTGATTCACCCTGCGCCACACGGCGCGATGAACAACGAGAAAAGGATTCGTCACTTCTTCTTTTTCTTTACGACAACGGGACAGTCGTCATCGCCCATGGGACACATTGTCGTGTTCTTGCGAACCAGCATGAAACAAAGATTGCACAAGGTCTCGTCAGCTCGTTTTGGCTGCAGAGTCTCATCAGAGCCCGTCCGATCATCAGTCTCGACTGTCTCGTCTTCCTCGGCTGGGAGGTCTTCCGAAGCAAGGCGATCTTTCAGGATCTCGGCGAGGTCTTCCTCGACGTCGTCCGGAGCGACCATGTCATCTTCGTCTTCATCGTCATCAGACTTCTTGCGCACCACCGGCGCCGACATCGAGTCATCGTCATCATCGTCGTCAATGGCGTCGTCGTCGTCACTGAGAAGTGGGTCGTCTCCATCGAGGTCGTCATCGAGAATGTCGAGTTCGTCCTCGCCTTCAATCTCGAGTTCGTCCAATTCTTCTGGATCAATCTCATCTTTTGCCACTTTGGATTCCTCCGTTTTGCCACAAGGCTCGGGGCGGGATAATAGACATAAAAACCAACGAACGCACGAATCCTCGGAAAAGAATCAGATTAAGTGACGCTCGTCACTTAGATTCTGTTGGCTATTTGCCGGAACGACGAGCTTCGGCGCGGCGTTCGGAATCGAGCCTCTCGAGCTCTGGTGCTTCCGTCGTCATGTGGATCATCGCGTCAGCAACGGCGTGATGCCCTGCTTTTTCGGCAATGAGTCGGTGCATTTCGAGCGCCACGCGTCGATATGAAGGGTGGCCCTGTGGGCTCGAACGCAATTCAAGCATGTGCATTGCTTCGCGAGCGTTGAACTGCATCGAATACCTGATGCGATAGGCCATTGAGACGGCGTATGAGGCTTGACTGGGGTGGTCCCCGACCAAGGCGTCATAGAGAGCCGCAGAGCGGTCCATAACCTCGTTGAATTGATCTGCAGCACCTGCAGCATCCACAAGATCTGGACGGGCGAAACCGTGATACGGAGTCAAAGGTTGCCACTCGATTGTTAACAGTCGGTGGCGCTGCATATCTCGGAACGCGCCGTAATCGGACAGCACATCAAATCGGTAATCAGTGCGTTCGAATGCACGACCTGGCCGATGACGACGATTCTCGCGATTGCCAACGTAATTGCGAAGAATCTCTGATTTTTCAGCGGTGGTCATCTTTTCCACCTTTGCCAAGATCTGAGACTCGGGCAGATGCGAGAAGGCATAGCAGGCAGCCGCAACGATTTTGTTCTCACCATCTGGATCAAAATCCACGAGGCTTACTTCTTCGACATCTGATGCGATGGAATCACCAAACAAGCTGTCAACCAATGAATTCATGTTTGCTGTATTTGTCGACAGATACTCCGACCACTTGCCGCCACGCTCAACAACATCAACGCGACGTAAAAAGGATGGAATGACCTTGCGAAGCTCCGTCAGCATCATGTCGGCGTAGACACGCGCTTCTGGTAGTGGGTGCGCACGCATGCGAAGCAAGAGCTGTTCGAATGCTTGTCCACTTCCGTAGATGCCTACGTTCGAGAGTGCTGATGCTGGCAGCATCCCACGAACTGCGTCGAGTGCTTTTGCTCGTGTTGCTTGGCGATACACAAAGTCACTATCGCCCTCACCTTTCGGCACCGTTGAACGGATGTGTTGAGTGACGATTTCAGCAAGAGAACTGTAAGAGTCGAACATTCGATCCATGTCTCCGACATAGCGTGTGCCGAACTTGCCTTCAAGGAGGTCTGGGTCGCGGTAATAGCGGTACCGGCCACCAAGACGATCGTCGTAGGCGATGTATCGAGTTGACTGCTCGAGGTAGCTCATCAAGCGGCCCCATTCGAGAATCTTGGTCAGAATGTTTGACGCTTGTTCGCAGGCGAGATGAACTCCGCCCAACTGCGCAACTGAGTCGTCGCCGTACTCAACAAACACCTTCTCGTACAAAGACTCAGCGCGATCAACTCCGACGGTCGCATCGACTGCCTGATCACCCTTGATTTCGAGGTCGTTCACGAACTCATCGAGGAACAATCGACGCAAACTGCGCGGGCTGCGGCTGTAACGAGCAAACAATGCACCCTTCACCACCTCAGGAAGGTTGACAAGCGCAAAGACTGGCTGGTCAAGGTTCGTGAAATACCGACGCAAGATGTCGGATTCAGTATCAGTAAATTCCTCGGGAACGTAGACCGTCACGGTTTTTTAGCCTAGGAGGCAGAGGCTGCCTGCTCAGGGATACCGCCTACAGCACATCCTTGCTGGCATTTGTGCGGGCAAACTCAGCAGAAATTGCGGATTGTTGTTCCGGAGATGTCCAATAGTCAATCGCAGTCATTGCCATTGCTTTGGCACCATCGATGATTGCCTGGTCTGCTTGGGGCGAGCGCGAGGCCTTCTCAAAGGCGGTGGTGTGAATCGCAGTTCCTGGAGGAGCTGAAGCAATCATCGGATGAATCGAAGGAACAAGATGACTGATATTGCCCATATCGGTACTGCCGACAACGCGGTGTCCGTTACTGCCTGGAACGACTACCGTTCGCCCAAGCGAAGCAGCACTACTGATGTACATGGCGGCAAGATTGTTATTAGTCACCATGTCGGCATATGGATTCGCATCCCATTGATGTCGTACTGAACAACCACAGGCGTGCGCGCCTGCTTCGAGCGCAGCAAGCACCCGAGGTTTCAATTCAGACAGTGAGGACATGGTGTCTGATCGTACGTACCACTCTGTTGCTGCGTCGTGAGGAACGATGTTCGGCTTACTACCGCCCCGAACAAAGATGCCGTGGACACGTTCTGTCGGAAGAATGTGCTGGCGTAATGACGCGACCGCCATGTAACCAAGGACAGCGGCGTCGAGGGCGTTCTTGCCTTTTTCTGGTGCTGCAGCCGCGTGTGCGGCTTCGCCACCATATTCAACAAGTAGTTGTTGTAGTGCAATGGCATCAATGCTGGTCAGATCCGCATCTGCAGAGTGAACCATCATGGCGATATCAACACCGTTGAGTGCCCCATTGCGAGCCATGACAAGTTTTCCGCCTCCACCTTCTTCTGCAGGTGTTCCCAAATAGCGAAGGCGGCCACCTGCATCATTGGCAACGACGGAGAGACCAATTGCCGCACCCAATCCAGCTGTGGCGATGATGTTGTGTCCACATCCGTGACCAATTGCCGGCAATGCGTCGTACTCACTCATGACACACACAGTGGAGCCTGTACCTGTCTCCCCTACGAATCCGGTTTCGCAACCATAGGCATTTCTGTCGGTCGAAAGACCATGGTTATTTGCTAAGCGGACAAGTAACTCGGATGCAATGAACTCCTCATAGTTCAGTTCCGGATTCTCGTGAATGGTGTGGCTTGCCTCGACAAGATCCTGAGCTATCGCATCAATCTTTGAACATGCACGCTCTTTGAGTGTCTGAATGTCTGGCACTTCTATTGACCTTCGTGACGAAGAACAATCTTCCCAAGTTGTTCTCCCTTTTCAAGTTTTGCAAGTGCGACTTCATATTTGGCCAAAGGGTGAACGGAATCAATTGCAATCGGCAGACCTTGCTCCACGAGTTGGAGAAGTTGATCAAACTCTTCGTAACTTCCCATCGTTGAGCCAATGATCTCGTATTGCTTGAAGAAGAGACGCGGAAGGTTGATCTCGACCTTTGGTCCTGAGGTGCCGCCACACACCACCAATCGGCCACCTGGTGCAAGGGAACGCATTGACTTGTCCCATGTTGCAGGTCCAACACTCTCAATCACGACATCAGCTTCCAC
>WLHL01000081.1 GCA_009702755.1 Actinomycetota bacterium
CTCGTCCGTAACTACGAAGGAGTTGTCGTGAGGAATTTCACGTTCACATCAGAAAGCGTCACCGAGGGTCACCCCGACAAGATGGCAGACCAGGTTTCTGACTCAGTTCTCGACGCCATTCTCGCGAAGGACCCACACAGCCGAGTTGCATGTGAGACATTGCTCACCACTGGTCTGTGCGTCGTCTCTGGTGAAATCACCACTGATGCATATGTTGATATTCCAGCAATCGCCCGTGAAGCAATCAACCGCATCGGCTACAACGATGCAGCATTTGGTTTCGACGGAAACACCTGTGGTGTGCTCGTCGCACTTGACGCTCAAAGCCCTGACATTGCTCAAGGCGTTGACAAGTCAGAAGAACTTCGCAGCGGACAAAGCGCTGAAGATGCACTCAACACTCAAGGTGCAGGCGACCAGGGAATGATGTTCGGGTACGCATGTAACGACACTCCAGACCTCATGCCATTGCCAATTTGGCTTGCGCACCGTGTTGCAGAGCGTTTGACAGAAGTTCGCAAGAGCGGCCTCATCCCGTACCTTCGCCCAGATGGCAAGACTCAGGTCACCTTCGAATACGAAAATGGCAAGCCTGTTCGCCTCACTACTGTTCTGATTTCAACGCAGCACCGCGATGGTGTGAACCGTGAGACTGAGATTCGTCCTGACCTCATCGAGCAGGTCATCTTGCCGACAATCCCTGAAGCATTCAAGGGTGACAATCCTGCGATCTACATCAACCCAACGGGCAAGTTCGTTCTTGGTGGACCACACGCCGACACTGGTTTGACTGGTCGCAAGATCATCGTCGACACATACGGTGGTATGGGTCGTCACGGTGGTGGCGCATTCTCCGGTAAGGACCCCTCAAAGGTCGACCGTTCCGCTGCATACGCGGCACGGTGGGTCGCCAAGCACGTCGTTGCATCAGGTGCTGCAGAGAAGTGTGAAGTACAGGTTGCTTACGCAATCGGTATGGCACAGCCAGTGAGCATCTTGGTGGAAACGTTCGGCACCAATACGGTGAGCGAAGAGTCCATCGAAGCTGCAGTGCGCAATGTGTTCGACCTTCGTCCAGGCGCAATCGTTCGCGACCTTGACTTGAAGCGCCCGATCTATTCGAAGACAGCTGCATACGGTCACTTCGGTCGTAACGAGCCAGAGTTCACGTGGGAAGCACTCTCACGTTTGTCTGACTTCAAGTCCGCCGTCAAGCTCTGACGATTCTGTCGCCGATCATCGCGTCGGTGGTGCCCGAGGTTTCGGGCATCGACAAAGTCTTTGATTACCTCGTACCCGAGTCCCTTGTGCCACGTGTTGGTCGAGGGGCTCGAGTTCGTATTGACCTCAATGGGCGTCGTGTCGGCGGATGGATTGTCGAAATCGGCAGCGCTGACGAGCGCACTGATGTTCAGGTAGATATCAATCGGCTCGTTCCGATTGTCTCTGTGTCTGGAGATGGTGTCGAGCCTGACGTTGTATCACTTGCACAGTGGATGTCCCAGCAGTGGTTTGGTAGTTGGCGAGCAACGTTGAGCAGTGCATCGGCGCCTCGCATGCGTGGTCGTCATGTCAATCCGCGTCGTGGACAAAACCCAACGTTTCCTAACGATGAAGTAACGACGGCCACACGAGAACTCGTCTCTCGTGGTGGCGGTGTATTGATGGTGCCGCCGTTGGCATCAGCCCTGCATGTCGTTGCAGAACTTGCTCGTGACGGTTCCGTCCTTGTGGTGTGTCCCACCCAACGCATGGCTGTGATGGGTGCAGCTGCACTTCGCCGGCGTGGTTTCACAACTGCCTTAGTTCCCGATGATTGGGACGCCGCAAAGTCGGGTGTCGACATTGTGATTGGTGCTCGCTCGGCAGTTCTTGCACCGTGTGCTGGATTGTCCTCCATTGTTGTCATCGATGAACATGACGAGCTACATCATGAAGAACGTTCGCCAACGTGGAATGCACCGCACGTTGCTCGGGAACGTGCACGGCGTGCAAATGTGCCGTGCGTTCTTACTTCTCCGGTTCCGTCGGCTGCTGCCATGCAGACCGAATCAGATGTAGCGCTGGTATCACTAGGAGAGGCTCAGTGGCCGGTGATCAGCATTGTGAATCTTGATGATGTGCCTGTGAGTGGGTCATTGCTTTCATCGGAACTCTTGGAAAGTGCAACAACCCCTGGATTAACCACAGTGTGTGTGTTGAACACAAAAGGCAAAGCACGACTCATCGCCTGTAAATCCTGTCGTGCTGTTCAAGCATGTAGCGCATGTTCGTCTCTATTGACACAGTCGGATGATGGTGTGCTGTTTTGCGTGCGCTGTCACACTTCGGCGGGGTCAGTGTGCGTGTCGTGCGGTCGCACTTCCTTTGTCGTTCCTCGTGGTGGTGTGTCTCAACTTGTTACTCAAGTGGTGAAGTCGACACGTAATCCTGTTGTTGAGGTGACAGCAGAGTCTGATGACACGTGGACAAAGGGAAGTGTTTTCATCGGGACAGAAGCAGTGCTGTATCGAATCCCTTCGACGGATGCAGTTGTCTTCGCTGACATTGACCGAGATCTCGGCGCACCGAGAATTACCGCTTCGAGGGAAGTGCTTTCATTAGTGGCTCGAGCCGCACGAATCGTTGGCCCACATGGACGTGTTGTTATCCAAACACGTCAACCGCAACACCCGTTGTTGCAGGCGTTGGCCGCGTCAGATCCTTCGAAAGCCCTCTTGGGTTGGATGAAGAAGGACATCGCGCAGCGCCAAGCGTTTTCACTTCCACCATTTTCCTCAATGGTGCGCGTGAGCGTTGCTGCTCCAAAGTCGCTTGACGATGTTCCATCTCTCAGCGATGTTGACGTCGCACGCGACGACGACTCTCTCGTTGTGAAAAGTGTGGACAATGCCGCACTGGCTGCAGCTGTTCAGACACTGCGACAGCATTACGGAACTGCACTTCGTGTGCATGCTGGCCCGAAGCGTTACTGACGCGCGGCTGCCTCAAAGACGCGGAACCCTTTGCTGCTTGCCAGTTTGCGAGTCGCAAATCCGCTGTCGGTGAGCCACTGTGCGAGAGAGTCTCCGCCAAGGTTCTTGCTCACGACCAGATGAGCGATTCCATCAACCGCAAGCCGTTGCATCCACTCATCGAGAAGTTGACGAAGCGCTGTCTTTCCGATGCGAATGGGTGGATTCGACCACAGCAATGCATAGCGAATGGACTCATCAAGTTCTTCGGGGGCGAGAACTGTGACATTCGAAAGGCCGTTTTTCTTGGCGTTTGATGCACAGAGGGCACGTGCTCGCTCATTCACGTCAACCGCAATAACAGTGCATGCCGGATACAGAGATGCCAAGCTCAGTGCGATAGCTCCGGTGCCACATCCGATGTCTGCAAGAAATGATCCGTCGGCGATGGTGGGGTAGTTGCCCCGACTCATGATGTCCAGAAGGACTGCAGTTCCTTTATCAAGTCCATGTCGGCTGAAGACGCCCACATCAGACTCCAATGTGAGGGTGTGTCCATTGACATCGATGTCAAACTCGGATGGCAGCGACGGCCCTGCAGGGCTCTCGCTGAAATAATGCGAGCCGCGGGATTCAGGTGACGAGTTCATGACCCATGTAGCCTTTCAGATTATGGGTTATGACATCCGCACCTTCGGAGATCCGGTTCTCACCGCAGTGGCAGAACAGGTGGAGAACATCGACGGCAAGGTCATTCGCTTGACACAGGCAATGCTGCAAGCGATGTACAAAGCGCCAGGTCTTGGCTTGGCTGCTCCTCAAATCGGTGTTCAGAAGCAGATTTTTGTGTACGACATTGATGGTGAGCCAACAAC
>WLHL01000082.1 GCA_009702755.1 Actinomycetota bacterium
ACGGAAGCACCTTCCATTGGATTTCGTTCGCGATATCGCAAAAGAATTGCGAGAACAAGTACAGGAACTTCTGCAAAGTTCTCTACATAGTTCTCCATCGTGTTGGCCATACGTGTCTTTGGTGAATTCTCTTCAGAGCCCGACCCAGCGTCATAGCCATCATTCGCACGTTTGAAATTCCACAAGGTCTGTGCACCTTGAGCAATGAGGGCTTTCACTTGTTTGGACTTTTCCGTGTCAGTAAACACCATGAAACGAAATGGTTGACGATTACTACCACTTGGCGCACGTGTTGCCGCAAACATGATGTCTCGCAAAACATCTTCAGGAATTGGCTCTGGTAGATAACGGCGGATAGATCGTGTTGTTGCAATGCCTTCAAGCAGCGGAACGTTGTGAAATGACTCTTCCATTAGTGATCGTGCACTCCAGCGTCTTTTGCCCACTTCCAATGCATGCGGCCGTGGTCTGCATTCGCTGCCAACACACCGCCGATGGTGCCGTCGGCCCATGGTGCACCGGGAAGTTTCTCTTCGAGTTGTTCATCGGACAGTTCACTCAGTAATTGCAATGTGATGGCACGTGCACTGGCACCCAATGCCACCACTTCTTCGAGTGACTTGCCGTGATGTTCGAGCTGCCACTCCTCTGTCATCGCATGCACCGACGCCATAATCTGATCACGAGTGCGAGGGGTACCCGACTTGTCGTGTGTGAGCCCCACGGGGTTCTTCTCTCCGGCGATGTGCTTGCGAATCATGCTGGCGAAGTTGCGCTCAATGAGTGCAAGGTGTGCGAGATGGTCAAGAGCTGACCAGTAGTTCGACGGGTCATGCTCGCTCGGTGTGAGATCACCGAACAACTGTGTCTCTGACAGCTGTGTGTAGGTGTTCAACAACCAGGTGCGGTCGTCGTTCAGTTTGGTCTCAATTTCAATGCGATTCATGTGTTCCCCTTTGGATGAGAACCTAGTGGGCGTAGGCACTACTCTCACCACATGAGCGCAACACCGGCCCACCCCGAACTTGGCTTCTACACATTGGCCGGGGCACCAAAGTCGCCACGCGACATGCTGGACGAACTTACTCATGCAGAAGAGCTCGGTCTCGGCACAGCTTTCATCTCTGAGCGCTTCAACATCAAGGAAGCGGGAGCCCTCACCGGTGCCGCCGTTGCCGCTACCAGCAGCATCAACGTCATCACGGCCGCCACCAACCACACCACGCGTCACCCCCTTGTCACTGCGTCCTGGGCCAGCACGTTGCATTTGTTGTCAGAAGGCCGCTTCAGCCTTGGCTTGGGTCGCGGAATCGAAGCCATGTTCAAGGCATATGGCATGCCGATGGCGACCACAGAGTCCATGGAGCAATTCGCTCACCTCATGCGTCGTCTGTGGAATGGCGAGACCGTGCTGGGCCACACCGACATCACCGGCACGTACCCCGTGTTGCGACTTGACCCCGACTTCCGTCTCGACATTCCCCTCAGCATCACGGTGTTTGGCGATCAGACACTCAAGATGGCAGGGCGCGCCTACGACAATGTCATTCTGCACACGTTCTTTACTGATGAAACAACACAGCACGCCGTGCAAACAGTGAAACGATCGGCCGAAGAAGCCGGACGTGATCCTGATGCAGTCAAGGTGTGGTCCTGCTTCGCAACAATTGGTGACCACATCGACCCTGCACTGCGGTTGAAGAAAACTGTGGGTCGCCTTGCGACGTACTTGCAGGCATACGGTGACCTCATGGTGCGCACGAACAAGTGGGACCCTGCCGTGTTGAAGCGATTCCGTGAAGATGAGTTTGTTCGCACATTCCCCGGGGCACTGGATGCCAAAGGAACGACGGAAGATTTAGAACGTGTTGCGCCGCTTATTCCTGAAGAGTGGCTCGCACCATCGGCTACCGGTACACCTGAGCAATGCGTTGCGGCTATTCGCAATCAGTTCGCATTGGGATGTGACGGCGTGATCATGCATGGCGCAACACCTACCGAACTTGCGCCCATCGTTACTGCGTACAAGCAGTGACCTACAGAAGGGTCACTGCGTACAAACAATAATCAGACGGGCGTATCGCCCTGTCACTTGATCCAGTGACCCGCAAGCATGCGGGCAGCCTCTTCGGGCTTTTCCAGCATCCACCAATGACCACACCCTTCGAGATGTCTCACCTTCGCACCAACAGCTGTTGCGATTTCTTCATGCGTCTCATGCGGACCTGCATAGTGATCGTTTTCAGCGATGATGACAAGACCGCGCTTCGGTGACTGCTCAATAAAGCGACTTCCTAACGCGCGCATCGCAGGCTGAGCTGCATCGCGATACAGCGCGAGAATGCATCGAGCCATTTCAGCATCAATGCCTTGCTTCATCTCACGTGCGATGTCTTCGGGGAATCCAAGCCCACCGAATGCAACCACAAACGTGTCGGCATCCATGTCGACCATGCCTTGCACCATCTGCTCGCCCACCTCAGGTGTTTGCCACCCCTGCGCGGCGTCATGCCACACGTAGTCGCGATGCATCAAGCCCACGCAGTCGGTCGCCCAGCTACGAACAATGCCGGGGTATTCGGCCAACACACGGAACACGTGTCCTGCACCCCAGTCGTGTCCCACCAAGTCAATGTCGCCACCAATCGCTTTCAATTCGTCAGCGAGCCACTGCGTGTATTCGCGCACTGTACCACCCCAGTCCTTCGGCGTGGGTGCGCCGAAACCCGGGGGTGACAACAACACGATGTCGTTGATGCGACGATCATTCAATAACTCAACAACCGGCTTCCAGATCACAGATGTTTCTGGATTCCCATGCACAAAAACCTTTGTCATCACTTACCCCTTGTTCTTTGACTTCAAGTATCTCGCACTGGCGGCACGACTCTCTGGGTCGTGCACCGCAAACGCAAAGATGTCGGCATCGGATGCATAGTCGCGACTGTGCACCATCTCTTCGAGGGCCGCATTCACTTGCTGCTTGGTGGTGCGCAATGCATACCCAGGCTTCGAGGCAAGTTGTTCAGCTAGTTCCCGTGCAACAGTCATCACAGTGCCCTTCGGAACAATGGTGTTGATGAATCCGAATGACTTTGCTTCATCGGCGCCGAAGGGTCGACATGTCAGCACTAGTTCTTTTGTTGCAGCCGGCCCAATCTCGCGAACTAGACGTGGAATACCACTCCATGTGAGCGGAATACCCAGATCAACTTCAGGAATCACAAAGCGCGCATCTTCTTCTGCAATGCGTAAGTCACAACTATTAGCCAACACCAGTCCTCCACCGATGCAGTTCCCTTGAATTGCGGCAATGGTCAAAGCACTCATTCCAAAGATTGCCTCGGCCATCAATCGACCTATGTCGGCAATATCGCGCGTGGAATAGTTCGGGTCGGGAGTAGCGAACGTGTTGAGATCGAACCCAGCAGAGAACGAGCGCCCCTGACCTGAGACCACCACCACCTTCACCTGTGGCTGCTCATCGAACCAGCGAGCAGCCGACGCCAAGTCCTGCAGAGTCTGACGCGACAAGGCGTTCAGTTGTGCTGGTCGATTGAGTTCAATGGCCCCGATTTCTCCGGAAATAGATACCTCTAGGGTCTCAAACTGGCTCATGTGCATCCCCAATGATTTCGGCCCAAATGCCGTGCCATAAGGTTTAGTCCACGTGAAGGTTGGCTGCCGTAGCCACACACAATCGGAGGACATATGGAACGCGAAGCTTGGATTATTGACGCAGTGCGCTCACCACGAGGCAAGGGCAAAGAATC
>WLHL01000083.1 GCA_009702755.1 Actinomycetota bacterium
CAAGTTGTCGGATTGTGCTGACGATGCGGCAGCACTCGCTGATCAGTTAGGAATCGAGAAATTCATTCCTGTGGGTTATTCCATGGGTGGCACCGTTGCACAACTTGTGTGGAAGCGCCACGCGCATCGTGTCAGCGGATTAGTTCTTGCAGCAACGTCTGGGCATTTTGTTGAGGAACGAAAAGAACGCATCGGTTTCACCGCACTCGCAGGCATTGGTGCACTGTCTCGGCTCGTGCCTGCATCACTTCGCGAATCGATCTCTCATCGTTTGTATGTGTCGCGCAAAACAATGACATGGGAACCGTGGGCAGCCAAAGAAGCGTCGGACCATGAATGGCGTCTCATCCTTGAAGCTGGTGCGGCACTTGGTCTGTACGACTCTCGTAAATGGCTTCCTGAAGTGGATGCACCGACGGCAATGATCATCACGACCCAAGATCGTGTTGTTGCCACTGATCGTCAGCATGAACTTGCTCAGTTGATACCGAATGTCTTCACGCAAACGATCGATGCCGACCACGATGCGGTGTTCGCGCATGCAGATCGCTTTGTTCCCATGCTCGTGAATGCATGTCTCAATGTGCATCATCGTTCGACAACTGATCTCCCATCTCGCGATTCAGTGTCATGAAATCTGCAATCAATCTTCGGTCACGGTGGCGTCGCAATAGTCGTCTTGCTCGCCTCGGCGCTCGTATTGGTCTTGCCCATGCCGGCACATCCGCACGCAAAGTATTTGCTGGCGCTGAACGCCGAGAGCAACTGTCACGCGATCGCGAGATGAAGACTGCACAACAGGTAGCCACCGAACTCGGCAACATGAAGGGCGCGCTGATGAAGTTGGGCCAGATGGCGAGCTATCTCGATGATGGTTTACCTGAGCCCATGCGCCTTGCCCTTGGCCAACTGCAATCAAATGCGCCTCCGATGGCGGTCGAACTTGTTCATGAAGTCTTAGAAGCCGAATTAGGTCGTCCCGTCGCAGAGATGTTCGTCGAGTTTGACGATGAGCCCATTGCTGCTGCATCAATTGGTCAGGTGCATCGCGCAATTCTTCGCACACCAGAAGGTGAACGTGCCGTGGCAGTCAAAGTGCAGTATCCCGGCGTGGCTGAAGCGATTGATGCCGATATCCGTACTGCCGACTTGCTGGGCGCTCTCCTTGCGTTTGGCTTCAAGAGTCTGAATCCCGAAGACATGGTCGCTGAGATCAAAGATCGTCTGCGCGAGGAACTTGACTACACACTCGAGGCACAGAACCAGCAGACATTCGCTGATTTCTATCGAGGCCACCCGTTTATTCATGTTCCTGAAGTTCTCCATGAATACTCCACCTCTCGTGTTCTCATCACTGAACTCGTGAGCGGCCATTCGTTTGCCGAAGTTTTGGAATGGTCACAACAGGAGCGCAACAACGTGGGCGAAGCAATCTTCCGTTTTGTCTTCCGCAGTTTGTATCGCTTCCGCGCATTTAATGGTGATCCACATCCTGGTAACTACATCTTCCACAAGGACGGTCGCGTGACCTTCCTCGACTTTGGACTCATTAAACACTTCACCGTGGAAGAAATGGAAATGTTCCAAGGAATGGTGAGCGCAGCAGTGTTGGAAGACGACATGGAAAAGTACCGACGCATCATTGAGGAAGCCGGAATGTTGCAACCCGATGCGCCTTTCACTACTCAAGAGGCGGGCGATTATTTCGCGCACTTCTATGCGCCCGTGCGCGAGTCGAAGGAGATGACGTGGTCGACCGAATACGCCACGTCCATCGTGCGCCACACTTTTGACCGCACCTCGGCCATTGCGCAATACGCCACTGTTCCGAAAGCTTTTGTGTTCATTCAGCGCATCAACTTGGGGCTGTATGCATTGCTCGGGCAACTCGGTGCCGCCGGAAACTTCCGTCGCATCAGTGAAGAGTTGTGGCCAATGACAAACGCTGGTCCGTCTACGCCAATGGGTGAAGCCGAAGCCGCCTGGCTTGCGACAAAGGACTAGCTAAAGGATGGTCTCCATGTCGAGACCAATGTCAAGAATCGGCGACGAATGCGTGAGTCCACCGACGCTGATGAAGTGAACACCTGTTTCGGCAACTGCCTTTGCCTTCTCTAACGTCAAGCCACCGCTTGCTTCCAACAACACTGCATGACCTGTTGATTCAGTGTGCTCCGCGCTGATGTCGACTGCCTCACGCATGATGTCAGGCGACATGTTGTCAAGGAGCACCACGTCTGCTCCGGCGGTGAGTGCTACGCGCAGTTGCTCAAGAGTGTCCACTTCAATCTCAATCGGCAATGTGGCCGCAAGTTCACGAACTTTTGCGAACGCTTCAGCAACGCCACCAGCAGCCGCAATGTGATTGTCCTTCACTAACGCAGCATCACTCAGGCTCATGCGATGGTTCTGACCACCACCACAGCGCACTGCGTACTTCTCCATTGCACGCAGGCCGGGAGTGGTCTTGCGGGTGTCGCGAATAATTGCAGACGTACCAGCGATGGCATCGACCCACTTCGATGTCGCTGTCGCAACACCCGAGAGATGGCACATCAGATTCAATGCCGTCCGTTCCGCTGTCAACATCAACTGGGTCGGTGCTTCAACGCGCGCCAACACATCGCCGGATTGCACACGATCACCATCATTTTTGACGCGTTCCACATTGCTAGCTGTTGGTCCACAGACCATCTCAACTGCAGCGATAGCGATATCGAGTCCTGCAAGACATCCATTCGCACGGGAACCGAAAGTCACCACACTGCGCTGCTCAAGCGGAACCGTGGCAACACTGGTGATATCGATTCCACCATTCAGATCCTCAGAAACGGTGTCACGAATGACTTGCTGGACATACTCGGCACTGAGACCTTGTGCTGCGAGACGAGAGAGCGTGACTTCTGATGGTGAGTGCAAGTTCATGCCGAGACCTCCATGCGTCCGTCAACAATGCGACACGATAGGTGACGCATCCAGTCTGTGCGTGGTTCGGCAAAATCTGTTCGGCGATGGCAACCGCGGCTCTCTTCACGAGTGTGTGCTGCTTCGACTACTGCAATAGCCACCGTCAACATATTGGTGGCCTCAAAAGCTTTTCGTGTTGGCACTACATCAGCAGAGGCATTTGCACCCAAGGTGTTCAAAATTCGAGCCGCCGCAGCAAGTCCGTCAGGAGTGCGCAAGACACCGACATAGCGCGACATTGCGGAACGCAGTGCTGCGCGGTGATATGAATCAATTAATGCACCTTCGACGTCATCATCGACCGTGCTGACTTCTTCAGGAAGTTTCCAGCTCAATGCACGCCCGACCCGCGTTCCCGCAACAACACCTTCCGTGAGGCTGTTGGAGGCCAATCGGTTGGCACCATGCACACCCGTACACGCAGCTTCACCGACGACATACAGGCCTTGCAATGATGTCGCACCATCCAAAGTTGCCTTCACGCCGCCGCACACATAATGCGCAGCGGGAGCAACGGGGATGAGTTCGTGTTGTGGATCAATACCTGCCGAAAGGCAAGAGGCAGTGATGGAAGGGAATCTGTCCTCAAACTTCTCAATCTTGCGAGCGTCCAAATACACGTGG
>WLHL01000084.1 GCA_009702755.1 Actinomycetota bacterium
CACCTGGTGCAAGGGAACGCATTGACTTGTCCCATGTTGCAGGTCCAACACTCTCAATCACGACATCAGCTTCCACATCCCATCGGTCGGCTGCTGTGTCAATCACTTTGTCTGCACCCATCACCGTGGCTTGCTTGCGCTTTACTTCATCGCGACTTGTCGCAATGACTGTTGCGCCCATCCATTTTGCAAGCGACAGTGCAGCACTTGATACTCCCGAGCCGACACCAACGATAAGCACCGTCTCGCCAGCACGTAAACGGGCTCTGTTTAACATGCGAAGAGCCGTGAGATATGCGAGTGGGAATGCTGCACACTCTTCCCAAGAACGGTTCTGAGGTCGCGGTCTGACATTGCGTGCAGGAGCGATGGCATACGTACCGTGACCACCCTTGCAGTGTTCACCCCAAATCATGAATCCAGGTCCCATCGGAGAGTTGTTTCCATAGCGAACGATTTCATCAACTGGAGAAACGCCTGGGTTGACAACAACTTCATCTCCCACAGCGATTGATGTCACTGCAGAACCAACCGCGTCGACGATGCCTGCGGTGTCACAACCTGGGATGTGTGGAAGAGGTGGTTTTGGCATTCCCCGAGTCACCCACAAGTCCATGTGGTTGAGAGCGCTGGTCACGACTTTGATGCGAACTTCATCCGCTGCGGGAGTTGGGTCGGGCATTGTGCCCCACACGTAATTGCCGGGCGATTCGTTGAGGATCCATGCTTCCATGGTTCAACCGTAGGTGACTAGACGACTATCTGCCAGTAATCAGGAAGAATACTGACCGAAATTTCCGACCATTTGGGAATGTCGACACCATCTATGGAGAGGCTCTCGTGTCGTCCAATTCTTCGCTCGGTGAAAGTGTCACCCTGTCGCACTGAGATAAGAGGGTGCGGCAGATGTGAACCTGTCACTGCTTTCTTTCTCGCAGTGAGACGATCGCGAATCGACATTGACGCATCAATAGTCATGACATCGAAGCGTCCGTCATTCGGGTGAGCACGGGGCGCAATATTTCGTCCATCAACGATTCCACCATTTGTAAGGCAGATGAAGCGGTCACGATGGAGCGGTGAAAAGAAGTGGCCAATTTGGATACATGAAGCGGCGAAAGAATCACTTTGTGAACCATCGGCCAGTGTTATGTGAACGTGAAGAGCATCAAGCTGAAGAAGCGTGCAATCGAGTTCCGACTCCAGCAACACTGGCGAACCCAACGCAAAATGGATATCTCCACCTGTTATTGAAATGAAGTCGCCAGATGAACACTGAGCAATCTCGGCGTCACTATGAGCCTGACGAATGTGGGATGGCATCTTGATGCGGCTTCCCCACTGCTCACCCTTGCGAATCGTCATCCCCCTGAACCGCCTTGAGCTGCGGCGACGACACCGCGATTGATGCTGCGAGCTGCATCCTCTGCTGTAGAGCGAAGAGATTCATTGTGGGTGGTGGTTGCAATTTGCCGCAAGAGATCAATGAGTTGTCGCATGCAGCGAACAAAATCTCCTGGTGTGAGTTCAGGATCAAGAATCCGCGATAGCGGCTTTCCAGCAGCCCATCCGGCAGTCTCATGCGCAAGTCCGCCGTTCGGGGCTCGATGTATATGCATGCCTCGCTGACGCTGCGCCTCCTGCAGTCCTTCACTGATCTTCTCAATCCGTTTGAATCGCTGACGAACCAAATCAGATGGCCATCGAGTGGGACCGCCGTTGTCTCCCCCTCGCGGTTCAAATATCAGAGTGGACAAAACAGCGACCAGGTCATTGACCGACAGATTGTCCAAAACACCACGATTCATGACTTCAACAACAAGGAGATCCGACTCGTGGAAGATTCCCGCAAGCGTCTCTCCTTTCTCTGTCAGGGTCCAGTTTTCGATGTAGCCCAAGTCCTCCAGCAACTCAACAACATCCATAAATCGAGCACCAACAGAACCAGCTCGATGTCGCGTACTGGACTCCATCTGTTCAATCTCTTTGCGGAGACGGCGGATGTTCTTCGAAGACACCGGAGATTCAGACACACGAGGTCCAACGTTCTCCTCAATGGCTCTTCCGATGGTCTCGTCAATGCGCGCTTTCACGAGCCGAGCTGCGGATTCCTTGATGAACTCAGTTCGAGCTGGTTCGAACGGAACAGGTAGATCTACTTGCCCTGCACGAACTGGAAGGGACCGAAGGTCCTTGGCCATGACATCAAGAATCTTGCGTGTCGGAGTAACAACGGTCAGACGAATGCCCGAACGCCGAGCCGCCGTCGAAAGAATAAGACCACGACCTCGAATATTCGACGCATCAAACATCACGATGTCACCTGGGCGTAGCCCTCGAAGCGCAATCTCCACCTCAACATTCGACGCAAGCAGATTACGATCACTCTCGTTGAGGTCCTCATTGCTCAATTCGCTTTGAGCTTTTTCGAGAAGAGATAGCTCTCTTCTGCGCTTTTCGAGAGTGGCTTCAGACGTGACCACATCTCTGTCTGCTTGAAACTGCGCGAAGGAGAGATTCAAAATGTGATGGGCGCCATCAGTGGAATGGCTTCGCACCATGTTGACAGCCATGTTGAAGGTCGGGCGAAATGCAGAAGACAAGCGGAAACTGCGACTGAGGGCCAGCCCGACAACTTGATCAAAATTCACGAAGGGATTCCACAACGAAATGGCGTGACCAATCTCGTCGAGACCACGACGGCCAGCGCGTCCAGTCAACTGTGTGAATTCTGAGGCGCGCAACAACTGGTGATGCTCTCCGGTGTATTTGGTGAGTTTTTCAATAACAACTGCACGTGCGGGCATATTGATGCCAACGGCAAGAGTCTCTGTCGCGAACACAACCTTCACTAGGCCTTTGACGAAACACTCTTCAACAGCCTCCTTGAACATGGGAATCATTCCAGCGTGGTGGCATGAAATTCCTGTTCCAATATCGTCAAGGAAGAAGTGATACTCCAGGGCGGTTCTGTCATCCTCTGTCAAAGATTCACAGTGGCGTTCAACAATCTCACGAATCTTGCTCTCTTCTTCAGCAGATGTGAGAACAATGCCGGCCCGCATGCATGACGTCACAGCATCCTCGCATTGGGCACGACTGAAGATAAACACAATGGCAGGAAGCATGTTGTTGTCTTCGAGAAGTTCAATGATCTCTGGCCGAGTGGGTGGAGTGAAACGACGCACTTTCTTCTGTGAGCCGCCTCCGCGCTGTGGACCTGGTCTTCCTCCGGCGAGTAACCGCTGCACATGAGCATTCGGCTCACCATTAATCACAGTGTGATACATCTCGGTGCGCCCCGACGCATTGTTGTGCAGTGCGAAGTGGTTGGTCAGTTCAATCGGCCGAGTTGTCTCAACGACCACGTCGGTGCGACCTCGAACTGTCGAAAGCCATTCCCCAACCTCGTCTGCATTAGACACCGTTGCAGAAAGGCATACCAACTGCACCTCGGGATCTAACTGAATAATGACTTCTTCCCATACAGGGCCTCGATATGCGTCTTGGAGGTAATGAACCTCATCAAGAATGACGACACCTAAATTGTCGAGGCGTGAGGAGGATGCGTAAATCATGTTGCGAAG
>WLHL01000085.1 GCA_009702755.1 Actinomycetota bacterium
AAACCACCGAGGTCTGCAGCACTAAATGAGGAAAGTGCACCACTCATCTTGCCGATGGGTGTACGTGCTCCTGCGACGATGTATGAACCGGCCATATATGCCTCCGAAATGTGGGGCACCCGAACTGGGTGCGAGGCTTTTCAGGTTAGGAGATGATTCCCCCAAACTCGTTATCGCTAATTCTCCCAATCCCGATATCGCCAGTTCCACCAAACTCGCTATCGTCAATCGGATGGAAAAGATCCTCCAAGCCATCCTGAATGGTGCATCGGGTGAAGAACTCGCCGCCATTCCACTGCCCACCTCCTACCGCGCGGCCATTGTTCGCAAGGAAGACGAGAAGATGTTTGAGGGGGTGCCCAGCAACGAAAAGGACCCTCGCAAGAGCATCCATATCGCTGAAGTCCCTGTGCCTGAAATGGCCCCAGACGAAGTGGTGATTGCAGTGATGGCCTCCAGCATCAACTTCAACACGGTGTGGAGCAGCATTTTCGAGCCCATCAGTACTTTTGGTGCACTTGCCCGCCTCGGTCGCGAGAGCAAGTGGGCAAAGCGCAACGACCTCGACTATCACGTCGTTGGCTCCGATGCATCTGGCGTAGTTCTTCGCGTCGGTAGTGCAGTTCGCAACTGGAAGCCTGGCGACAAGATCACGGTGCATTGCAACCACGTTGACGACCAAGACCCTTCGTCACACAGTGACTCGATGATGGGTTCCAACCAGCGCATCTGGGGCTACGAGACAAACTTCGGTGGTCTCGCTGATCTTGCATTGGTGAAGGCAAATCAGTTGATGCCAAAGCCAGCTCATCTCACATGGGAAGAAGCAGCAGTGAGCGCATTGTGTAACTCAACGAGTTACCGCATGCTCGTGTCGAAGAACGGCGCGAACATGAAACAAGGCGATGTCGTTCTCATTTGGGGCGCATCGGGCGGAATCGGTGCATACGCAGTGCAGTACGTACTCAACGGTGGCGGCATTCCCGTGGCAGTTGTTTCTTCGGAAGAGAAGGCTCAGATTCTTCGCGAGATGGGTTGTGAGTACATCATCAACCGCAAGACCGCGAACTACAAGTTCTGGAATGACGACAACACACACAATGAAAGTGAATGGCGTCGACTTGGTGGTGACATCCGCGCACTTGTTGGCGAAGATCCGGACATCGTGTTCGAGCACCCAGGCCGCAGCACCTTCGCTGCATCAATGTTCGTCACGAAGAAGGGCGGCACCATCGTTACGTGTGCTGCAACCAGTGGCTTCATGATGGAGTTCGACAACCGTTACTTCTGGATGCGTTTGAAGAAACTGATCGGTTCACACTTCGCGAACTACAAAGAGTCATACGAAGCAAACCGTCTTATTGAAAAGGGAATGATTCATCCTGTGATGTCACAGGTGTTCACCCTCGAGCAGACCGGCGAAGCTTCCTACCAAGTGCATAACAATATGCATGAAGGAAAGCTTGGCGTTTTGTGCTTGGCACCTGAAGAAGGTCTTGGTGTTGACAACCATGAGCTTCGTGCGAAGGTCGACGACAAGCTCAATTGGTTCCGTCGTTAATTCATCTCACATCTCATAGAAAAGAGTCATCATGCTTTTGACAGAAATCGATCACATTGCAATTGCCGTTCGCGATCTTGAAGCTGCAGTTGAGTACTACCAGAAGGCTTTCGGAGCCACCATCGATCACCGCGAAGTTGTGGAGTCCGATGGTGTCGAAGAGGTGCTGATGAAGGTTGCTGAGAGCTACATCCAGTTGCGCACACCGACGAACCCTGATTCTCCTGTGGCCAAGGCCATCGAGAAGCGCGGTGAAGGTCTGCACCACATTGGGTACCGCGTTGACAATTGTGCTGAAGCACTTGCATCGATGATTGCTGCCGGAGCAACACCGATTGACAAAGCTCCTCGCCCAGGTTCTCGTGGAACCACGGTTGCATTCATGCACCCCAAGGGCAGCTTCGGCACTCTCATCGAACTCGTTCAGGAATAAACGTCCTCAAGCACTGAGGTGCTTGGACATTTCCAGAAAACATCGTTAGACACTGTTCATGCGTGAACTGGTGTGGGCAATCGTCGGACTGCTGTTTGGACTACGCGCAGTTCTGCAGGCTCAACGTGATGTAAATCGTTTACGCGCAATGGGTGAAACTTTTGGCGTGGGAGGTTCTACTGCGTTTGCTTTCATCATCCCGTTTGTGGCCAGCGCATCTGCTGCCTTGTGGTGGATGGCGGCAACGCGTTTCGATGAAGATTTCACCGTTCTCTGTTTCGGTGTTCTCATCTCGGTTGGGTTGCGATTGATGTTGATTGACATTGATACGCATCTCTTGCCCAGCGGCATTGTGTATCGCGCAATTGCAGTTGCACTCCCGTTGCTGACTCTTGCGGCAATCACGGATGACACAGGCTCGATTGTCACCATGCTTTTGGGTGCAGTCATCATGTGGTTTCTGATGAAGACACTTGAGGTGTTGTCCCGAGGTGATCTTGGTGGTGGCGACGTGCGCCTGGCTCTTCTCCTGGGTCTCTACGCAGGGTGGCTTTCTCTCGAGCATCTGGCAGTTGCTGTAGTGACGGCATTTGCCGCCGCGGGGCTCTTTGCCTTGCTACTGATAGTTCTTCGTCGTGCGGGTCGGCGCACCCACATTGCCTTTGGTCCGTTCCTTATCGCTGGTGCACTCTTCGCCGTTCTACGATGACCTCACACCAAACAGGGGGGTCCGAAATGTCCGAACTATCAGGCATGGTTGCCATCGTCACCGGTTCATCAAGTGGTATCGGAGAACGCGTTGCGCAACGATTGTCCGAGCTCGGTGCCAAAGTTGTGGTGAACTCGGCCAGCAGTGTGGAAGCTGGCCAGAAAGTGGCAGATGCGCTTCCCGGCGAATCAATGTATGTGCAGGCTGACATCAGTGACAAAGCACAGTGCGAAAACTTGGTGGCACAAACAGTGAAGAAGTTCGGTGGAGTTGACTTGCTTGTGAACAACGCTGGTTGGACAACACTTGTGCCGCACGGCGATCTTGATTCGTTGACGGAAGAGATCTTCCGCAGGACTTTTGACGTCAATGTGTTTGGCACATGGAATCTCACGATGGCTGCAATGCCGTACTTGCGTGAGTCAACTGATGGACATGTCGTCACCATCACATCAGTTGCTGGTGTGCGCCCGATGGGTTCTTCCATTGCGTACTCAATGTCAAAGGCTGCACTGAATCAGATGACGCACTTGTTGGCGAAGAGCCACGGCCCAGTGCGATTCAATGCAGTGGCACCTGGCCTTGTTGAAACACCATGGACAAAAGATTGGGCCAATCAGCACGCAGGTGTTGCAGCGATTAATCCGATTAAGCGTTCAGCAACGCCCGATGATTGTGCAGAAGCAACTCTCGCTCTTGTGCGCGGCAAGTACATCACCGGACAAGTTCTTGTTGTTGATGGTGGATTAACCCAAGTCAGCTAATTACTGAACTGATCTATC
>WLHL01000086.1 GCA_009702755.1 Actinomycetota bacterium
CACCACGCGCAACACACCACCCACGATGATGAAGGTCTGCACTGCAGTAATAGTGGTGAGACCAACAGCGAGAAGTTTTTCAAAGTCGCGTTGTGCACGCAGTGCGGTGCGCAAGCCAGCACCCACCAGCAATGCATACGCCGCAAGAATTGCTGTGACACCAATGAGGCCTATCTCCTCACCGAGCGCGGCGAAGATGAAGTCGTTGTGTGCGGCGGGAATGAGATCGGGCGAGCCCATGCCTAAGCCAGTGCCAGTGAGACCACCATGTGCCAAGCCGTACAACGCCTGAATGGGTTGGTATCCGCGACCTGTTTCTTGTGCCCATGGGTCGAGCCAAATGTCGACACGTGTGCGCACGTGAGAAAACATTTGATACGCAACAAATGCACCAGCCGCAAACAAGCCGCCACCCATCACGAGGAAACTGATGCGCTCGGTTGCCACCCACAACATCACAACAAACAAGGTGAAGAACAACAGCGAGGAGCCGAGGTCTTTCTCGAACACCATCACAACAACCGACACTGCCCACGCCACAAGAATGGGAGCAAGGTGACGCAGCTCAGGCAGTGTGACGCCGAGAACGCGAATGTGTCCTTGCACGATGAGCTCTCGGCGTTCTGCGAGATATGCAGCGAAGAAAATGGCCAAAAGAATTTTTGCGAACTCGCCAGGCTGGAAGTTGATGGGCCCGATGCTCACCCAAATGCGCGCACCACCACTGGTGAAACCAAGACCAGGAATCAGCGGCAACAGCAGCAACGCCAAACCAGCAGCAAGTGAGGTGAATTGATAGCGGCGAAGATCGCCGGTGCGCTCAATCAAGATCAACGTGGCAGCGAAGGCCAGCAAACCAATCAGGCTCCATGTGGCTTGCAGTCCGGCCCATCGGTCGTTGAGGCGAGCAATCATCACAAAGCCCAAGCCGTGCAAGAAGGCAGCCATGGGCAAGAACATTGGGTCGGCGCCTTTGGCGGTGAGGCGCACCATCACGTGTCCGCACGCAACAAGGCCTAACACAAACAACATGAAAGGCACCACGCGCGCGGGCATCACAGAGTGCTTGCCCAGTGATGCCAATACATACGCCGATGCCGTGATGACACCTGACAGAACCACGAGACCTAGTTCTGTACTCCTGCGGGAGCGAGCGACGGATCCCTCGGCCATGTGCCTACTTCGCGATGGTGGTGGAAGTGGTGGTTGTTGTCGAGGTGGAGTTGTCGATGGCTGTTTGCACCAACATGAGGTACTTGGCAGCAAGACCTGATGATGTGAATGACTTGTTCATCGATACATCGAGTCGAACATTGTCAGGAAGATCATCGCCATTGAGTTTTGTTTCCGTGTCGACAGTGGGCTGGAACCACAACATGCCACCCACGCGGCCGCGATACACCACCACGTTGTCATCTTCATTGAAACCTACGTAGTACCCGCTGCGTGCATACACACCCACTGTGGTGATGACACCAAAGATGATGGCAATCAACGCCGACCAGAACAGTGCCACACCAATGCGCAGTTTCTTCTTTGTTGGCTTTGATGGTGCACCAACGACAACAGGCATCTGCTGTGTGTCATCGGGTTCATCAAGAACAATCGGCGCACTGATGTCGTCGAGAATGTCGAGAACAATCACCGTGGTGTTGTCACGACCACCGTTTGCATTGGCAACAAGCACAAGTGCTTCGGCTGTGTCTTGCGGGTCGGAGTGCTCGGTAAGAACACGCGCGATATCGGTATCAGCAACTTCGTCAACAAGACCATCGCTACATAACACCAAACGATCACCCGTGCGCACGAGGTGACTAAACACATCGACTTGCACAAAGCGGTCAATACCCATGGCGCGCGTGACGATGTTGCGTCGCGGATGCACACGAGCTTCTTCCGGTGTGATGATGCCTTCGTTGACGAGTTCTTGCACGTAACTGTGATCAACAGACAAACGTGTGAGAGCACCAGAGCGGTATAGATAGGTACGCGAATCGCCAACGTTTGCAACAAGAATGCGCGGCTCTTCGCCAGGAATGATTGCGGCTGCTGTGAGCGTGGTGCCCATGCCGCTTTGTGTGCTGTCGTCAAGGCTGGCCGTATAGATAGCGGTGTTTGCTTGCTGTACGAGTTCGCGGAACTGATCAGGCGTGTGAATGCCCATGCGTGCACCACTGCGCACCGTAGAGACAGCTAATGCACTAGCGACTTCGCCTGCATTGTGGCCACCCATACCGTCGGCAACGATGTACAAGTTCTCTTCGGCGTGAAACGCATCTTCGTTTTGCTGTCGCACCATGCCCACGTCGGTGGTTGCGCCCCATTTGAGTTTCATGAACGCATCTCCAACACTGTTGAGCCCACTTGAATTCTGTCGCCTTTTCGTACGGAACGTTCGCCCGTGAGGCGTTGGCCGTTGACAAAACTGCCATTGGTGGATTTCAGGTCTACCACCCACACACCTTCGGGTCGCACTTCAATGCGTGCGTGGTGTGACGAAATGAATGTGTCGTCATCGATGATGATGTCGTTGTCATCAACACGACCAATGCTGAGTGCATTTGACAATGTGTAGGTGCGACCACGATGTTGCTTTGGTTCAATCACCACGAACACAGATGCACCTTTGGGAACCGACTTCTTTTTCGCGCGACCCTTGCCAGTGCCAGGTGTAGCGGCAACGGGTGTGCGCACTTCGCTCCACACTGCCCACAACACACGAGCAAAGAAAAGGTAGATGAGCGCAAGAAGAAGAATCTTGAGAACGGTGAGGAGTTGGTCTGTCATGTTCGGGCTACGACGCCTCGAACCGCACCTGGGCCGTGCCGAAGTTGATCACGTCGCCATGTTGCAGCAATTGCTCACCTGTAATCAGCACGCCATTGACTTTCGTGCCGTTGGTGGAACCAAGATCTCGCACCACAACTTCGCCGGCAGCACACACAAACTCTGCGTGCTTGCGGCTGACGTTGGTGTCGTTGAGAACAATGTCGTTCTCTAAATGACGGCCGAGTACGTAGTGGCCTTCATGCAACTCAATGCGCTGACCATTCGGGAGGCTGAGTACGGCAGGTGGGCGATCGAAGGCCGACGGCACGGCGGTGAGAAGGGGAGCAGCTGGAACCTCGGGTGCGACGGCGGTTGGTACCGCTGCCGGGGCAGGAGCAGCGTCGGGGGTGACGTTGCGACAATCGATCTCGAACTTGCCACGGCGAAGGTCGGGGTTGGTGCGCAGGGCCACGCGGGCCTTGCCCTCCACGTGATACCCCTCTTGAGAGATGTATTCGCGCAGAGCCACGGTGAGTTCTTGCAGAAGGGTGGGCTCAACGTCGGCAAAGCCTTCGCGGTCGTCGGGGCTGAGCTGGATGAGATAGCTGTTGGGCACCACGCGGCGGCCCTGGGCATCGACGTCTCGCTCGGAATCCACTACTTGCAGCAGTTTGCGGCCAAGCTGCAGGGGCTTGACCCC
>WLHL01000087.1 GCA_009702755.1 Actinomycetota bacterium
ACCAATGCGACCAGCAGCACCCACACCGGGCATTGCTTCAAACTCATCAAGTTTCGGCAGTTCGCCTAACTCGCCTTCGGCTGCACTCACAATGGCGCGCGCAATCGGGTGCTCACTGCCCTTCTCCACTGCCGCTGCGTAGCGCAACGCAGATTCACGTGAGACGCCTTCTGCACACACAACGTTGGCAAGTGTCATCACGCCAGTAGTCACCGTTCCGGTTTTGTCGAGCACCACGGTGTCGATGCGGCGTGTGCTCTGCAGAACATCAATGCCCTTAATCACGATGCCCATCTGTGCAGCTCGACCACTACCGACCATGAGTGCAGTGGGGGTTGCGAGTCCGAGGGCACATGGACACGCGATGATGAGAACAGCAACTGCAGCAGTGAAAGCTTTCTCAACATCTCCGTCGAGAATGAGCCACGCAGCCAAGGTGGCTGCACTAATTGCAAAGACAACCGGCACAAAAATAGAAGCGACCTTGTCGGCGACTTTTTGCACAGGCGCTTTCGTGGCCTGCGCATCACGCACCAATTTGGCCATGCGCGCAAAGGTCGTTTCGCCACCCACACGAGTTGCACGCACCAGTAATCGGCCATTTTGGTTCACCGTTGCTGACGTGACATTGTCGCCAACAGCGACATCGACAGGAACGCTTTCACCCGTGATCATGCTTGCATCGATGCTGGATGTGCCTTCTTCAACAACACCGTCTGCTGCGATTTTTTCACCGGGGCGCACCACCAGAATGTCACCTTCGCGCACCACCGATGCAGGAATAGAGACTTCCTCCCCATCGCGCAATACGGTGGCGTACTTTGCACCCATTGCAAGGAGCGACCGCAATGCATCACCCGCAGAGTTTTTCGCGCGCATCTCGAGATAGCGACCGAGGAGAATAAAAGCCGTGACGGTGGCGCCTACTTCGAAGTACACATGGGCAGTGCCTGCGTGCGTCATCGTTAATCCGTCGTGCACCATCGTCTCGTCGAGTGCATTCCCCCATACAAGTACCCAGATGCTCCAGAGCATCGCTGCAATCACGCCTACAGAGATCAACGTGTCCATTGTGGTGGTGCCATGACGAGCGTTCTTGAATGCGGCTTTATGGAACGGCCACGCACCCCACGTTGCAACGGGCAGCGACAACACCATTGCCCACCATTGCCAGCCACTGAATTGCCACGGCATGATCATGCTGAGTGCAACTACAGGAATTGATAGTGCTACAGAGAAGTAGAGACGAATACGAGCCTGACGAAGTCGTGCTGCAAGGTCATCATCAAATGGATTGTCATCCACGACGCGTGCACCGTAGCCAGCATCGAGAACTGCCTGAATGAGAGCGGACTGTTCAAGCGATGTTCCGTCATATGCAACCATCGCGGATTCTGTTGCGTAGTTGACAGCAGCTTCCACACCGTCAATCCCGTTGAGTGTCTTTTCAATACGTGCCGCACATGCCCCACAGGTCATGCCTTGAAGAGCAAGTTCTACTTCAACAATGGATTCGGGGGGAACCACAACACTCATACCTCTTACCTACCACCAAAGTCGGGGTGGCGCTTCTCCAGAAACGCTGCAATCCCCTCTTGTGCCACATCTGACACCACAGCCTGCGCCATGACTGCAGATGCGAATGCATAGGCATCAGATTCATTCATACCTATTTGTTGGTAATACGCCTGCTTGCCGATTGCTTTGCTCTCGCGAGAACCACGACACGCGCGCTCAAGGAGTTCCAGTGTTGCGTCGTCAAGCTCACCGTCGTCCACCACGGAGTTGACGAAGCCCCACTCCAAAGCAGTTTGTGCAGAAATGACATCGCCAGTCATCGCCATCTCTAGCGCACGCTTTGGTGGCAGAGAACGTGCCACAGCAACGAGAGGTGTGTGACAGAACAGTCCACCCTTGCCGCCCGGGATAGCGAAACCGGCTGATGATGCTGCAACTGCGAGATCACATGTGGCGACCAATTGACAGCCCGCCGCAGTTGCCAATGCATGCACACGAGCCACGATGGGCTGCGGGATGGAATGCATCGTCTGCATCAAGTTCGAGCACACAGTAAAGAGGTGCAGTGCATCGGCTTCTGACGCACCCTTCATCTCACCAAAGTTGTGTCCGGCGGAGAACACCGGGCCTTCTGCTGCAAGGATGACGCCAAGAGCGTCCGAAGAAGCAATCTCTTCAAAAGCCGCTGTGAGTTCGAGAAGGACATCAAGGGACAAGGCATTGCGCTTGGCCGGATTACTGAGGGTGACGGTGACGAACTCACCGTGGCGTTGCGAACGAACTGAAGTTGACATGGCCTACCTCCTGCGGTTGCACCAACAGTACGCCAATCCAAATGGTGCGCCCTCTGGGGCTCGAACCCAGGACCTGCGGATTAAAAGTCCGTTGCTCTACCAACTGAGCTAAAGGCGCGGAGGTGGAACGGAATGCGGAGCGTAAATCGCCCCGGACGCCGAATACATCCATTTCTGAGTGTAGTTCGGAGGAGATGAAACCACCTAGGTACGTTCAATGCCAGAGGCTAGGAAGTCTTGCGAATCTCGTCTGCCCCAACCTGTTGGGCCAGCAAAATGCGTGCTCTCGCCACCCGGCTCTGCACAGTGCCACGAGGGCATTGCAAAATGGCAGCCACTTCGTCATATCCAAAACCGAGAATGCGAACCAAGACAAAAGCTTCTCGGAACTGAGATGGCAAGGCATTGATGAGTTCACGAGTTTCGATGGCGTATCCCGCTTCGACTGAGATTTCCTGTTTCCGTGCTAATCCGTTCACCACCGACTGTTCTTTTGATTTCTTCTCTGCATGATCAAGGCACACTCGACGAGCAATCGACATCAACCAGGATTTCGCGGTGGAGTCACCTCGGAATGACTGCAGACCTCGATATGAACGAAGAAAAGTCTCTTGGGTGATGTCATCAACATCATCGTTGCTCTGCCCGAACCACCGACAGAACCGATGTACGTCTTCCTCGCAGGCACGGATAACGCGTGAGAAAGCCTGATCATCGCCGTCTTGGGCGAGAAGAAGGTCTCTTGTCGCGTCGTCCATGAAGAAAATTGTAATCACAGGATTTTCTCCATTATCGGGAACAAAAGGTGGCACATGACCGTCTGTATTGATATGGAGCCCAAAGATTCCCAATCCCACCAATCATTAGGTGACCCACTGATGGGGGCTAGTCCAGCAGGTCCGGCACAAGAGCAAACACGTGGACAAGCCCAACGCCCACGCCCAGCGAAGAAAACAAACAATCGAGGATCACTCAATTCCTATCATTCCGGTCTCACTGGTGGAATCCGGCTGTCGTTGTGTGTTGCCGCAGTATTCGCCTCGACAGTTGCGCTGTCACGACATGATGACGAGCCGATACAAGCAGCAACCAGTACTCCCGTCGACTCTGGTTCTCCCAGCACCGCTCCCGTTGCTGCACAGA
>WLHL01000088.1 GCA_009702755.1 Actinomycetota bacterium
CGTGGCTACGCCGTCGCCATGGTGGGTGACGGTGTGAATGATGCTGCTGCACTCGCACAAGCAGATGTGGGAATCGCCATGGGTGGCGGCACCGATGTTGCAATGCAAGCCAGTGATCTCACCATCGTCAACGGAGACTTGCGTTCCGTTCCCGATGCAATTCTTTTGTCGCGAGCAACATTGCGCACGATTCGTACCAATGTCTTCTGGGCTTTTGCCTACAACGTTGCAGCAATTCCACTTGCTGCGACTGGGCGACTGAACCCAATGTGGGCTGGGTTGGCGATGGCATCGTCATCAGTGTTCGTGGTGACCAACAGTTTGCGCTTGCGTCGCGTCAAGCTTGCTCGTTAATCACCATTAGCCACTCAGCAATACGCGACGGACTTCTTCCACGGCATCTTTGCGGTACTGACGAACAGTGCGCGCCGAGACTCCTTCTGTTTTCGCAATGTCTCGACTGTGTTCGCCATTAGCAAGGCGATTCAGTAATTCAATGTGATGCGCTTTCACGCCGTTCTCTTCGGCTTCAGCCATGGCGTTGTCAAAGTCTTCTGAATCGAAGTGAGCGAGTTGATATTCATACGTTCCTTGCAACATCTCATCTCCCACCTGCTGTTCTTTCACACGCTTGAGGCGGTGTTGACGAACAAACGCGTAGTACTCAGTGTCTTTCGCAATGTTGGCTGCAATCTTTCGAGGTCGTCGATGATGGGGGAATGTTCGAATGATCATCCATGCCGTACCAACAGCATCATTGATGGCCATCTCTAATCCGCCCTGGAAAACACGACTGCGCCGACGTGCCATATTCATGATCGACGGCATCATGCGATGAAGGACAATGCGAGCTGCAATCTCATCGTGTTCCGCTTCGCGAACAAGGTGCCAGAGAAACTGATCACCATCCGTGTCGTCAATCGCTCGACCAAAACCTGCGAGTTCCAACACTTCATCAAGATGCTCAATCTGTCGGGGCATGAATGCCCAGGTATTCACGTGGCGCACGATGGCGGGCCGACGGGCGTACCGAGTCCACTCATCGATGATCTGGCGACTGGGGCCCGCCCCAACAGTTGTCCAGACCAGATGGTCAGGCGGGGGAGATGTAGAGGGGGTTGAGGTGGATTGTGCTGTGGAAGTGGGTGTGTGTGCCATGCGGGGCACAGTGCGGAAAACCCTTTACCCACAAAGGGTCCTGAGGTCTCACCCAGGGTCTCACCGCTCGGCAATACTTTGCAGATGCGCATCACATTGCCCTCCGGAACCGAAGCATTCATGGTTCAGCACCCGAATCCGAAGATGGGTCTTGTCATTGCGCCCGACATCTTTGGTCTGCGTCCGCTGTATGAAGAAATGGTCGAACGGCTTTCACGTGAATGGGAAATGTCTGTAATTGCTGTTGAACCATTTCCTGGCAAGAGCGTTGATGAGTCGATTGAAAGTCGTGTTGCTGTGTTGCCACAACTGAATGACAGCGACAACATGCGCGACTTGTTGGAAGGCGCAGATGCGTTAGGGACTGCAACAATCGGACTCATCGGATATTGCATGGGTGGCATGTACTGCTTTAAGGCAGCACTGAACGAGCGCTTCGTTCGCATCGCTTCGTTCTACGGAATGATTGTGATGCCGCCCTCATGGAAAGGCCCAGGGCATGTGGAACCGCTTGCATGTCTCATCAATGGGTATGCAGACAATGTTCTTGCAATTCTCGGCGGAGAAGATCCGTACACACCCGAAGCAGACATCGCTCAGCTGCGTGCAACAGGTGCGCAGATTGCGTTCTACCCTGATGCGAATCATGCATTTGCACACGATGCGTCGCGTCCGTCATACAGAAAAAATGACGCTGACGATGCTTACGCAAAGACAAAAGACTGGTTACTCAGCGCTCTGCGTTAGATAAGAAAAACATTGCAATAAAGCAATGATTGCAGGCTAAATCGCGCGCTGTTCCAATTTTGCACGATCAATGATGTGATACGTGCGCTCGCTCTGCTCCAGCCAGTGAAGCTTGATGAAACTTGCGATTGCTTTGTTCACACGCTCTCGAGATGCGCCCACCATGCCGGCAAGTTCTTCTTGCGTTACAGGCAACGTGAACTCATCTTTGCCGCCAGACAATTCTAAGAGACGCTTCGCGGTACGACCGGTGACATCGAGGAACACGCTGTCTGCAAGTGCTTGGTCCATCGCGCGAAGGCGACGGCTGAGCATGCGGATGACATTCCACAACAAGTCACTGGACTTGTTGAGTTGTTCGATGACTGCAGAGTAAGGAATCTCAAGAACTGTTGATGCTTCAAGTGAACGTGCACCTGCAGAGCGAGGGCTCTTGTCAAGCATGCCCATGTCGCCGAAGAGGTCGCCTTCATCCATGAGTGCAATCACGCTCTCGCGATGATCGAACGGACGATTACCAATCGCAATTGCAATGCGACCAGAAAGAACAACATAAATACTGTCGGGCTCGTCACCTGCTTCAAAGAGGACATCTCCGCGCACTAACTCGCGCATTTTGCCTGCAGCAGCAATGGGGGCGAGTAATTCGAGAGGTGCCTCTGCGAAGAATTCTGTTTCAGCGAGAACTTGTTCGTGTGCCATAGCAATTCTGACCGTACTACCCTTCGGGCATGGCTGAAAATGAAACTGTGTGGACAATTGTCGTGGCGGCAGGTTCAGGCCTCCGTTTTGGCAGTGCAAAACAATTTGAACTCATCGGCGGGAAGAAAATCGTGGACTGGGCTGTTGAGGGGGCATTGAAACATTCCGTTGGTGTCATCACCGTGTTGCCCGAGGGACAAGCACATGGCGAAAACGAAGTAGAAGGTGGCAAAACACGCAGTGAGTCAGTGCGTAAGGGTCTCGCCGCGGTTCCTCCCGAAGCAACAATCGTTTTGGTGCACGACGCCGCGCGGCCGTTCGCTAGCCCAGCGGTCTACCAACATGTGATTTCCGCGGTCGTTGATGGAGCTGCCGGAGCTGTGCCAGGTGTCTCCGTTGTCGACACCATCAAACAAGTGAATGCATCGAATGTTGTGACGAGCACTTTGCATCGCGAGACCCTTCGTGCAATTCAGACTCCTCAGGGGTTTCGTGCCGAAGCGCTTCGCAAAGCTCACGCAAGTGGCGGTGAAGGTACCGATGACGCGACATTGATCGAAAAGATTGCCGGTGAAGTCATCGTGGTGGAGGGCGAGGTCGTGAATCGCAAGATCACAACGCGAGAAGATCTGGAATGGGCGAACGCGCACGCCAACTATTTGTTACGAGGTGAAGTCTGATGATTGATGTTCGAGTTGGCCAAGGTTTTGACATCCACAAATTCGCTGATGCACCCATTGAAGGTCGCGTCCTCATCTTGGGTGGCGTTCCGTTTCCTGGTGAGCGCGTGCTGGTGGGGCACAGCGATGCCGATGTGATTGC
>WLHL01000089.1 GCA_009702755.1 Actinomycetota bacterium
CCCACGGCAACAACGCCAACCGGCAGCAATAATCTCGCCACTGCAAAGACCACGACGACCACAACCACCACCGTTCCTTCCGTCAGTATTGATCAGGACACACGCGGAGTGGTTCCCCCGAACGATCCCACCTGTCAATACTGATTCGTTAACAAATACGGCGTTTACGCACTTGCTTCCAGTGCAAACGCAATGACTTCAGGAATCTCGCTGGGACCCCCGACAAGAGCAAAACGCGCGCCCACTCTGTTTGCAAACGCACATGCTTCATCGTGATCATCGCGCGGTGCAATCACAATCAGTTCTTCCATGCCATATGCCGCCATCTCAGCATCGCCTTCGACCGTTGCTCGACAATCGGATAAAAGAATCGTGATGCGACGACCCGCACGTGATCGTGACAATTGTTGGCGTGCAGCCAACAATGCACCGGCGAGGTCGGTTGTACCGTGCCCCCGCAATGTGAGCACATCATTAATCACACGCTCACTCGACTTCGGTACATCCTGACTCTTTGTCACGACGACATCTTTCCCAAATGCAATCACGCTGTAGTCCTCAGGATTACGACTTGCAATCGATGCAGTTGCCACGGCATTTGTCGCCAATGGCTGACCACCCATAGAGCCACTGCGATCTAACAACAAGCAGAAAGCAGTGCCCGGCTTGCGCCAACCGCGCACACGTAAACGATCTGGGTCGATGGCATGCCCGCGACGGGATTCACTGATTGCTTCAAGACTCGCATCAATGTCGATGTCACCAGCCTCTGGGCTGTATGCCTGTTCCACCATCTTGCCGATGCCACGTGGTCGAGCGCGTCCGCGTGCGCCAAGATCCAACATCAATCTGCCAGCGAGACGCTTTGCTAACTCTCGCAATTTCGGGTCCGTGGCACCCGTGAGGTCTGCAAGTAATCCCAGCATTTCATCGGGACTGTTTTGCATGGCTTCATCAACCGCATACTCATCAAGTTCTCCTACTTCAGGAGAGATTTGTTCGAAGTTGTCATTGCGTGACAAGTCTCGACGAGACGTTGTTCGCTTGCCCGCATCAGCAACAGCTTGGTCGGCAGCTTCGCCTTCCTTTGTTAGAGGGAGGTCGTGCCCCGGTTCGTCGGGGCTCCAGCTTTTCCCTCGCCAGGGTCTCCTTCAACACGCCCAAAGACGTCTTGCCAAATCTCTGTAACGATTTCTTCAGAGGTACGTACGCCGCCTTCGCGCACACGTACGCGACCTGACAATGCAACAAGAGCAGCATCAACACCCACACTTGGTTGATCAACAGTTGATTCGCGCAATTCAGCCAATGAAACCGCCACTTTTGCAAAGTCGACCGCACCACGAACAGATGAGCCCACGCGCAGGTCAGGATGCTGACGAGTACGTCGTACGACTTCCACGGCCTTTGCAAGCCATGCATCGGTCACTGAAGAACCTTCGGTATTGCGGCGAACAATTGCTTGTTCCTCCTCTGCCGATTGGTATGACATTGCGACACGACACACGCGGTCATACACGGCACCAGAGATGCGCGCTGTACCCACTGCATCGAATGGGTTCATCGCAGCAACTAATCGGAAGCCAGGCGAAGCAGCAATACGACCCAAACGTGGAACATTCAATTCAGCTTCACTCATCACAGTGATGAGAACGTTGAGTGTTTCTTCGGGAATGCGATTGATCTCTTCCACATACAACAAAGAACCATCACGCATCGCAGAGACCAATGGGCCATCAACAAACACAGACGGGTCGTAGCCCTCGTTCAGAACACGTGCGGGGTCGAAGTGACCCACCAAACGAGCAGGAGTTAACTCGGCATTGCCTTCGACAAATTCGAATCCGATACCTAAGCCTTGAGCAACTGCTCGCAACAACGTTGATTTGCCAGTGCCCGGAGGGCCTTCTAACAACACGTGACGATCTGCAGCCAGCGCCGCAAGAACTAATTCGAGTTCGCGCGTGCGCCCCACCACATGTGATGAGAGCGTGTTGCGCAGAGATGCAGCGCTAGTCATTGACAATGACGCCGCGAATGTTTTCGCCGTCACGCATTGCCTGGTAACCCTCATTGATCTGATCAAGCGTGTACCGCTTTGTAATCAGTTCATCAAGCTTGAGGTCACCAACGCGATACATATCGAGAAGTTTTGGAATGTCTGCACGTGGGTTCAAGCTGCCAAAGATCGTGCCTTTGACTTCTTTGTTCCACATTGCCAACTGGAAGAGGTTGATATCAGCGCTTGTCTCATGCATTGGCGAGATTGCAGTGACAACACATGTGCCACCCTTGCCGACCATTGCCATGCCCTCGCCCATCATGTTGCCGTGCAACACGCCGGGGGTCATGATGACGCGGTCTGCCATTTCACCCCATGTCAATTCATTGATATGAGGAATTGCTTCGGCCATCGATGAGAACGTATGCGTTGCACCGAACTCCATTGCCTTCTCGCGCTTGAACTCCACAGGGTCAATTGCGATGATGCGCTTGGCGCCAGCCATGCGAGCACCTTGCACGGCGTTAATGCCAATGCCACCGATGCCAACAACGACAACCGTGTCACCAGGTTGCGTGTCGGCGCGGTTGGTGGCTGAGCCCCAACCCGTTGCAACACCGCATGACACCAATGCAACTGCATCGAGAGGAAGATCTTTCTCCACCTTGATGAGAGACGCCTCAGCCACCGTGGCATATTCAGAGAATGTGCCCAACTTGGCCATCAACTTCACGGGGCGACCATCTTTGACATGGTGGCGATGGGTTCCATCCGTGATCATGCCGCCTGTGAGGGTTCCTGCGCCCAAATTGCAGAGGTTTTGACGCCCTGTGGAGCAGTAACGGCAGCGCCCACAGGATGGGACGAAGCTGGCTGACACATGGTCGCCGGGCTGCAATGTTGTGACTCCGGGGCCACACTTCACAACAACGCCAGCACCTTCGTGACCGCCGATGAACGGGAAGAAATCATCCACGCCCATCATGGCGAGGAGTTCCTTCGGAGGAACCATGTCACCCGTGACGAAGTGCTCGTCTGAGTGGCACATACCGGAGACTTTCCAGTTGACGAGAACTTCATTCGCCTTTGGTTCGTCGACTTCAATCTCTTCGACGACCCATGGCTGATCCATTCCGTACAAAACAGCAGCACGTGATTTCATGATTCCCCCTGAAAGTTTTCTAAGCGGTTGATTTATTCGTAAACGAGAACGCCGCGGATGTTCTTGCCATCACGCATGTCTTGGTATCCCTGGTTGATGTCATCAAGCGTGTAGGTGTTTGTCACCAAGCCGTCGAGATCAAGTTGACCTTCGCGGTACATGCCAAGAAGCTTCGGAATGTCGGCACGTGGGTTACCC
>WLHL01000009.1 GCA_009702755.1 Actinomycetota bacterium
ACGACGGCCAGCGCGTCCAGTCAACTGTGTGAATTCTGAGGCGCGCAACAACTGGTGATGCTCTCCGGTGTATTTAGTGAGTTTCTCAATTACAACTGCACGTGCGGGCATATTGATGCCAACGGCAAGAGTCTCTGTCGCGAAGACAACTTTCACTAGGCCTTTCACGAAGCATTCTTCAACAGCCTCCTTGAACATTGGAATCATTCCAGCGTGGTGGCATGAAATTCCTGTTCCAATGTCGTCAAGGAAGAAGTGATACTCCAGGGCGGTCCTGTCATCCTCTGTCAAAGATTCACAGTGACGTTCAACAATCTCACGAATCTTGCTCTCTTCTTCAGCAGATGTGAGAACAATGCCCGCCCGCATGCATGACGTCACTGCATCCTCGCATTGGGCACGACTGAAGATAAACACAATGGCAGGAAGCATGTTGTTGTCTTCGAGAAGTTCAATGATTTCTGGCCGAGTGGGTGGAGTGAAACGACGCACTTTCTTCTGGGAGCCGCCTCCGCGCTGTGGACCTGGTCTTCCGCCTGCGAGCAACCGCTGCACATGAGCATTCGGCTCACCATTAATCACGGTGTGATACATCTCGGTGCGCCCCGACGCATTGTTGTGCAGTGCGAAGTGGTTGGTCAGTTCAATCGGCCGAGTTGTCTCAACGACGACGTCGGTGCGACCTCGAACTGTCGATAGCCATTCCCCAACCTCGTCTGCATTAGACACCGTTGCAGAAAGGCATACCAACTGAACCTCAGGGTCCAACTGAATAATGACTTCTTCCCACACAGGACCTCGATATGCGTCTTGGAGGTAATGAACCTCATCAAGAATGACGACACCTAAATTGTCGAGGCGTGAGGAGGATGCGTAAATCATGTTGCGAAGAACCTCTGTCGTCATGACGACGACGACGGGAGCCTCTGCATTAATTGCATTGTCGCCGGTGATGAGTCCGACATTGCGTACCCCGTAGAGCTCGCCAAGGTCGCGAAACTTCTGATTAGAAAGAGCCTTAATTGGTGTCGTATAAAAAGCGCGAAGTCCTGCGGCTCGTGCACGTGCGATTCCGTATTCAGCAATGAGTGTTTTGCCAGAACCTGTTGGCGCTGCAACCAACACAGATGCATCAGCGTCGATTGACTCCATCGCCTTTACTTGAAAGGTATCCGGCTGATATGTCAGGCGTGAAAGAAAGTCTTCTCTCACATTCGTCATGAAAGGGCCGATGTTCGACGACGCGTTAGTAGCCAGCCCACAAGGACAGCAATCGCGTACAAGACGGTCAAAGGAACTGCGAGTGCCAACATGCTGAACGGATCGCCTGATGGAGTGATGACTGCTGCAGCAATGAAGATGCCCATAATCGCAAAGCGCCATTGCTTCACGAGTGTGCGCGGCCGCACTGCCCCAACCAGCTGCAAGAACACAATCAGCACTGGACTCAGGAAGCCCACGCCAAAGGCGAGCATCATGAGCACGACAAGTGACACGTATTTTGTGATTTGGTAACTCTGTGTGACATCGGTGCCAGACCAAGTAATCAGGAATTCAAGCGCTTTATCAAGTGTCCAATAGGCCAATGAACATCCGACGATGAATAACACAATTGATGACGCGATAAACGGTCCCGCATATTGCTTTTCTTTGCGCGAGAGTGCCGGCACGATGAATCGCCAAATCTGCCACAACACGACGGGAAGCGCTAGAACAAGACCGCCGTACGCGCAGATACGCATGCGTGCAGAGAAACCATCAAGGGGTCCCAGAGCAAAGAGTGAGCCATCGCATTTAAACTCTGGCCTTTCATTACACAGATCCCTATAAGGCTTGGTGAGGAAGTTCTTCACGGGGTCATACAACGCAAGAATGACAATGGTGCCGACGACGACTGAGAGCAAACTTCGAACGATGCGCATGCGCAACTCACGAAGGTGCTCCATCAGTGGCATGGTTGTTTCGGGTGACGGTGACTCGGCTCGAGATTTCTTAGCCATCTGACTTCGACTCCGATTCCCCAGCGAGGTTCTCCAACTGCTCTGGCGTGAGTGCTTCAGATTTCTCTGGCCGCATGGGCGGCGATGGCTCTGCATCAACTTCTCCGAAGCCAGAACGGATGCTGTCTGCCGTGGACTTCAGATCTTTCAAAGGTTCATCAAACGTCGAACGGAGTTCCTGCTCTAGTCCCTGGGTGGTTCTGCGAATGTCGCCGTACAGCTTGCCAATCTGGCGAATGACACCGGGAAGACGTTCAGGTCCGAGGACGACGAGTCCCGCTAGGAGCAGGAAAACAATCTCGCTGCCGCTGAAGTTGAACACCCTGTCATTGTAGAACCGCCCATCTAGTCTTCATGCGTGCAACAACGCCTTCCCTCTCTCGTTGATGAACCTATTGCCTTTGCGCATCGCGGTGCTCGTGCGCATGCACCAGAGAACACCATTAGCGCCTTCCAGCTCGCTCTGAAGTTGGGTGCTAACGGACTAGAAAGCGATGTCTGGATTACCGCAGATGGCCAAGTAGTCCTCGACCATGACGGTGTTGTCCGCGTTCGAGCTCGCAAGAAGCCAATTTCTGAAGTGAATCGTTCAGCGTTGCCCAGTCACATCCCGACGGTTGGTGAGTTTTTTGAGTCCTGTGGAACCGACTTCAGTTTTAGTGTCGACATCAAGGATGAGAATGCAACCGATGGTTTAGTAGCTGTTGCTCGAGAATGTGGATTTGATCTCAGTCGCCTATTCATCTGTCACTGGAAGAGTTCTGAATGTTTCGCGATTCGTGAGCGTCATCCCGACGTCAAAGTTGTTGATTCGACTCGTTTGCAACGATTGAAAGACGGACCTGAGATGAGAGCTGCATTACTTGCCAATAAGGGAATTGATGTTCTCAATATGCACATCAGTGACTGGAATGGCGGACTCGTCACAATGATGCACCGTTTCAATGTTCAAGCTTTTGGTTGGGACGCTCAGTTCCCTACTTCGTTGAGCAATGGTTTGCTGATGGGATTAGACGGGATCTATAGCGACCATGTTGATCGCCTCGTCGAAACATACGACCAAATCATTGGCCACTCTCCGCGACTGTGATCACAGAGTCGCGATACGTCCAAAGGGCCAGACAATCGCAAATGCACGACCAACCACCAGGTGTTCTGGGATTGTTCCGAAACTGCGACTGTCGAACGATTCAGGACGATTGTCACCCATGACGAACAGTTGATCCTTCGGAACAGTGATTGGTTTCATATCAATCACACGGCACCGCTCCACAGCATTGGGGAAAGCAAGAACTTCCTTGTCTAAATATGGTTCGTCGATCTCTGTTGAGTTAACAAAGACTTTGCAATCCTTGATTTCCACTGTGTCGCCCCCAACGCCGATGACACGCTTGATCAAGTCGTCGTGGGCGATGACGCCTCCGCTGGTGGTGATGCGGTCAAACACGACAACATCCTTGCGGTGGATGTCATGGAGACGGTACGAGAGCTTGTTCACAAGGACCCGATTGTTCTCTAACAGCGTTGTTTCCATCGACGGACCACTGATGTAGAACTGCTGAAGGACGTACACGCGTACAAGGAGAGCGGCTCCAAGGGCGATGACCACTACGAGAATCCAGTCTCGAAGAACTCGACCAGGGCTGTGCCCCTGCATCTCTTCGGACTCAATCTCCGTTGCTGCTAGGTCCGACTCTTCCATGGAGCATTAAACCTAGTTGGAAAGACCTGTCGGGCGACGCTGTGCCAAGTACTACAAGCGTCCTCATCAGGGTGAAGTCGTGCCACAGGGGGCATGCGTGTATTGTGTGTGTACCCCGTACGGGGCAAGCCATAGGAGCCATCAGGCGACTTGACGAAGGGACTTCCCAAATGAAGGTATGGATCGACCAAGACCTGTGCACCGGTGACGGACTCTGTGAAGAGATCGCTCCCGACGTATTCACTCTCCTTGACGATGGCCTTGCTTACGTGAAGGAAGGCGACACGGTGTACGCCACCGCAAAGGGCAATGCTCAGGGTGCTGACGGCCTTGCGAACTTCCCAGACAGCCGCATGGATGCAGTTGTCGAATCCGCCGAGGAATGCCCCGGCGAATGCATCTTCATCGAAGTCTGATTCTTACGCGCCAACAAAGCGCGCAACAGTAAGAAATGCCGTATGCGCCACCATTCGGTGGTCAGGTCGAACTGCCATTCCTTCGATGTGCCACGTGCGATGGAGCACCTCAAGCGTGCGTTGGTCTACCCAACCCTTCCCCATTGACTCGCGTACTTGCACTGCTTGTGTGATGGACGGTGTGTACGCCACCATGAGACCGCCAGGTACAAGAATCTTTTCAGCGGTTGGAGTTACTCGCCACGGTTCTGGAAGGTCCAGCATTACCCGATCAAACTCGCCCTCAGGGCAGTCTTCGTAGCTATCGCCAAGACTGACCTCGTAGCGCGACAGTGCCTCTTCGCCCAGGAATGACTTCACGTTATTGACAGCCCGATTGAGGAAGTCTTCGCGTAATTCCAGTCCGGTGATGTGAGCACCCCAACGCAGCATTGTCATGGACAAAGCTCCAGATCCGATACCGGTCTCAAAGACACGTGCTCCGGGGTAAATGTCTCCCAACATGCACATGGGGGCAAGATCTTTCGGATAAATCACCTGTGCGCCGCGAGGCATCTCAATGACAAAGTCTTCCAATGTCGGACGCAACACGATGTACTTGGCACCCTTGGTTGTTTCGGCAACAATCCCAGGCTTCTGGCCAATGATGGTTGTGTGAGCTACAAAACCAGAGTGGCTATGGAACTCCCCTTCAACATTCAATGTGACGAGATAGCGACGCTTCTTTGAATCGATGAAGAGAGCTTTTTCGCCCTCGAGAAATACTGCACTCATTGTGGAGTGGCTCCGTTCTTTTGAACACTGATGACAAGTGACTCTCCACGCTTCAGTGCTACTCGCGAGGCTTTGTTGTTCAATCGACGATTAATCCAGCGAAGAACAGTTACAAGAAGGAGCAGACGACGAACCCACAGTCGCTTTGCGGACTGATTACTGAGAATCTTTCGCGCACCCCATGAGAAGAGGGTGAACATAAATCAGAACCTACGGAACTCAACTCGTGAGCCGCGTTTGCGGCCACCGCGGCGACCAAAGAGGTACGCAAGAAGAACTACGAGACCTGCAACTGCTCCACCGATGGCCACGATGGACTGCTTCTTGTCTGCAGCCCTTCCTTGGATGTCAGTTTGAAGGGCACGGAACTTTGTTTCAAGATCTTCCCGAGACACGTGTGGAGTATCAGACATGGTTATTCCCCTTTCGCCAGGCTTCGCTGGGAGATGCGACTAAACGACAGCCACACCAATAGCGCGACAACGATCAATGTGAAGAAGTAGTGGAGGAAGGACCAAGAACCATCAAGGGATGCACCGCCGAGGTCCTGACTCAGACGCAGGATTGCCAGAGCAAGGAAAACCATGGATAGTCCGAGAGACGTGGCAGCCAGGGTGCCAATAGCGACCCAACGGGCTGCACCTTTCAGTGGGCCGAGTGTCTCTTGACGCGCATAGGTCTTGACCGACTCAACGAGGTCTGTGACCTGGTCTGTCGGCGTGAGACGCTTACGAAATGGAGGAGGCTTCACCATGGACGCATCATCCTACGCCAGTGGTTGCTAGTTATCCACAGGCCATTTACGGCGCTAGTTGGTCGGCTCGTGGGGTTGATTTGGCCTTGTTCAGAGCTTCGCCGAGTGCATTCCATAGTGGACGATAGGACGTCTTGTTGTCGATACCGCTGGCATTCATGATGAAAGCGAAGACAACCGGCTGTCCCCCCTCAACAGGAAGGTATCCAACAAGGGCCTTGACCCCCGACAGCGTTCCTGTCTTCCCGAGAAGACGTCCATTCATCGGCGAATCCTCAAAGGCTGTCGACAGCGTTCCGGTTGTGCCAGCAATCGCCAACATCGGTGCGAGTTGGGACGCCTGAGAATTGAGAAGCTCCATAAACGATCGACATGAAGCCTGATTAGAACTTGAGAGACCTGAACCGTCAATCAATGTGGGAACTGGAGAAATCTTCTTGTCGAGAAAGTACTGCGACATGACTTCGAGTCCTGCCGCGGTTGAACCTGACTTCTTCTTGCTGAAACCAATTTCCTTGAGCACCATTTCAGCAGTGTTGTTGTCACTATTCACCAACATCTCGCGAAGAATAAGTGGAAGTGGTGAGGATGAAATTGTTGTCACTGCGGTGGCATTATTTGGAAGGGCGGCATCATGGCGCACTGCGCCGGTGACTGCCACACCGCGTGCACTCAACAGCGTGCGAAGTTCTGTTGCAGCAGCCAAGGCGGGGTCATCGGGCTTATTTGGCTCCCCGACCACTACTCCGTCGTTAACGAGCAATGCGCCGAGTGGTCCTGACTCAGTGAAATGAAATTCAGTGGGCCATACATCAACAAAACGTTTGTCGTCATAACGCGAATCAATGCCGACGATGGATCCCGAAATTGTGCGCACTCCGGTCGCAACAATCTGATCAGCAAGTGTCTCGAGAGACGTTCCATTGAAAGTTTTATACTTCTCGGTCGCAACATATTCATTACGGACAATGACAGGGTCTCCTCCGCCAACCAAGAACAAATCAGTGACAACACCAGGTTGGTCGGTCTTTGCAGCGAAAACTTCCGTCTTGTATGTAAATGTGGGCCCAAGAACCTCAAGGGCCGTTGCAGCCGTCAGAACCTTGACTGCGGACGCTGGAACGAGAAGTTTGTCTCCTCGAACATCTGAAAGTGATTGACCGAGCCAATCCACCGTGAGACATCCATCTGGCGGGACTCTTCCTTGCAAACTTGATAGCGATCGACGCAATCCCCCTAAACGTGTGTCGTTCGACAGTGTGTTTGGAGTGCGGCGCGCCGAAAGAACTGCAATTTTGGGTTGCTGTGTAATCGCACCACTTTCCAGTGGTGTCACTCGTGCAGCAAAAGAAGACGACGCAAAATAACCAGAGGCGAGTATGACTCCCCCAAGAACACCCACGCTGAGGACAACCTTGAGCGGATCCTTAGCGCGCCGTCCAGAGCGCAATGGCTTCTGTTTAACGGGCAACTCCGGTGTGAACGGCGTATCGATACAAATGACCAAGTGCGGCGACCGCGCGGTTGCCGCTCGCATAGCAAAGGCGACCTGATTCTCGTACTGCGACAACACCGGCATTGTCTGGGTCTGCGACAGCCAACTCTGTTGCAACAAGAATCGGCTTTCCCGTCCGGACAGACAACTCATGGGCTGCTTGAGCGAAACGAGCATCTTGACGCTCGTGATACTCAACGATTCGCTCTAAACCATGATCAGGATGGAAACGACCTTCTCGCATGAGGCGTGCCTGGTTTGCTTGAATACCGAGCCCGAGGTAAATCACTGCATCGACATTTGGATGAGATGCAATCATTTCCATCACTTCTGGGATGGTGTCTCTTGTTTCGCCACCAGCACAATCAACAGGGTTATTCCGGCTCCAGCGAGGTGGCAATTTCGTATCAATCTGTTGCTGAAGATCGGCGGGCAATTCCATTAATTGCAATGAACCATCTCGCGCAATTGCATCACTCGTGACAACTCCCCATCCACCAGCAGTCGTCAAAATGATGACGTTGGGACCCTTGGGCAATGGTTGAGTTGCGAAGGTCGCAGCAGCTTCAAACGCTTCTTCCACGGTTGCAGCACGAGAGATTCCCCCTGCTCGACATGCTCCATCAAAGATTGAATCGTTGGCTGCAAGTGCACCTGTGTGGCTAGCAGCAGCACGGGCTCCATTCTCCGTCGCGCCACCTTTAACCAAAACAACGGGCTTACTCTTTGCGGCATTCGTGAGTCGTCTCATCAAACCTGCACCGTCGCTGATGCCCTCCACGTATGCGAGCGAAACACGAGTGGCATCATCAGTGCCGTACCACTCAATGAGATCAGCCACGCCAAGAGCCGCAGCATTGCCAGCAGAGACAGCACGACTAATACCTACTCCTGTTTGACGTGCGTAGTTCAAGAAACTTGACACAAAGTTTCCACTTTGACTTGCAACAGCAATAGCGCCTGCAGGCGGAAACGGAGCAACAATCTGCGCACAGAGGTTTGCTGGTGTTGAGACCACTCCTTGGCCGTTCGGTCCCGCAAGCAGAATGCCCAATTCATCGGCAAGAGCGATGAGTTCTTCTTCTAACTTGCGTCCTTCGTCGCCGGCTTCTCCGTAACCGGCCGAAGTCAAAAATGCAGCCTTGACACCCTTCTTCGCACATGCGCGCAGTAAATCTGGATTCGCCGAAGCAGGTGTACATACGAACACGAGATCAATCTGATCGTCTGGGAGAGCAGCAATGTCGGCAACAGTCTTGATGCCGAGTACTTCTTCACCTTGAAGGTTGGTACCAAAGACCGCGCCGTTATATCCACTCGCCAAGATGTTGTGAAGAGAGACGAAACCGAACTTGCCTGGGTGAGTTGACGCGCCAGTGACCAAAACTCCACGAGGTTCAAACAGTGCCATGAACTGCTCATGGGAGTACGGAGGACGTACGGTTCCTTCATTCGTGGACCGTTGGCCCAGTTCGACAAGTGCATCGACTGCAACAAGATCTCCGTTGCTTTTTACAATGAGTGGGTTGATATCGACAGACACAATGTCGGCGCGGTCTGTTGCGACTGCGGAAAGGCCCATCAAACAATCAACGACTTGATTGACGTTGACGGCTGACTCCCCACGGAATTCTTCAAGAAGCCCTTGCATACGCAGTGACTTCACCATGTCGAGAGCTATCTCTTTGGTGAGTGGAGCTGGCCTGAATGCCACGTCCTTGATGACCTCGGCCATAATGCCGCCGACGCCGAGCATCACTGTTGGACCGAACTGTTGATCGACAAGAAGGCCAGCGATTAATTCGCGTGTGCCTGACACCATGGGGGCAACTAGAACATGTACTTCACCGTCGTCTGGAGTAGCGGCAGCAAAAAGTTCAGTTGCAGCCTGATGGACTGCAGCAGCGTCATTGAGACGAAGACGAACTAAACCTCGTTCAGTCTTGTGGGCAATTTTGTCTCCGCCCAATTTTGCGACAACCGGAAAACCCAAAGCGGTTGCTGCAGTGACAGCTTCATCAGGGCCAAAGACCTTATGTTCGGGAGCAAATGGCACCCCGTATGTCGCCAGCAACTCCTTGGAGGCTGCTTCGGACAATGTGGAAGAACTATGAGTAGACACGGATATACACCGTAGTCAATACCTTGTCGCTCAGGAGGATGAACCGTTACTACGACGTATGTTTCAGAACAAGAGCACCAATATCTGCTGCCATTTCACCAATAACCAAGTGGCCAGCTGGTAGTTCCACGAGGGTTGCATGGGGCACGATGGCTGAAATATGGCGTGATTTGGAGATATCCACCCAGCGGTCTTGCAGGCCGCCAATGACAAGACATGGCATTGAGATGAGAGGTAGATCGCTCTCAATGTCGACACGAATATCTAGTTCCAAATGGGCGTCAGAGCCAGGCTGAACGGTGGATGCTGCCAAGGCAACTACTCCATCCCACATGGGTTCAATCATCTCGAGTGTTTCTGGCGTGTAGCCGTCAACCAGTGCGTAACGAATAAACAACTCTGGACTGATTGCAATCAGGCGACGCCATAAGTCAAAGGTTCCGCGCATCCGGGCGTCACTTTGCGACCATCCGCACAGAGACGTGACTGAAAGAACACGCGAAGAATGCAAGGCAGCTGTGTGAAGTGCACATACGGCTCCGAGGGAATAGCCAACTACGTGAAACGTTTCGTGACCGAGATTACTCATGAGAGCAACTGCGTCGTCAACGATGTCGTCTAGTTCCAGAGGCGCAGTGGGTATATCGGATTCGCCCGAACCAGGAAACTCAAACACGACCCACGTGCGGTCATCGCCGCAGGATGCACGGACTTGATCCCACGCGTTACCCGACTGAGTGGTTCCGTGAAAAGCCAATATCGCTGGGCCCGTGCCATTGACGTTGTATCCGATATTTCGACCGCGATGTTGAAAAACTGCCATACCTCGACGGTAGACGATGACAGCAGGTCCTACGAACGAAGCAACGCTGACTTAAAAAACTGAATCACGTGTTCTTGATGGTCAGAAACATTCTTGGAGTTCATCGCATTGTCATCAATGAGTCCATCAACAAAGGGTGAGTCAGAGAAATACGTGAGAATCGCCCCGTATCCGGTGATGAGAAGATGTCGCGCGTCAAGTCGAGTGAAGACTCCTTCGTCCATCTGGCTTTCTAGGTATGTCACTGCGTTGTCGAAAAATGGACGAAGAACGCCTGAGAGGTCAATTCCTAAATGGACTCCCCCGTCCAAAGCTTCACGACGCATGATTCGCACGTAGTCAGGAGTTTCGGCGAAAAGGTCTAGACACGCTCGCAAGACAAGCTCTGCCTTGTCCCACCCTGCTGCGGGCACATCAACTGCCTCGTCGAGACGCTCCATCCAGTCAGACAACAATCGCTCAAAGACATCTCCGTACAGAGCTTCCTTGCTCGGAAAGTGATGCAACAAACTGGGACGACGTATCCCCACGCCTGCCGCAATGTCATTGAGCGATGTGCCTTCGTATCCCTTCTCGGCAAAGCACTTCAGCGCCTCGTCAAGAATCTGATCTCGTGTCGAGGGTGCGGATTCAGAAGATGTGGCAACGGACACTCTGACAAGATATCGGCTCGACTGCCTACCTACCAGTAGGTAGTGGGTTATGGTGCATCTATGAATTCGGTTCTGCAATCACTTCTCATGGCCTCGATAGGCGCAGCAATTGTCACCACAGTTGCCAACACCTGCACAACGGTGTACTTGCATCGAGGGTTGAGCCACCGTGCATTGACTCTCCATCCAGCTGCTGCATGGGTCTTTCGAGCCCTTATTTGGTTGTCAACCGGAATCAAGCCAAAAGAATGGGTTGCTGTTCATCGCAAGCACCATGCATTTACAGACTCAGAAGGTGATCCTCACTCCCCCGTCTTGTTGGGATGGAAGAGGGTCCAGAAGGGCAATGTGATGCTGTATCGCGAGGCTCTCGCCGATAAGAGCATCATCACTAAGTACGCAAAGGACCTGCCAGACGACAAATGGGATCGCTGGTTTTTTGGCCATAACAAGACAGGGCTTGTGACTGGCATTGCAATCTTGATGCTTGTCCTTGGGCCATGGACTGGATTACTGGCTGCTTTCATTCACGCCAACGTGTATCTCGCTGTTAATGCGGGCGTCAATGCGTTAGGTCATCACTTTGGACGTCGCCCCTATGCGAACCAAGCAACCAATCTTCAGTGGCTTGCATTTCTCACCATGGGTGAGGGACTGCACAACAATCACCATGCAGCGCCGTCATCGCCCCGACTCTCACATCAGCGCGGTCAAATTGATCCAGGCTGGTGGGTCATCAGCACCTTGAAGGCTCTTCGGTTGGCCACACTTCGCTTCAGTGATGTGCGACTCTCGCGCGCAGCACGCACCGGCGCCGCCTAACGCACAAGTACTCTGTGACCATGTCGGTCGTCGTCACATGTGAACACTTCTTCGACGGTGTCACCATGCATGGTGCCCGCAGAGTGACTTATGAGAACGGTGCCATTGTTGCAATAGAGCCGTTCGACGGGATTCCAGACCATCACGTCATTTCACCTGGATTTGTTGACATCCAGATGAATGGATTTGAACAATGGGATGTTGCCCGAAGTTCAGCTTTAGAACTGCGAGACCTCGGTAATCGACTGCAGAAACTGGGAACAACAACCTGGTTGGGAACAATTACCACTGCACCACTTGACTCGCTTTCACGTTCTATTACGACCATAGATACGGGAGTTGCTCGAGACGAGATTCCTGGATGCGTCGGGATACATGTTGAGGGTCCATTTCTAGGTGCTGCTCCAGGGGCCCATAATCCGTCTTGGATAATCCCAGTTGACAAAGGGTGGATTCAACAACTTCCTGCCAACGTTCGTTTAGTCACTCTCGCTGCCGAACAGGACGATGTCGTTGCAGGCATCTCACTCCTTCGTGAAAAGGGCGTTGCTGTTTCCATTGGGCACTCTCGTCCGAATGTGGATCAATGGAAGCTGGCTCGCGAGGCTGGCGCCACTTTGGTGACACACCTCTTCAACGGTATGAGTGGAATCCATCATCGTGAAGAGGGATTGGCCCTCATGGCACTCAACGACCGCGACGTGTTTACTGGTCTGATTGGTGATCTGGTGCATGTCTCGCCAGAGGCAGTTCTGCTGGCTTTCACCGTCAAAGGAGATGGCCGACTGTGTTTGGTTTCCGACACTGTGGGTTGGTCTTCTTCATGGGCTCAAAAACGAGATATTGAGATACGTGATGGTTCACCACGATTACCGAATGGCACATTGGCCGGAAGTTCTACATCGCTCGCTGAATGTGTACGCAGAGTAGTGACCCTTGCAGGAGTGCCTCTTGAACAAGCCCTTCGCGCAGCAACTTCAGCACCGGCAGACGCTATTGGTCTCTCCAACGTTGGGCGCCTCGCTGTTGGCCAACAAGCAGATTTTGTTGCGCTCGATAACTTGCTCTATGTGACGAGGACCTGGAGCCGATTAGTGTCTCTACGTGGCTAACAAACTGACTGCAGAACAAGACCAACAAGCAATTGCCCTTATTCGCGGCATTGCGCTTGACGCACCGTTGAAGGCGAAAAGTGGCCATCAAGGCACTGCAATGTCGCTCGCGCCACTTGCACATGTTCTTTACAGTCGAATTCTGCAGCATGATCCCTCGCAGCCACAGTGGATCAACAGGGACCGTTTCATTCTTTCGAATGGACACGCATCGATTCTCCAGTATGCGATGTTGTATCTCGGAGGTTGGGGACTTTCGTTAGATGATCTCAAGAGTTTCCGACAGTGGGATTCTGCAACCCCTGGACACCCTGAAGTCGGACACACTGCTGGTGTTGAGGTAACGACAGGTCCGCTTGGCCAAGGTTTTGCGAACGCCGTTGGCATGGCCATTGCCGAGAGCCACCTTCGCGCAGTGCATGGCGCTAAGGCAGTGGACCACCACACGTATGTGATTGTTGGTGACGGTTGTTTGATGGAGGGAATCAGTCACGAGGCGGCATCTCTTGCGGGCCATCTCAAACTCGACCATCTGGTCTGTGTGTTTGATGACAACAAGATCACCATTGACGGTTCAACTGACCTCACATGTACCGACGATGTTCCGGCCCGCTTCCGTTCTTACGGTTGGAACGTCATCGAGGCTGGCGAGATTGCAGAAGATTGCGATGCACTAGAAAAGGTACTGCTCGCAGCAAAGTCTCATAGCGGTGCACCAACCATGATCGTGTTACGCACTCATATTGGGTTTCCCTCCCCAGAGATGACAGACAAGCACGAGGCACACGGAAATCCATTTACCGCTGAACTTGTCACGTCGACCAAAAAGGTGATGGGAATCCCTGATGAGCCTTTCTGGGCTCCTGAAGACCTCGTTGCTACGTATCGCTCGCACATATTGTCGCGAGGAAGCGCATCACGGATTGCATGGGAAACATCGGTTTCTCCCGAAGTTAAGAAGACACTTGAAGCCCATCATTCTCCAGTTGATGCGGCAGTTGTTTCAGCAGCGCTTCCTGTGTACGACGCGGCGACGAACCTAGCAACACGACAGGCGTTTCAGAAGGTCATTGAAGCAACCGATGCCGTGCTCCCCCATGTCATTGCTGGCGCAGCAGACCTCACGGGAAACACCGGCGCGAAATTGTCGGCTACCACAGGCTTTTCTTCATCTAATCCCTCCGGCAAGCAGATCTATTACGGCATCCGCGAACATGCGATGGGCGCAGCCATGGTGGGCATGGCATTACACGGTGGAGTCATTCCTGTCGGTGGAACATTCTTTGTCTTTGCTGACTACATGCGACCTTCGATTCGTTTGGCTGCTTTGTCAGGCGCTCGCTGTGTGTTTGTTTTCAGTCATGACTCCGTAGGAGTGGGCGAAGATGGTCCGACGCACCAGCCCATTGAGCATCTCTCTTCGTTGCGATCAATACCTGGCCTGCAAGTGATTCGTCCCGCTGACCCGAATGAGACTGCTCAAGCATGGCTTACTGCTGTTACTCATAACGGTCCCACAGCAATCATTCTGAGTCGTCAGAATGTTCCATCTGTCACTGATGGATCTGCAGTGAACCCAGGGGCCGCCATCATCAAGAAGGTTGCATCACCTGTTGCGACAATCATCGGTACAGGCTCTGAAGTCGGAACAGCCCTGGAAGCCGCTGTTCTCTTGGAGACTGAAGGCATAGCCGTCAACGTTGTATCTCTTCCCTCTTGGGATCGATTCTTGTCTCTCTCTGCGAATGCGCGAGATGCGATTATCCCTACAAATCTTCCTCGAATCAGTGTTGAAGCTGGTTCGACCTTCGGCTGGGCTGCTCTTGCAACACACAGCGTAGGTATCGACCGCTTCGGCGCGAGCGCACCGGGCAATGTCGTGATGGAGAAGCTGGGCATATCGGCAGCGAATGTTGCTGCCACAGTGAAGAGCGCAATCGCATAATGAGCGAGATATTGCGTCGCACATTTGATGAGTTTGGACAAAGTCCATGGTTGGACAATCTGCAACGCAGTTACATCACCTCGGGAAAATTGGCAGAGTTGATTTCGTCGGGAGTTCGAGGTCTCACCTCTAATCCAACAATCTTTCAAAAAGCTATTCAAGGTTCTGATGATTATGACGATCAGTTCACTGCTGAGATTCGTAATGGAGCAACACCGCTTGAGGCCTACTGGTCACTTGTCATCAAGGACATCAACGATGCGCTTGAAGTTTTTGCAGATTTGTACTCTTCGTCATCTGGACTTGATGGGTTTGTCAGCGTAGAAGTCGATCCTCGTCTCGCCAGAGATGGTGAGAAGACATTGATAGCTGCTCGAGATCTAGATGATCGAATTAATCGCTCAAATGTCATGATCAAGATTCCTGCAACTGAAGAAGGTTTACCAGCGATAGAGCAGATGATCTCAGAAGGACGAAATGTCAATGTCACTTTGATCTTCAGCCTTCAGCGGTACCAGCAGGTCATGGACGCGTATGTTGGTGGACTTGAGGCTCGAGCAGTTCGTGGCCTCGACATTTCCTCCATTCAAAGTGTTGCGAGCTTCTTTATTAGTCGCGTTGACAACGAAATTGATGAGCTATTGAACAAGGACGGATCTCCGGAAGCACTTGACTTACGCGGCAAGTCAGCGATTGCCCAAGCGCGTTTGGCGTATGCCCTCTTCCAAACAACGTTCTCTGGCGAACGTTGGGAGAAACTGTCGGCTCTTGGGGCTTCTGTGCAACGACCGTTGTGGGCATCCACTTCAACAAAGAATCCGTCCTATCCGGACACGTTATATATCGATGAACTCATAGGGCCGATGACGGTGAACACAATTCCCGAGGCAACGCTCAATGCATTCGCAGAACATGGAAATCCATCTCGATCAATTGACATGAATGTGGCAGCAGCAGTCGATGTCTGGAAATCACTCCGTAAATACGGCGTTGACGTTGATGATGTGGCTCGCAAACTCGAACGAGAAGGTGTTGCTTCTTTCATTAAGAGTTTCGACGAACTTGTAGACGCCTTGAATGAGAAGGCAGCCTCCTTAGGCTGATTGCATGTCATCGAATAATGAGCGCTCCGAAGCCTTAGCGCGTCTCAATGATTTGTTTGGTGGGGACTCGCAGGTCAGTGTCAACAACAAGATGCTTGATCGTCTCCTGAAGGCAACTGTCGATCTGATTGAAAGTGATGCATCGTCCCTCGATTTCAAGATTGCAACGACAACTTTGGAAGAGATGACGCGAGCATTTGACATGTTTGCCCCGTATCGAGACAAGCCCAAGGTGTCTATTTTTGGCTCAGCGAGAACAACACCCGAGAACCCGATCTATGGTCTCACGGCGCGCACTGCGAAGGCTCTGTCTGATTCCGGTTTCATGGTGGTCACTGGTGCGGGACCCGGAATCATGGAAGCAGGAATGTTAGGTGCTGGTCGCGAGAACTCCATCGGAGTGTCCATTCGTCTGCCCTTCGAGACTGGCGCTAACTCTGTCATTGCCGGAGATGAAAAGTATGTGAGCATGCGGTACTTCTTCACACGAAAACTGATGTTGGTGAAAGAGTCTCAAGCCTTTCTATGCATGCCTGGTGGTTTTGGCACCTTGGATGAAACCTTTGAGTTACTCACTCTTGCGCAGACAGCGAAGTCAGTACCCGTGCCGATTGTTTTCTTGGAAGTGCCAGGAGATCCATTCTGGACACCATTGATGGACACGATGGAGCCACTTCTTCGTCGTCATGGTTTGATCTCAGACAACGATCACACGTTGTACAAGATTGCCGATTCCATTGATGACGCGGTGAACGAAATTGTGGGTTTCTACGCTAACTATCACTCCATCCGGTTCGTCAATGACGTCATGTATCTACGAATGCAGCGCGAGATTCCAGAAGAAGATTTCAAGGCCTTGGCCACAGAATTCGCCTTCCTTGCGGCGGATGGCTTCATCGAGCAAACGGCAGCATCAGGCATTGAAGTGAAGGAAGCAGATCATCCTGAACTCTTCCGCGTAACAATGCGATACGCAGGAAAAGGGTTCGCGTCGTTGCGACCCTTCATTGACGCCATCAATCGCTATTAGTCCTGAACTAAGTGATGGACAGCTTTGTCAACAGCACGCCTCGCTTGAGAAATCTGCTTCTCCATAGCGGGTCTTGATGTCTCTCCCCGTTCGATTGCGTCTGACAACAAGAGCATTGAAGCATCGTTGAGCCGCTCGGAGATTGCCTTCAGTTCTTCCACTATCGCATCAATCTGATCCATGGTTCATCTCCGTTTTGTGTCATGTTCATCTAAAGAATAGATGCGGATACTGCTTCCCCATGTCCTCATGGCGTAGCGTAGGAACGTGCTACGTGAAGAAGAACCCCGTGAATGGGTCAGTTTTGAAGACCCAGATGAACTTCGTACTTGGATGATTGACGCGACCTTTTTTCGCTCAAATTACAAGTGCATCTATGGAGAAGGCTGCAAGGGTGTTCATGATGATCCCACGCCTGAATTGATGCAAGGTTGCTGCTCCTTCGGTGCGCATTTCCTTGACGATAAAGATCTGAAGTCCGTAAAGAAGTCTGTGAAGCGCCTAGAGCCTCGCCATTGGAAGAACTACGACAAGGGTCGTGACAACAAGTGGTTGATGACGGAGAAGGATGGCGGCAAGAAAACAACTGTGGTCAAGGGCGCCTGCATCTTTCACAATCCGCCCGGTTTCGAAGGCGGCACTGGCTGTGCATTTCACATCGCAGCCGTTGAAGCAAATGAGCGCCACATGGACTGGAAGCCCGATGTGTGTTGGCAAGTGCCACTTCGTCTCGAAGAACACGTGGAAGATGGTGGATACGTCGTGTCAACCATTCGCGAATGGAAGCGTCGTGACTGGGGAGACGGCGGAGACGACTTCCATTGGTGGTGTACCGAGTCTCCTGATGCATTCGTCGGCAAGGACCCTGCATACGTGTTCTTCAAAGACGAGATCACCGAGATGATGGGCGAAAAGAGCTACCAGATCATGGTCGCTCAACTGCAGCGACCAACTGCAGTTCCGCTCCCGCACCCAGCGGTGCGATCACGGACTACAAAGAAAAAGAAGTAGTTCTACTTCCCTTTCGTTTGGCGACGGCGATCCTCAACTGTGAGGAAGCGCTTACGAATACGAATTGCCTTCGGTGTCACCTCGACAAGCTCGTCATCACCAATCCATTCAATAGCAGTTTCCAACGTGTGAATGATTGGTGCAGAAAGCTTTGGACCATCGTCGTGGCTGTGTGTGCGGATGTTGTTCTTTTCCTTGGCACGCACAACGTTGAGAACCATTTCTTCGTTTCGAGCAGCCTGACCAACGACCATTCCCTCGTACACCTCTGTGCTTGGCTCAAGGAAGAACTCGCCACTCTTCTGCAAATTGTCCAAGGCGTAGGCCGTGGTAGTGCCCATGCGGTCAGAAATCATGGCTCCGTTCGTACGGTGGGGCAATTCCCCTGCCCATGGCATCCATCCGGCGTGTGTCTGGTTCAAAAGAGCAGTACCGCGTGTCGATGTCATCAACATTGAGCGGAAACCGATGAGACCACGTGAAGGTGCTTCAAAACTCACAATGGTTCGTCCTGGGTCTCCTGCGCGAAGTTCAGTCACACGACCCTTACGAGGAGCAAGAGTTTGTGTGATCACGCCAACGAATTCATCGGGAACGTCACATGTGCCAGATTCAAGTGGCTCATGCTTCTTGCCATTGATCTCCTTGGTAATGACTTCCGGGCGACCGACTTGAAGTTCAAAGCCTTCGCGGCGCATGTTCTCGATGAGTACGGCGAGTTGGAGTTCTCCACGACCGGCAACACTGGTGACGTCAGGTGAATCAGTGTCGGTGATCTTGATGGACACGTTGCCCAAGATCTCTTTGTTCAAACGGTCACGAAGGTGACGGCTGGTGACGAACTTTCCCTCGCGACCGGCATACGGAGACGTATTAACACCGAAGGCCATACGAATAACTGGCTCGTCAACTTCAAGACGAGGCAATGGCGTGGTGACTTCAATTGCTGACACTGTGTCGCCCACTTCAACTTCTGGAATCCCAGCAAGAACGAAGAGGTCTCCAGCGGAGATCTCGTCAACTTCTGTTCGGCCAATTCCGTCAAAGACGCTCAACTGCGCGATGCGGCGACGAATGGGCGTTCCGTCAGAATCCTTGCCCCACAAAGCGACAGTGTCGCCCTTGTGCATGACTCCACTATGAACACGGCCAATCGCTAAGCGACCGAGATAATCAGAGACGTCCAAGTTGGTAACTAGTGCTGTCAACGGAGCATTGGCATCGTGGGTGGGTGCTGGAACCGTATCCAAGATGGTCTCGAGCAAGCACGACAGATCTGCGTCGGCTGGTGGCATTCCGATGCCGCGCATGGCGCGACCTTCACGAGCAACTGCCGAGATAACTGGGAACGTGAGCTGGTCATCATTTGTCGCGAGATCGAGGAATAACTGCTCTACTTCTTCTAAGACTTCTTGCGGACGAGCGTCACCACGGTCCACCTTGTTGATCACAAGGATTGTTGGAAGACCAAGACCCAGGGCTTTTGACAACACATAACGAGTCTGAGGCAATGGGCCTTCAGCAGCATCCACCAAAAGAACCACACCATCGACAAGAGCCAACGCACGCTCAACCTCGCCACCGAAGTCAGCGTGACCAGGAGTGTCAACCAGGTTGATCAGAGTCCCGTTGAAGGTGATACGAGCAGCCTTGGCGAGGATTGTGATGCCTCGCTCGCGCTCCTGCGCGTCTGAGTCCATCACGCGGTCAACAATGGCCTGGTGCGCCGCAAAGGCGCCCGTGGACCGGAGAAGGGTATCTACAAGGGTTGTTTTGCCATGGTCGACGTGTGCGACCATGGCGACGTTACGAAGTGCACTCATGGGGGGTGTTCAAATTTCTGTCCAAAGGACGGTTTTAGGCGAGATCGTCGTCCGAGTCGTCGTCATCATCATCGAAGGTCACGCCGTAGCGCTCCGCAATGGCTGCGTACTCGTCGTCCTCTGCTGGGTTCTCCCGATCCGAGCCGCCGAAACCGAGGTCTGCAGCACTAGGGCCTGCTTGCTTCAATTTGCGCGCTTCTTCGAACCGGCGATGTCGACCTTTTTTCATGGTCGGTCTCCGAACAGTGTGTGGCTCAAGGCCGTGTGGACAATCCTGACGAGTTTACATAGGTATCAGTCGAAATGACGGACATTGCTCTAGACAGGGGTTACATCAACTAGCTTGAGCCCGTTTCCGGAGTTTTCCTTCGTAAATGTGAGCGCTTTACGGCCCGCTACAAGGTCCTCAATGTCGCGGCCGACGATGTCGGCCCTCCAGCCTTCGCTCATCCGAGCCCCAGGGGCACCGCTCAGGAGATCATTGATGTCCTTACGCGTTCCGAGTAGTCCGGCATCGAGATTGCTCTGACGTGCAAGTTCTGTCACCCAGGCTGACACCAAAGTGGCAGCAGGGCGCATGGACTTATCAAGATCATCTCCATCATGGGAGGGAAATGAGAGGTCTCCTTCTGCAGACCTCTCCACGCCCAATTGGACAGCCTCCAACAGTGCTCGACCTTGTTGACCACTGACGTGACGGTGATCGACCCCACGGCTTTGCAACATGTCCTCAGCAGTACGAGGAGCCTTTTGGGCAATGCCCAAGATCGCAATATCAGAGAGAACATGTCTTGGCGGCAGGTCAAGATCCATCGCGCGATTCTCTCGCCACTCAGCAATTGCCTGTGCGACCCATCGCGCTCTCCCCTTCAATGTTCGAACATCTTTGACGCGAAGCCAAGCATCTTCCGGAGGATTAGGACCAGTGGGTCGAGTGCGCAACTCTTCACACGCATCTGTTGCCCATTGCATACGTCCTCGTTCTTCTAAATCGGCAAAAATGATGGAAGACAGTTCAGCAAGATACGCAACATCGGAGGCCGCATAGATCAACTGATCTTTGGTGAGTGGACGACGTAGCCAGTCAGTGAGGCGGTCGCCTTTCGGAACGATCACCTTCAGATACGACTGAAGAAGAGAAGCGAGTGAAGGCTGCGAATACCCAAGAAAACCAGCACACAACTGTGTGTCAAGCATGCGAGAAGGAATGTAACCGCAGCTCTGCGCCATGACATCCAGGTCTTGTTGAGCGGCGTGAAGAACACACATCCCTGGCCCATCGAACAAAGGCCGAAGGAGTTTCATATTGACCATCAATGGATCAATGATCACGGTGCGTTTGGAAGTAGCGATCTGAACAAGAGCTAACTGCGGAAAGTAGGTCTTCTCCCGATGAAATTCTGTATCCAAATAGAAATGAGATTCGCCGAGAGCCTCTTCAGTGAACTCGATCAGATCGTTGTCTGAGTCGATCCAGTCATAAGTGATGTCAGGACGGATTGTCACCGGTCATCACTTCATTTCCTTCAAGAATCCACGCAGCTGTTCCACCAACAACATTGACAAAATGTGATCCATCAAATTCGGGCAGATTCGAAAGAAATTCACATGCACGCGCACTGCGACCACCCAGTTGACACACCACATACACAGTTTCGTATTTTGCAATGCTTGAGAAGTTCTCGGCTAGCTCGCTCAGAGGAACGTTCACTGCTCCTGGTACATGTCCGTCGACGTATTCATCAACTTCCCTGACATCCACAACGTAGGACGATTGCACCAAAGCAAAATCTGTAACGGAGATCTCTGTCCAAGCCATTGTTAGAGGTTAGTTGTGTCATTGTCTGCAGCAAGGTCTGCAGGAGAATTGATATTGCGAACCGCCACCGCAGGTACTGGAACCTCTGCAACGTCGAGGAGCACAGCTGCACGATGCACAGCACGCTCTTTGCGCTTCCAGACGGACTCAAGGGTCTGGAGACATTCTTCTTTCGACCAAGCAGCACACAACCAATTCAGACGATCAGTGCGTCCCACAGTTGCCTGAGCCTCAGGAAGCGCCTTCACAAGACTCGCTATTACAGCATCAGTGATGAAAGGCATGTCGCAAGAAAGAACAACAACGGAGTCGTTCGCTGAGGACTTCAAAGCTGTGATGACGCCACCCAGTGGGCCCTCCCCTGGAAAGAGATCCTTCTTCCAGGTGCCAGAGAATTTCTTTCCTCGCGCTGGCGTACCACCGATAAACATGATTTCTGAGGCACCAGCGCGTGTTGCAGCGTCCGCTACTCGTTGAGCCATGGCCTGGCCTTCAACTTCATAAAGAGCCTTATCGGATCCCATACGAGAGCTGTCTCCTCCGATGAGGATGGCCACGGTGAACTCAGCGCCCGACATGGTGTCAACGCTACGGGCATAAATGAGCCTAAAGTTGCCCAATGAGCACGATTCTCGCCGCAACAGACCCTGACACCCTTAAGAATGCAGCTCTCGGGCTGTCAGCTGGCTCCCTTTTAGTAGCCATCGTTCTGATGAAGGTCATTTCGGGAATCATGGGCAAGGTTGTATCCACCGTGATCTTTGTAGCAATTGCACTCGTTGGTTACTCGCAAAGAAGCGAAATTACTGATTGTGTGAACAGCGTGAAAGCCGCTTCCCAGTCTGCAGAGACAGAACTTCAAATCCCTCAGGAACTCACGTGCCAGTTCTTTGGTCAAGACATCACCGTCAAGGTGCCTCAAATCAACAATTAAGGCAATGGGGCCAAATGCGGCCTAATGAGAAGTTCAGCGAATGCTGCGGCATGTGAATTGGGTGCACCATGACCGGCGCCGTCGATCTCAACGCTGTGAGCATGTTTCAGATTCTCACCTAGCCACAATGCTCCCTTCTTGTGGTGTTCAAGGGCTTTTGATCCGTATCCACAGATAACTGGACATTCGATAGCGGCAACGTCCCATGGAGCACCTTCTCGTATCGATTGCAATTCAGTCGTGAGTGCCACACCTTCTGCACGTCGTGCTTCTTTCGTGCTCTCGGGCAACTGGTCCCATCGCTTACGGCCAATGAGACGAATCATGAAGGCTTCCGCTGCATCAGCAGTGGGCACAGTAAGACTGTTGGCTCCAGCAGTGTTACGAGGCCACCAATCAAACCATGACAATGGTGTTTCATACGTGCTCACAGCACGAATCTGTTGACCGAGCTGGGCCGCTGTGGCCAATGCAATGTTGCCGCCAAAACTGTGACCAATCAGGATGGCTTCTCGGTCATTCAAGATGCTGACGACATCTGAAGCATTGCCAGCAACCGTAAACGGCCCCTGATGAGAATTATTGTGCGCATACCCTCGGCGATCAAAACGGATGACATGAGATTCTTTATGAATCTGTCGCGATACACGAAGCATTCCAGCTGCTCTGTCCAAAGAGCCATGAATCAGCACCACTATCGGGCCGTCAGGCGTCCCTTCTTCAAGAAATTGAAGCCCATTACCCGCAGAGTGAGGAACTGTTGTGGACATCGCTTTATCATTTCACATCAATGGAACTGATACTTGTACGACACGCCCTTCCGCTTCGCCGCGAGAATGTAGATGGACCAGCTGACCCAGAGTTGTCAGCCGATGGTCATTCACAAGCAAGACACTTTGCTGAGTACATGGGTCTAGAGCACATCGACGCGATTTATACCAGTCCAATGAAACGAGCCATGCAGACCGCGGTTCCCCTTGCACAGTTGAAGAACATGCAGCCGATTGTGATTGATGGTGTGGCGGAGTATGACCAGGATTCCAACGAATACATTCCCGTTGAAGAACTAAAGGCCAACAATGACCCTCGTTGGCAAGAGATCGTTAATGGTGGATGGGCTGCACAAGAACCTGCGGAAGAATTCACAACACGCGTCAATGATGCATTAAACGAAATCGTTCGACAGAACAAAGGTGCAAAGGTCGTTGTGACATGCCATGGCGGTGTGATTAACGAATATCTCTCGAAAGTTCTCGGTTTGAACACTGGTCAGTTCTTTTATCCGAACTACACATCCATCCATCGCATTGCCGCTTCCAGTTCAGGACATCGCAGCATTCTTTCCGTCAACGAAACAGCCCATCTCCGCGGCACGGGACTTCCCGTAGGGCTTTTTCATGGTTAACTCGCTGAGCTCTCTTTTTCGTTTCTTAGATGAATCACCGACACCATTCCATGTCGTGGCGTCGTCGGTCAGTCTTCTCGAACAAAAAGGCTTTGCCCATCAAAAATCTTTCTCCGATGAACTGCTGACAAAGGGATACTTCATCCGAGACGGGGCAATCATTGTTTGGTCATTGGGAGCCAAGAAAGCACCGTTGCGCGTCATTGGGGCTCATACCGATTCGCCAAACCTTCGTGTTCAACCAAATCCGAATATTCACAATGCCGGCTGGTCACAACTTGGAATAGAAATCTATGGCGGAGTCCTGCTGAACTCATGGCTTGATCGTGATTTGGGTATTGCCGGTCGTGTGTTGTTCACAGATGGAACGTCCACTCTTTTTGCAGATCACTCTGCCATTGCTCGTGTTCCACAGTTAGCTATCCACCTGGATCGCGAAGTGAATGAACGCGGAGTTCAACTCGACAAGCATCAACATACGGTCCCCGTGTGGGGCACTAATGCTCCATCATTCCAAGAGTGGCTGTCAGGCAAGGTCAATCGCACTGATATCGCTTTCTATGATGCACATTTGTTCGACATCAACCCAGCAACTCTTCTGGGCGTTGATAATTCGCTGATCGCAAGCGCACGACTTGATAACCAACTCTCTTGTTGGTCAGCACTGCAAGCGATCACCTCTGCGGAGAGCGAGTACAACGTCATTGTCGTACTCAATGACCATGAGGAAGTTGGCTCCGAAAGCATGACCGGAGCTGCGGGACCGATGCTTGAGTCTGTTGTCGAGGCAATCCTTAATCATCACAGTGTGAGTCCTATGGAGAAGCATGATCTATTGGCGGCATCGTGGTGTCTGTCAGCAGACAATGCACATGCGGTCCATCCGAATTATCAAGAGCGTCATGATCCGCGACATGGTCCTCGAGTGAATGAAGGTGCGGCGCTCAAACTCAATGGCAATCAGCGGTATGCAACAACGGCTCGCGGTGCTGCGCATATACGCAACATTGCGAAAGCCGTCGATGCACCTCTTCAGGTCTTCGTCAGCCGCAACAACATGCCCTGTGGGTCTACCATCGGGCCGATCACATCAACGCGACTCGGAATCGAAGCCATCGACATCGGAGCCCCTCAACTATCAATGCATTCGGCGAGGGAACTTTCAGGTGCGCAAGATCCCGACCACTTAGTTTCTTTGATGAGCGGCTTTATTGCTCGATAACGACGTTCGGAGTACCAGCAAGTTGCTGTGCCTCGTCAAACAAGCGTTGTAGATCAATGCTGAGCTGTTGGGTGATGTCCTTAACAGCCGAACGAGGAATTCGACCACTCTCATCTGCGATGGCAACAATCGGCTCTCCAATAATGAGCACGCACTTCCGCGGATAGATCATCTTTGAGCCCTTGGGCATAACACCCTCAGAGCCACCGATACCTACCGGAATGATGGGGACTCCTGCTTTGACAGCAACATATGCAGCACCATCGAAGAGAGGCTGTACAACGGGACCTGATTGCCTAGTGCCTTCAGGGAACAGCACCAGTGGCTCCCCTGCCTCAAGTACCGAGATGCATCTTTTCAGAGCTTCTCTGTCTGCTGACCCGCGGGTGACGGGGAAGGCTCCGAGAGAAGAGACGATCCAGCCAATTGGTTTGATCTTCCAGATGGAGTCTTTCCCCATGAACCTCATCCGACGCGCGGTCACAGCGGCTGCAAGTGGTGTATCGATGTTCGACCGATGTATGGGTGCGAGAAGAAATGCCCCGCTCTTAGGAATGTTGTGCTTCCCGATCACTTTTGTTCGGGTGTAACCAACACAGATCGCCACGACGAGCGACCGAAAGAGCGTGTAAAAGATTCGGCTGATACGCGAGTTACCCGCCATAAATGTGTCAACTTCAGCCATGACGCTTCTCCAAGGAATGGGTGAAATGGTCAACGATGACGTCAACAACTTCTGTAATTGATAATCCAGTCGAGTCAACCATCACTGCATCACTGGCGGGCCGCAACGGAGAATCAACACGTTCAGAATCAATACGATCACGCTCGGCAATGTTGAAGGCAATCTCTTTCAAGTCGCCACCCGACTGATCAACACGACGACTTGCACGCTCTTCAGGAGAAGCAGTGAGGAAAACCTTCAATTCCGCATTGGGAAACACCACGGTTCCGATGTCACGACCTTCGACTACTCCGCCCCCCTGTTGCTGAATCCAGCGTTGTTGCTGCGTGCGCATCGCAGTACGCACTGGGCTTTGTGCAGCAATGATGCTGACAATAGAAGCAATCTCAGCAGACCGAATCTCCTGAGAAACGTCTTCGCCATTCATCCAGCACTGAACGCCTTTGAATGTGATGTCAATCGACTCAGCGATTGCAGCGACACCACTTTCGTTCGAGGAGTCAATACCCGTTCGCGTACTGAGGAGCGCAACACAGCGATACATAGCGCCAGTGTCTAGATACGGAAGGCCCGTTGCCTCCGCAACCAGCTTCGCAACAGTTGATTTTCCTGCACCGGCAGGTCCATCGATAGCGATGACAGCCAAGATCTACCAGCTGGTACCAAGAGGACGACCTTCGTCGTACCCGGCTGAACTTTGCACACCGACAACAGCACGCTCATGGAATTCTTCAAGACTCGCTGCTCCGGCGTACGTACAAGATGAACGAAGACCTGCAACGATTTGGTCAATAATGTCTTCGACGCCTGGACGCTGAGAATCCAAGTACATACGAGATGAACTGATTCCCTCTTCGAAAAGTTCCTTCTTTGCACGCTCAAACGCTGTCTCGGTTCGTGTGCGGTTCTTTACGGCACGGTTTGAGGCCATACCGAAACTCTCCTTGTACAAGCGACCTTCAGTGTCTCGTAAAGTATCCGCTGCAGATTCATACGTACCTGCAAGCCACGATCCGAACATCACGCTGGAAGCACCGGCTGCGACTGCAAGTGCAACATCGCGCGGGTAACGAACTCCGCCATCTGCCCACACATGCTTGCCCATCGACCGGGCAACTTCAGCGCTCTCCAGTACTGCAGAGAATTGTGGACGGCCAACACCTGTCATCATGCGAGTGGTACACATGGCTCCCGGCCCGACGCCTACCTTGATGATGTCGGCACCAGCATTAATGAGATCGCGTGTGCCGTCTCGAGTGACGACGTTGCCAGCGACAATCGGAACACCAGGAGCAGCCGCACGAACTGCTTCGATCGCACGGATCATCGATGCCTGGTGGCCATGGGCCGTATCGATAACAAGAACATCCACACCTAAGGCAACAAGGTCTCGAGCCCGTTGCGCGGGATCACCGTTAATACCAACTGCTACAGAAGTGAGGAATTCGCCACTGCTGTTCAATGCCGGTTTATAAATCGTGGAACGAAGCGCGCCCTTGCGAGTGACAGCACCAACGAGAACATCATTGCCATCGATGACAGGTGCGAAGGAAAGGCGTTGCTCAACAAGAGCATCATGAATTTCAGAAACCGACTGGGAATCTGTGAAGCACACCATGTCGAGGTTCATGACATTCTTCAACTGCGTAAATCTGTCAAAGCCTGCTGCATCGTGCTCTGTGAAGACACCTAATGGGCGATTCTCTGCATCGACCACAATCACAGCACCGTGTGCTCTCTTGTGAATCAAGCTGATGGCCTCGCCAAGGGTGTCTTCGGGCGCCAAAGTTATGGGGGTCTCAAAGATTGGGTGTCGCGACTTCACGTGATCGACAACAGTTTGAATGATGTCGAGTGGGATGTCTTGTGGCAGAACCACCAGCCCGCCACGGCGAGCAACTGTCTCTGCCATACGGCGACCGGCAACTGCAGTCATGTTGGACACCACGATGGGTATGTTCGTTCCGATCTTGTCGGCTGTACTGAGGTCAACATCGAGCCTGGATGCAACGTTCGACATGGACGGAACCATGAAGACATCGTTGTATGTCAGGTCGTGCGCGGGAGTCTGCTGTAGGAAGCGCATAGGGCGTCACGAGACTACCGTGTCAGCATGAGTTCATCAGAGAACAACCCAGTGGTCCTTGTCCATGGCTGGGGCGGCAGCTTCCGAGATACGTGGCAAAAGCCCGGAATCGATGCCCTCCTTGAGGACATCGGGCGGACTGTGCTCCCCTTTAATCTTTTGGGACATGCCGACCAGGACAAGCCGTCCGACCCAGAGGCCTATGTAGCACTACCCCAGTGGTTTCTCGACCGACTCCCCAGCGAGGCTCCTGTCGTCGATGCAGTCGGCTTCTCTCTGGGGGCTCTCACCATTCTTCGAGCATTAATCATGAATCCAGATCGCTTTGGGAAAGTCATTCTCGCGGGTATCGGAGACGGAGTCTTTGTTCAGTCTGCACCCAATGCAAATCAGAAAATCGTGGAAGCATTAGAAGGAAATCTCTCCGATGACGATGAACTCGGTCGGATGTTTTCTCACTACGGAAATCAGCCCGGTAACGATCTACCAGCCCTCATTGCAATCATGAAGCGCCCACCGTCAGAACCCATCGACCCCGCAATACTCGCCACAATCACAAATGAAGTGCTTGTCGTCATCGGCGATAAGGACTTCACATTCCCTGCAGAGAAACTTGCCAGTGCGTTTCCCAATGGTCGTTTAGTGGTCTTGAAGAACACCGACCATTTCGCTACGCCTGATTCCTTCCCGTTCATCGACCAGATTCTTGACTTTTTCGCATGACCACACACGGCATCTCATCTGATGTTTCATTGGCGGTCAACATTCTCTCGTCGGGCGGCATCATTGGAATGCCGACTGAGACTGTGTATGGACTAGCTGCTTGCGCACTTGATGAGAACGCCGTTCAACGTGTGTTCGACACCAAAGGACGCCCCCATAATCATCCGCTCATCGTGCACCTCTCTCCGTCAATGGACTTTCGCAAATGGGGAGTCTTCAGCGCGGATGCAGAAGCATTGGCTACATCCTTTTGGCCAGGACCTCTGACACTTCTAGTTCCTCGCACTTCCATCGTTCCCGACTGGGTCACTGGCGGGCGCGACACAGTTGCGATACGAGTGCCAAGTCATCCGCTCGCACAAGAACTACTGACACGGACCAATACCGGTGTGGTCGCACCCTCTGCGAACAAATTCGGAAGAGTAAGTCCCACTTCTGCACGCCACGTTCTTCAGGACCTCGGTGATGAAGTTGACCTCATTCTCGATGGTGGGGAGTGCGAGGTGGGGCTTGAATCAACCATTGTTGAGTGCACCGATGTGTTTCAGATACTTCGACCAGGACAGATTTCAACAGAAGACATCATTCGCGTCACAGGCAGAAACCCACATCAAACCACAGGGCCATCAAGGGCACCAGGAATGCTCGCGAGCCACTATGCACCGCAGGCTCAGGTGATGATTGTTGATTCTCTAGACGACGCGCAGAGAATCCAACGTGAACAATCGACCCTCAGAAGTGTTCACCTCATTTACTTCTCAGATGTCACTTCGTATGCAGAACATCTATACGACGAACTTCGTACAGCCGACCGAAATGAATGCGAACTTGTTATAGCGGTTCGTGCTCCTTCTTCAGGAATAGGAATCGCCATCAACGATCGGCTCTCGAAAGCAGCAGCTGATCGCTAATTCGGCCAGTCAATACTGTTGAGTTGATCTACGAGAAAATCACGCACATCAGCAATGTGAGGAGTCTGTCCTTCGTGTGACGACCCAACCGTGAGATGAACTGTTGTGCCCCCTGCTTCGGGAACACATTCACACCGGCACCAGCCATTGCGTGAGTTCCTCAGTGAAGAATCATGAAGGAGAAACTCCAATAGATATGGCGGGTCATCTTGAATTGTCGGACCACACAACGAAGCGACCACTTCCAATGCTTGCCAACAATCAACCGGCAAGACGTTGATCGTGAACGATGAAACATCTCGTCGAGTTTGGTGAACAATGTGCGACGCAGATGCTGTAGCAACTTCTTGTACATCTTCCTCCGCAACGCCTTCACGCCACGCGAGAGCGACCTCCAAGGCCGCATTCAGGATGATCATTGACTCGTTCGAACCACCGGAGTCGGGGTGAGAGAGCAGACTCTGCGTACGCCATGCCTTTCGAATCTCATCTGCGCTACTCCCTGGCGCGATGCGAAGGAGAGCGAATGCTTCTGAAGCACTAGTCAAAGTCATCGACCGATGAATTGAGGTGGCCGCTTCTCAATGAACGCAGCGACCCCTTCTTTGAAATCCTTCGTCCGGAAAAGTGGCAACAGCTGCAAGAAGACATGGTGGACATTCTGTTCAAAGGTCTCAGTTTCGGCGGCACGCATCATTCGTTTGATTGCACGCACTGCAAGTGGTGCATTTGAAGCAATCTCCCCCGCCATCTCGCGTGCTGCATCCATGAGCTGTTCCGCAGGCACAACCGAGTTCACCAGCCCAAGCTCGAGACATTCTTGCGCCAAAAGAGTGCGACCAGTAAATGCGATCTCAGCAGCACGTGCGTACCCAACGATTCGAGGCAACAACCACGTACCGCCACTCTCGGGCAAAATTCCTCTCTTCGCGAACCCCGGCGCCATCTTTGCGTTATCCGCTGCAATACGAATGTCGCACCCCAAGGCGATGTCTAGTCCGTACCCAGCAGCACCACCGTTCAGAGCACACACGACCGGAGTGTCAATGCCATGGAGAACAATCGGTGGAGCACCACGAAGATCAAATTCAACCATGTTGGCTTCGGTGTTGTCGAGCACACCAAGAGATTCTGTTTTACCTGCCTGTGAACCGAGATCGAGTCCTGCACAGAATGCACGACCCGCACCGGTGAGGATGATGCAACGCACATCAGGATTTGTGTCTGCTTCGAGGAGTTTCTCCGATAGCAATTGGAGCATCTTGCCTGAAATGGTGTTCATGCGCCCTGGCGCATTCAATGTGATTGTTCCGATGTGATCGGCAACTTCTAGAAGAACTTCATCCGTAGTCATGGAAGAAAACTAGCAACTGATGAACCCCTAGTACGCAGGCCCATCAATCACGATCGAATGCGCATCCCTAGGCGCAACCACCAAATGGCACAGAGCCAAGAACATTGAGACGGCCCCGATGATGTGGGCTGCCACAAGGACCACGGGAACTCCGGTGAAGTACTGGGTGTATCCGATTGCCCCTTGCGCTACCGCTACAACGAGCAATGCAGAAATTGCTTCAGTGAAGTCACTGCTGGAACGCTGTCGTCGATCCAGCAATGCGAGGGCCACTATCAATGCGACAAAGATCAGAACTGTTACCCCGTGAATACGTGCAACGGAAGGAAGGGCAAATCCGAATCGAACAGCATCCTCTGAGCCTGCGTGAGGTCCGGTCGCAGTCACGACTGTGCCGGTCACAATCGCCGTCACGCCAGCAATTGAAAGCGCGATGACCAAACCCTTCAGCCGAGAGGGAATGCTCCTAAAGAATGAAGTCGGTGCACTAGTTCCACTACGGCGATACAACATGAAGGCACACGCGATGAGGACCATCGAAACCAAGAAGTGCGCCATGTTCGCGTATGGGTTCAGGCCCGTCAGTACAACAACTCCACCAATCACAATCTGAGCAAGCACTCCCAGGACAAGACTCCACGACAGCCACACCAAATCTGAACGCCGGGGAGATCGGCGGTGAGAAAGCAATACCGCAGCCATCACACTGAAAGAAACCACACCAGTGAACAATCTGTTTCCTTGCTCGATGGCGGTGTGACCTGAGGAGACATCAATGAACTGTGTGTCATTACAGTTCGGCCAGTCCACACAACCGAGTCCCGACCCTGTCAGACGGACCAGGGCACCCGTGAAAACAATGACGCACAACGACCCCAAGGCGGTACCGCAGACAATGCTGTAAGACTTTCCACTGAGACGCGCCATACCTTGAACAGTAGGTGTCGATGGCGTCCCGTGCCACTTGGTACAGAGCACTAAAGAATGACTACGGTCACAGTCATGATCACATCGTTTGACGACTATCCGATCCATCAGACCTCGGAACCAATTGCTCACCCAGAAAGTGGTGACCCTGGGCATTATGACCGCTACTTCTTTAATGGATACAGCAAAGACGGATCACTTTTCTTCGCAGTCGCTATGGGGTTGTACCCGAATCGACATGTCATGGATGCATCCTTCAGTGTCGTAGTCAATGGCGAACAGATCAGCGCACATGCCTCAGCCAAGGCTCCTCATGACCGTTTGCAATGCAACCAAGTCGGCCCCATTGGCATCGAGATCATCACTCCAATGAAGGAACATCGCATCAGTGTGGATACTCCTGAACATGGTTTACGAGCAGAGTTGACATTCACTGCAACGTCGCTTCCCTACGAGGAACCACCATTCATGGTGCGAGCAGGTAACCGCGTCACGATGCGCTACACACGGTTGACGCAACTAGGAAAGTGGAACGGCTGGCTGGAAGTTGACGGGGTGCGACACGAAGTCAATGAGTCGATCTTTGTAGGGTCGCGAGACCGTTCATGGGGTATTCGAGGTGTCGGAGAACGAGTGCAACTTGGTGCACCTGTGACTCATATGCCGCAGTTCTTTTGGCTGTGGGCCCCGGTTTGCTTCGACGGGTTTGGAACCTTGTTTGACGTCAACGAGTACGCAGACGGTGAAAGATGGCATGAATCCGGCGTCATGCTCGTCGGAGATGACACGATTCAGCACTCACACAATGTTGCGTACGACTATCACTGGGAGCCCGCCACTCGCCGTGCCGAATCCTTCGAACTGCGTTACACATTTGGCAAGTCCACTGCACATCTCTTATTCGAGCCGATTACTCACTTTCAAATGCTGGGTCTGGGCTATCTGCACCCTGAGTGGGGTCACGGGTTTTGGAAGGGTGACCTTGCGATAGGTGGCGAACGCTTCCCCGTCCCCGTTGCAGATCCGATGCAAATGCATCATCTGCACACACAAACTCTCAGCAATGTCACAATGACGATGTCGACCGGAGAAATTCATCGCGGCATAGGCATTCTCGAGACGCTTGTCCTTGGCGCCCACGTTCCGAGTGGCTTCACGGGCATGAGTGACGGTTTCAGCGCTATTTCCTCATAGCCCCCAGCCAGTAGCGCCGAAACAATCGGCCTCATCGCGCCATTCTGGCTCCTTTCAAGAGCCTCATTTTGCGCACCCATGGCCCATGCCATGTGTTTGTTCATCACTTTTTGTGACCGACTGACCACTTAGACCACTCTCTGTGGTCACCGAAACATTTTCCGTGAGAAATCTCTCAAGTTCTGCTCATACCTGCCGATCCCTATTGCGGATCAACAAGGGAGCAGACAGATGTCTCAGAACCGCACAAGCACAATCAGCCGAATCATCCTTGCAGGAGCAGTTGCAAGCCTTGCATTCGTAGTGGCACCCGGAGCAGTACACGCTTCGACAGGAAAGACCGTTGCAGTAGTTGTCGCAACAAAGACCGCTCCTGGCCAGCCAAAGTTCGGCGAATCAGGTCCTGCTGTCGTTGCTCTTCAAACAGCAATCATGCGCAATGGTTTCTCACTGACAGGCGGAGCTTCTGGAAAGTTCGATAAGCGCACCCGTCTCGTTCTTCGCAATTTCCAGAAAGTTGTCGGATTGAAGGTGACTGGCAAGGTCGACGCCGCTACCGCTGCGGTGTTGAAGCTCAACGTTGCAACCACAACAGTTGCACCAGCCACCACTGCTGCCCCTGCAACGACCGCTGCACCAGCCACCACAGTTGCACCAGCACCAACAGTGGCACCAGTCGCATATGCACTGAACCCCGCAGCGCTTCCCATCCGCGGAAATCGCGGTGAAGCAGTTCTCGCTCTCCAAAAGGCACTCGTCACGGCAGGACTTCAGGTCAGGGGCGGCGTTGATGGCATCTTTGGTTCCGGAACAACACAAACTCTTGCTACGTTCCAGTCGACAAAGGGTCTCCCTGCTACAGGTCTTCTTGACGCAAACACAGCAGCAGCACTTGGCCTCATTGCGCCCACCACCACAGTTGCACCAGCACCAACAGTGGCACCAGCTGTACAAGCTGCTTCCGTCACAGTGACAACCTTGCCTTCACGCGGCGCGCGAAGCAATGACGTTGTGATCATTCAGAATGCACTCATCACCGCAGGGATTGCAGTGAAGGGTGGAGCTGACGGTGTCTTTGGTGGTGCAACCACCGTTGCAATTCAGAAGTTTCAGACAGCAAATGGTTTGCCATCAAATGGAAAGCTCGACACACGGACAGCAATCAAGCTTGGCGTCATGGCCGCACCTGCAATTCAGCTTGATGTGTTCCCCATGCAAGGTCCTTGTTCATTCACCAACACATGGCATGCTCCTCGCGGTGGCGGTCGTCTCCACGTGGGCGTCGACATCATTGCCAAAGAAGGAAACCTTTTGTACGCAGTTGCCGACGGAACAATCACCAAGATCTACAACGCAGCAAATGACAAGCTTGCAGGAAACGGAATTCGTCTGACAAAGGCTGATGGAACGTACTTCTTCTATGGCCACATGCTTCGTCTTGCAGATGGCATCACCATCGGCACCCAGGTCAAAGCAGGTCAAGTCGTTGGATACAACGGCAAGACCGGCGGAACCAACACCCCACACCTCCACTTTGAAATTCACCCATTCGGCGGCGCTGCAATTGATCCAACAGCAGCAGTTGACGCAGTGAATGCATGTGGAGTGACCACACCACTTCCAGTACCTGCGGCATAAAGCACATACAGCCCTCAAAAAAGGGCTGGCAAAATAATCTCTTTCGGCCGCCACACGATCCAGTGGCGGCCGAAAGTTGTTTATGGACGAACTTCGTAAAAGGCGTTCACCGAGTGCTCAATCGGCAATTTCTCGAATGAAGTGAATCCTGCATCTCTTGCCATGCGTTGGGCCTTCGAGGAAGATAATCCCAATGTGCCAAGTCCTTCACCATCCGGCGATGACATTGCAGACGACATGCAACTGAGAACACTCACCCCATAGAGCAATGATGCCATTGGATTCTTGGTGACATTCAGTTCCAGTGAATCGTGAGCTTTGATGTCGACGAGTAGCCAGGTTCCATCATCTTTCAGGGACTGACGAATTGTTCGCATCATCTCTGTTGGATGAGTCATGTCGTGGATGCAATCGAACGTGCAAATCAGATCAAACTTTTCACCCGAGGTAATTGCCTCCTCGCGAGGATCAACAAATCGCACATTGGAGAGATCGTCATGCTTCAGTCGTTCGTTAGCTCGCTCCAGGGCATGAACCGAGATGTCGTAGCCAACAAATTGGCTATGCGGGAAAGTGCGACCAAGAAGGAGAGATAGACCGCCCGCGCCGCAACCAATATCAGCAACACGTGCGCCCGCCTCCAACTTTTCCTGGACACCCGATAGCGCAGGGACTACGTACGGGATGAGAAAGTTCTGGTTCCACGGTTCAAAACTCTTCTCAATACCCACGGCACCTTCAGGGCCGTGAGAGTCATAGTCGTGTCCGAGCCCTGTGCGGAAAGACTCCGGCATGTAGTTGAGTGCTGCCATCGTCTGCGGCAAGCGGTGAAACATTCCCATTCCGTACGCCGGATGATCTGGTGTTGCGAGCACACACACGGCCTCGGGAGTGAGATAAAAGACAGGATCAACCGCAGACAAGTCGTGACACGACACGATTCGGGCGGCCACTTGATTGTGAAGCCACTCGCGAACCCACCGCTCATGCAGTCCAAGGTGTCCAGCCAATGAATCAGAAGTAACACCGTCCGGACGGGTGGCCATTGACTCATATAGACCCAATCGATCGCCCAGGTGGATCATCCCCGACGTAACAGCGCCCTCGAGTTTGCTGAAAACACCAAACGAGAACATCTTCAGAACATCAGGATCAATTGATTCATTAGCCATGAGTTGACTCTAGAACCAATGACAATCGAGATCTGAGTTGGTCAGTAAGTTCTCATGCCGGGTTCTAGGTGGTGATTCCCAGACAGTTGTGTGAGTCCGAAAGTAATACCATCGGCAAGTTTCAGCGTCGAAATGCGGTTGATCGTGGCGTGCCCGATAACGAGACGTTCCCATTCCCATGGAGTAACAGGGAAACCGAGCATGTGACACAACGACACACTTCCCGTACCGGCATGGCAGATCAGTGCAATTTTTCTGTTGTCATCAAACTGGTCGTTTGTTTCCCAGACCGGAAGATCAGAACTGGCACGAACAATTCCGCGGGACGCAAGAAACCCGCTGATGCCATCGTTGATTCTCGCCACAAAATCTGAAACTGCTTCCCCACCTTCAACACCCGACCAACGTTCGTGTGAAGCTTTTGACTTCTCTGCACTCCATGCCGCTTCCGCCTTCTCCTGAGGCGTCCCATGCCAAATCGGGTTACGTATCTCCTCCAACCAAGGCTCTATCACCAATGGCTTACCCAACACATCGAGAATGGGTGTTGCTGTTTGGCGCGTACGAAGAAGAGGCGAAACAAGCACCTCATCAAAATGCTCATTAGCGATCTCTTTCGCCACGGCCTCGGCTTGACGGAAGCCAAGGTCTGTCAGAGGAGGGTTATCAACAGAAAGACCGTCCTTTACCCATTCGGGCTGAGCATGACGAATGATGACTAATTCCACGACGCCAACTTAGTTCTGACGAACATCTAAACCGAATTAGTTAGTTGGCACCGTGAAATCAATAGAGCACTGATCAAAGGCTCGCTGGAATTGGCCTTGGTACTGCGCCAGATTTGCATTGCTTGAACTGACGTCGACAACTCCTTGCAAAGCGGTTCCCAAACAACTGGTCTGTGCGGGAGAAATTGTGAGGCCGAAGAGAGCAGCAACAGTTGCTCCAAGGGCATCATCTTGAGAAACTTCGTTAATGGTGTTTGTTGGAGGTTCGGTTTGCAATGGACTCGGAATCGAAGGACCTGGCAACGTTTCAGAAGTTTGATCAGAATTGGCAATGGTTGAGGGCAAGCCACACTCACCAATCAACAGAGACTCCACTGTGTTGGCTTGAGTTAAAGATTGTGCAGAACCCAACTGCAGCGCAGCGTCGACCGCCACGGAGTCGGCAATCGCCACAGAGACATCCCAGTCGAGTTTTTCCATAGAACTGATGAAGGAATTGATCTTGACCGCCAAGTCGGCAGCTTCCTTGCTCTCAGGATGAACAACGGCAACGTGATTCACGCTTGTACGCGCACTAAAAGTCTCATTACGCAAAGTTGCATACTGGTTCTCGGAAAAATTATCGAGTCCTTGGGAAAACTGCATGGTGAAGCCCGCTACAGAACTGAGATCAGAGCAAATGGACGATTCGGCGGAGCAAGAGACCAGGCTGAATCCCGCCAATACTGCAACCATCGACAAACGAAGTTGATGACGGACACCGAAGGACATGATTCATTCTTACATTCGATCGAAGCCCTGCAGCGCCATAGATGGTCTAGGTCCGTGGCACTGTGCCATGTGACTGCAGTACTGCGCCCCACCGAGAAGTCCCCCATCTCCTAGCCTGTCGGTGTGAATCGTTTAGCCCGGATCGTCCTAACAGTTGTTTGTACAGGCATCTTTGCCATGTGGGTGTACGCATTTGGCTTCGCATCTCGCGAAAGTTTCAATCGAATTGAAGATGACGCATGGAAAGCACGTTCGGAAGCTCGTTGCCTGATTGCCGAGAACGAACGCTTTGCGTTGCAGGACCTTGGGAAGATGAATGCCAACGACACGGCCGCGCTTAAGAAGAAGGCCGACATCGTTGCTACTGCTACCGATTCTCTGGAACGCGCCATCGATGACATTGCGAAGGACAAGCCTGTAGGTCCTAAAGGTCAGGAACTTGTTCCACAGTGGATCAGCGACTATCGCATTTACATTCAGAATCGTCGACAGTTTGTTGACAAACTTCGTACCGCTTCGACGAGGCCATTCTTTTCTGAAACAGAAGTCGAAGGCGTTCCGATCAGCGAACGAATCGGAAAATTTGCTCGAGAAAATGACATGCGTACATGTCAGCCTCCGTTAGACCTGTCGGTCTAGTCAACCTCAACCCAAGAGCCGTTGATATAGCGCTTGATTACTCGAGCAGGCACTCCAACAGCGACTGAGTAACTCGGAACATCTCGCGTCACCACGGAGTTGGCTCCAATAACGCAATGCTCACCAATCGTGACGCCCGGAAGAACGACTGATCCATAGCCCAGCCAACTTCCACTACCAATCTTGACTGCCCGTTCTGGCTGTGATTGCTTTGAAATGGGCAACGAGACGTCTTCGTATCCATGATTCTGGTCAGTGATGTACACGTTGTGTCCAGTCCACACGTCGTCGCCGATCTCGATGCTGAAATGACCAACTATTCCGCTGCCTCGACCGATTAAGCACCGGTCACCAATAGTTACGACAGGATTGGTAATGCACTCTTGCCCTGGAACCATTCCAGCCGACAAGGAGATATCGGGACCAATCAATGTGTTTTCACCGATGTGGATGTATTGCTCGTTGAAGATCGTCGTGGGCTTCCACATGATGAGGCTTGCCCCTCCAAACCGGCCGAAACGTTTTCCCCGGGAATTACTTGCGGAGATCGATGCAGCCAATTGAATCCATGAATGGAAACGGACATACAGGTTTCCTACCAGAGAACTGAACACGTCAACACGCTAGTGAACCCACTCGTCTCTCTGTGTACGGTGGGCAGATGAGCACGACCGCAGCGACAACAACTCCAGCAGGGACATTCAATGGAACCCTGTTAGACAACGGCCAATCCGTTTATCGGGGCATCAAGTTCGCCACAGCGCAACGATGGCAACATCCTGTTGACATTGAGTCCTACGCCTCCCCTGTCGACGCCTCCGAGCCTGGCTTCATCAGCCCCCAAGTTCCTGGTTTTCTCGAACAAATGCTGGGGACTGACGCTTCTTCAATGTCGGAAGATTGTTTACATCTCAATATCTATTGCCCTCAGGGAGCATCGGTGGACAGCAATCTGCCAGTTCTCTTTTGGATTCACGGCGGTGCGTACACGAATGGAGCAGGGTCCATCGCGTGGTACGACGGCTCACGTTTGGCATCAAAGGGAACAGTGGTCGTCTCCATCAATTACCGACTCGGACCACTGGGCTTTGCTGGAAGCGAGAACTATGGAGTTCTCGACATGCTGTCGGGCCTTCGCTGGGTCAACCGAAACATTGCGTCATTTGGCGGCAATCCAAACAATGTCACCATCTTTGGCGAGTCCGCTGGAGGATCTGCAGTGGTGTCGTTGATGGCAACCGACGCTGCGAATCAACTCTTTCACAAAGCGTGGTCGATGAGCCCCTCAATTGGCCAATTGCGCGATCTGCCGCGAGCCAATGAACTTCTCGAGGAGTTTCTCGGCCTCCTTGATGAAAACAGCCTTGCTACTGCTGCACACAAGACAGTTGATGAAGTTCTAGAAGCAGGCACTAAAGCCGCTGCTTCTCCATCAAAGGGCTTCGACATCTTTGCCCCTACTGCTGGAGGCACCGCAGTGAAGGCTGACCTATTGGCAGCTGCAGCACGATGCCCAATTCCCTTTGTTGTTGGCACCAACAAGGATGAGAACAAGTTGTGGTCGGCCTTTGATCAAGATGCGGCATCAGCAGGACAGAGTGAATGGGAAAAGTTCACGCAACAACAGTTCGGGGATACAGCAGATACAGCCCGTGCCGTATACGAGCGCTATCGGCCAAACGAAGCCGCTCGAGAACTGATTTCCGCTGTTAACACCGACATTTCATTTAGGCAACGAGCACAAGAATTGTCTGAGCAGCGATGCGTCGAAAACACTCCCACTTGGATGTATTGGTTCACATGGGAGACGCCTGCATTCGGAGGAATCCTTGGTAGCTGTCACGCCATCGATATTCCTTTTGCCTTTGACAATCTGGATGCCCCCGGAGCAACGATGCTTCTGGGAGAAGGCGCTGAACGACAGGCCATTTCCGACCGATTCGCGACTGAGATTGTTCATTTCGCCACTCATGGACACCCCACATGGCAACAGTTCAATGTGGAGACGCGCCCCACACTGGAGATCGGTAAAAACACCGAGCTCATCAATGACCCAGAAGCCGAGATTCGCCAACTTTTCAGTCGCAAATAGTTACTGAGGTCACTCCCAAACACGGCAGATGTTGGAGGGTGGAGCCCCACTTCCACCCCTAGCCTTGGAATCTCGCAAAGGGGTGCCATATGGCTACGGAAGCACAGCGCAAAAAATTCACAGTGCCTCAACTGGCACTTGTAAAAAATTCATCTCGTCGCCTTGCGATGGTGACGGCCTATGACGCAACTTTTGCATCCATCATCGACGCTGCCGATGTTGATCTACTTTTAGTCGGCGACTCTGTCGCCACAGTGATGCAGGGTCAAAAGAACACTCTTGGCGTTTCGATGGAACAAATGGAGTATCACGTCCAGATGGTGTCTTCGGCAAAGCCATTTGCATTGGTTGTTGGGGATCTGCCTTTTGGTTCCTACCAAGCATCCGTTACAGACGCTGTTCAGAACTCCATCCGTCTCATCAAAGCGGGCGCCGAACTAGTGAAACTAGAAGGCGGCGTTCATGTTGCAGACCAGATTGCTGCAATCACTAATGCAGACATTCCAGTCATGGGACATATCGGGTTGACACCTCAGAGCTATCACCGAATGGGTGGCAACAAAATTCAAGGACGTGCTGAAGGCGACATTGCCGGAAGCAAGGACCGTCTCATGAAAGATGCACTCGCCGTGCAAGATGCAGGTGCTTGTGCAGTTGTCATTGAAGGTGTCCCATCAGATGTAGCAGCGAGCATCACAAAGTCGCTCAGCATTCCCACGATCGGTATTGGCGCCGGAGTCGGCTGTGATGGGCAGGTTCTCGTTATGCACGACCTGCTCGGACTATCTCCTCGCACTTTCACCTTTGCTAAGCCGTATGCACAGTTGCGCAATCAAGCCATCGCAGCAGTTGCTCAATATGTGCAAGAGGTGCAGTCGGGGGCTTGGCCCGACAGCGATCACAGTTTCTCTTAAATGATTGTCATCACCGCGCCCGAGCAGATGCACGAATGGCTTCATTCGTACAGGGGCGGAAAATCAATCGGCTTCGTCCCCACTATGGGGGCGCTTCACGCTGGCCACGAGGTTCTCCTGCAACAAGCGCAACATGAGAACGACATCACGGTGTTGTCAATCTTTGTCAACCCCACTCAGTTCAATGTTCAATCGGACTTTGAGGCGTATCCCCGCACAACTGAACGTGATCTGAGAATTGCTGAGCATCATGACGTTGATGTTGTCTACATGCCAGAGACAGACCGTATGTACCCAGAAGGTTGGCGAATATTCATTGAGCCAGGGACAGCGGCGGACCCCCTCGAGGGATTAGGGCGTCCGGGACACTTTCGCGGCGTTGCAACAATTGTCACGAAACTATTCAACACAGTGCAACCAACCCGGGCCTACTTTGGCAAAAAGGATTATCAGCAATTGGCAGTTATTCGACAGATGGTGTCTGAACTCAACTTCGATATTTCTGTTGTCGGCGTAGAGACGGTTCGTCATGACGACGGGCTTGCAATGTCGAGCCGAAATATCAGATTGTCCGACGTACAAAGGTCAACAGCTCCAGTTATTCACCAAGCCCTTGTATCTGCGAAGAACCTCGTCGATGCGGGGGAAACATCGCCAGACGTCGTCATCAACACGATGACGTCAAGGCTTGCGGCGGCAGATGGTTGCAGAATTGAATACATCGAAATTGTTCGACAGACAGACCTTCAGACGATCTCAACAATCAACTGTCCATCAGTTATTTGTATTGCAGTCTGGTTTGACGAAGTACGTCTCATTGACAACATCGAGATTGAGCCACCTCAACGATGAAGCGATGAGTCTTCTTGTCGCACCTGAAGACGCACAGTGAAAGCTGAATCTCCCGACAGAACTCCTCCACGAGCAAAAAGACGCCCCGACTGCCAGTTGCTCAGACCAAGTTCAGGCCTCAGTAAAGCGAATTGCCCATCAACCCAGCGAGTGAAGCCATCGCCAACAAATGGCGCATTTGCGTTTCTCCATACAAACTCTCGCTCTGCTGTTGCCTCAGAAATCACTGAAACAACAAACTGAGGACTGTATTCATTGAACAAATCAACTGCCTCTTCAATGTTCTGTACGAGAACAACATAGAACTCAGGGTTCTCTTCCCACTCAAACTCGTGGGACAGCGCATCAACAGAAGCAAACGTGATCTGTTGCTCCTGATGAACTCCATCGGCGCGTTTCACATCAATCAATGCAGATTGTGGCAAGTGCCTTTCCGCACCGTTCACGACGTGAACTCGACAATGAACGCCACGCGTGGACGCAGCTTGCTCGGCAGCACGGTAAACAACGGGAACCAATTCGTCGGCCCTACTAGCGGGCACACAACACACGTTCAATGTGTTGCAGACCTTTCGATCTAGAGAATGTTCGACAACGGTCTCCAATCGGGATGCATCTGCCTCGTCCCCCACGATCATCCAGGCGCCTCCAGTGCCATGCAGACTTGCAGGTACTCCCGATTGTTGTGCGATGGAACCAAGCTCACTAACCGCCTGTCCAGAGCCGCGCGCAACGGCTAATGAAAGACGATTGTCAGAGAACAACGCCCAACCGGCCGCATGCTCAACCGAGTCCAGAAGAACAACACAATCGGGCGGCAGACCACTTTCAGACAAAGCCGGCTGAATCACGGTGTCCATGATTGCTGTGGCGGTTCCTAAGGCGTCGCTGCCGATACGGAACACGACGGTATTGCCACCTTTCATCACTCCCGTTGCATCTGCGAATACATTCGGTCGCCCTTCAAAGACAAAACCAATAACTCCAAGAGGAGCCTTCCACTGCTGCACCTCCCAACCTGAATGCGACACGGTGCTTTCGAGTGAAGTGAACGACATGTCAACTGATTCCCACATTCTGAAGGCAGTAATCATCTCTGTGCGCATCTTCTCTGTCAGCATGAGACGAGTTGTCGAACGCCCGTTCGCAATCGCGGCAGCGATATCGGATTCATTAGCGACAGCAATGGAAGAGAAAAGAGAGTCGTTCGCCAACCGTTCAGCAGCCAAAGCAAAGAAACGATTGACTTGCTCGGTCGTGGTTGCCTGTAACTGGGAGAAAGCCGACAGGGCCGCTCCGACTCTTTCCGAAGCAAGAACGCTGACGTCTTTCGGTATACGGCGGAGAGCACCAGATGACGCAATACCCAAAACGACATCACCCTCTTCGAGAGACGCTGCAAAGTCATCGTCAATAGTGACCAAAGTGGTCCCCACCAGAACTCGATCGCCGGATTGAAGTGCAGGCCTACTCATCATTGTCCTATTCTGCACTGTGTGAGCGAAACACAGAGCAATCCTTTCTACTTTCGACAGTTACTGAGTGGTCAGGACTACGCATCAGGCGACATGATGGCCACACAGATGGTCAATTTCTCGTATCTCCTGGGCGATCGAGACACTGGAGAGTGCGTCATTGTTGACCCCGCATATGCCGTGCAACAGCTGGTCGACATTGCAGAGAACGACGGCATGCGGATTACTGGCGTCATGGCCAGCCACTATCACGCTGATCATGTTGGTGGTTCGATGATGGGTCACACGATTGAGGGCATTACCACATTGCTCAAGAACTACGACGTGCCGATTCATGTCAACAAACACGAAGTGCCGTGGGTCTTGAAGACAACAGGCGTGTCAGAGGACAGCTTGGTCGCCCATGACTCTGGCGACGTGGTGAAGGTCGGAAATCTCTCCATCGAATGCCTTCACACTCCTGGCCACACTCCTGGGAGTCAATGCTTTCTCACCAACGGATGTCTTGTTTCTGGAGACACGCTGTTCCTCGACGGATGCGGAAGAACAGATCTTCCTGGTTCAAACGTCGCTGATATGTACGACAGCCTGACGAGGTTGGCAAGCCTTCCTGACTCCACCATTGTTCTCCCAGGACACCGATATTCGGATCCCCCCGCTGCACGAATGTCAGATGTTCGAGATCTCAACTATGTGTTCAAGCCCAAGACCAAAGAGGCTTGGATGACGATGTTTGGACACGATTAACAGAACCTATTGAGTAACAGCGGAAATCAAGACGCTCGCACCGGACAGAAGCATCAGACCAACAACAAGTCGAGTGAATGCCTCTTCATTGACTCTCTTTCTCATTGCATATCCGATGCGCAATGTGAGTGCCAACGCAGGCAATGCAAAAGCGGCTCCGACAAGATTCTCCTGAGTCATCTTTCCGGAACCCAGAAAGAGAATCAGAGCTCCAATGTTTGCAATGGAGAACACTGTGTTCAGGGTCGCTCGAAAAGTCGCGGCATCCATCGAGCGAGATTTCAGGAGAAACACAAGTGGAGGGCCATTTGTGGACGTTGAAGTATTGAGAACACCTGAGACAAAACCAAGGACCCAGTCGTAACGCCGCGCGTTTTCAGGAATCTGAAAATTCCGCACAATCAAAACCGTGGCCACAATGACAACAGCACCGAGCCCAAATCGAAGGTTTCTCTCTGAGACGACATTGAACACGAAGAGGCCAAAGGGCATGCCGGCATAAGACATCAACGAAAGTCTGCGAACCGTCTTCCACTCCGTGAAACGTCGATCAGCAACTGCCTGGGTTGTCGTCGACACCGAGGCCACCAAGACCGAGACCACAACCGCATCCCGAGGCGAAAGGAACAAAACCATCATGGGGACCGAGAGCAGGCTGAAGCCAAATCCGGCGAGGGACTGGGCGAAAGCCGCAATTGCGACACACACGACGATCCACAAGATTTGTTGAAGTTCCAAGGGGTGACCAATCGCTGCGAGGACGTGACGAAGTTAGCCCAGAACGCCATAATCCCCGATGATTCAGCACTTTGAGCTTTACATTTCGTACACTTTGAGTCGTGGTGGGTCTCACAACATCTCTCGACGTACGGGTCAATGGCAGTCGTCTATTGCAACGACTGTTCGACCTTGCTGAGATCGGCGCTATTGATGGCGGCGGTTGCGCCCGCCTAGCCCTCACAGATGCAGACAAACTCGGCCGTGACCTCGTCATTGAATGGATGAAGGATCTCGACCTCGATATAACCGTCGACATTGTCGGAAATGTTGTCGGAATCTGGGACGTCGGTACAGGACGTCCGGTGATGACCGGCTCCCACATCGACACAGTGCGCACCGGAGGGAAGTACGACGGCAACTACGGAGTTCTTGCCGGACTTGAAGTGATTCAGACCTGCCAAGAGATGGGCATTACTCCCCTTCATCCTTTAGCAGTTGCCTTCTTCACCAACGAAGAGGGAGCGCGTTTTGCCCCGGACATGTTCGGTTCGCTTGTCTATGTCGGAGGACTCGGTGTTGAAGAAGCTTTAGATACCGTCGGAATCGACGGCACTCGAGTGCGAGATGAACTGGAGCGCATCGGATACAACGGTGCAACACCGTGCCCGGGCCTATCCCCCCACGCTTTCGTTGAACTTCATATTGAACAAGGACCAGTGCTGGAGCAGACCGGAATCACAATTGGCGCAGTGACTGGCGTTCAAGGAATCAGCTGGCAGGAAGTCACGATTGAAGGTCAAAGTAATCACGCCGGCACCACGCCGATGTCGATGCGTCGTGATCCCGCCTATGTTGCTTCAAATATCGCAGTGTTCCTGCGTGACCTCGCAACACGATATGGCGGCCACCAAGTGTGCACCGTCGGAAAAATTGATCTTCATCCGAATCTCGTCAATGTCGTGCCTCAACGTGCTGTTCTGACTCTTGATGTTCGCAACACAGATGAACAGAAACTGCAAGACGCTGAAAGAGAGATTCAGGCACACTTGGATCATCTAGCAATTGAAGAAGGCGTCACCATAACGACACGCTCCTTGGCACGATTTGAACCAGTCGTTTTTGATGAACATGTCACGCAACTCATTGAGTCCATTGCTTCGCAACAGGGCAACTCAGTGTCTCGCCTCCCAAGTGGAGCTGGCCACGATGCCCAGATGTTGGCGAGAGTGTGTCCAGCGTCCATGATTTTCGTTCCGAGTGTTGACGGGATTAGCCATAATCCCGCTGAGTTCACTTCTGCGGAAGAACTTGAAGCGGGTGCCAACGTGCTGCTTCACACGATGATCTCACTTGCCAATACGGAGGACTTCTCATGAGTCGCATTGTTACTGTCGGCGCTGCGCAGATGGGTCCCATCCAAAAGGATCACACGCGTAAAGAAGTTGTTGAGCGACTCATCACACTCCTGCGCCAAGGGCATCAAGCAGGCTGTGATCTCGTGGTCTTTCCCGAATTGGCTCTCACTACTTTCTTCCCACGCTGGTTCATCGACGACATCACTCAGGCTGATCACTGGTATGAGACTGAAATGCCATCTCCCGTTACACAACCTCTCTTTGACGAGGCAAAGAAACTGAAGATTGGTTTCTGTCTCGGCTACGCGGAACTCACCACTGACGGTCATCGATTCAACACTCAAGTTCTTGTTGAACGAGATGGTTCGATTGTCGCGAAGTATCGCAAAGTTCATATTCCTGGGCACGAACACAATGAACCAGATCGCCCGTTCCAGCATGCGGAGCGCTATTACTTCGAGCCGTCGATGGAAGGTTTCGGCGTTTGGAAAGCCTTCGGCGGCCGCCTGGGAATGATGATCTGTAACGATCGGCGTTGGCCTGAGTCCTACCGCGTCATGGGACTACAGGGAGTTGAAATGATTCTCTGTGGATACAACACCCCGATTCACTATGTTCCAGATCCAAGTCAAGACATTCTTCAGGGCTTTCATAACTCCCTTGTGATGCAATCAGGTGCCTATCAGAACGGCAGTTGGGTCATCGGAGTCGCTAAAGGCGGAGTCGAGGAAGGGGTTGACTCACTTGGCCAAAGCATGATTGTTGCTCCATCTGGACAAATCGTTGCTCAAGCCTTTACGACCGGTGATGAACTTATTTCTGCGCGTTGTGATCTTGATTGGTGTGCGAAATACACCGGAACATTGTTTGACTTCGAGCGGTACCGCAGGCCCGAGGTGTACGGCCGCATTACTTCACAACGTGGAGTCGTGATCGACTGATATGACATTCACCACGAATGGTCTTGTGTGTGGTCACCACCACCTCTACTCCTCGCTTGCTCGAGGCATGCCTGCCCCACCACAAACACCCAATTCGTTTATCTCCGTCCTTGAAAATGTGTGGTGGAGACTCGACGCAGCTCTTGACCTCGACATTATTTATTGGTCCGCTGCATTGGGTGCTGCTGAGGCCCTGCTGAATGGCACAACCGCGATCATTGACCACCATGAGTCTCCGTTTGCCATAGAGGGAAGTCTTGATGCGATCCAATCTGCATGCGACATGGTCGGAGTGAGCAGCAATCTCTGTTACGGAGTGACGGACCGTTGGGTCGGACAATCGATGCAATCGCATGTTGCACCGTCATCAAAGATGTCTGATGAAGCAAGGCGAGGTCTCGCAGAGAATGATCGATTCTTGAAGGCTGGCGGGAGAGGCATGGTCGGCGTTCACGCATCTTTCACGTGCAGCGATGAAACACTTGAAACTGCAGCCGACCTAGCAAAGCAACACAACGTCGGTGTACACATTCATGTCGCTGAAGGGCCTGACGACATTGACGCAGGTATCCGCTTACAGAACCTGGCCGAGGACAACTGGCTCATCGTTCATGCAGTTCATCTCGACCAGCAAATTAAAGGGACGCTTGCACATAACCCTCGTTCCAATATGAATAACTCTGTTGGCTATGCGCGCCCATCTCGTTGGGCCCACGACGTCATTCTTGGTACAGACGGAATTGGCGCAGACATGCTGGAAGAGATGCGTTTGGCATATGTACGCCACCGTGAGGACGACCTCACCGCCTCACCTGACTCTGCCTGGTCATGGCTGAAGAACGGCGAAAAGTTCTTCCCTGAAGTCAAACGAGATGTCGTGACATGGTCCTACGACAATGCAGATAGCCCGTGGCATGTCGCCTTCACGCCAGGAATTCGTTGCCTCTCTGTTGTCCGCGATGGAACAGTCCTTGTTGAAGACGGTGTTCCAACACAGTTTGATCTGAACGAAATTCGTACGAAGGCAGCGGAAGCTGCACGGACACTCCATGAAAGGCTTGCATAAATATGCCAGTTCTTATCGCGCACACAATCAGCGAAGCCACGGAGATTCTCGCGGAGAATCCGGACGCAACAATTCTTAATGGAGGCACTGACCTCATGGTCGAGGTGAACTTCAACCATCGTCATCCCTCATCTGTACTGTTGCTCCGCAATGTGCCCCAGCTACGAGAGTGGTCAATTGACTCCTCACAGCAAACGATCACTATCGGGGCTGGTGTCCCCTATGCCGCCATGGAAACTGGAGCGATTGCCGCTGCTGTTCCGGCACTTGCACAAGCTGCGCGCACTGTCGGATCACCGCAAATACGCGCGGCCGGCACGATGGGCGGGAACCTTGGTACCTGTTCACCAGCGGGAGACACGTTGCCCGTTCTCTCGGCACTTGAGGCAACCATTCATCTCTCATCACAAGACGGAGAACGCACAGTCCCCTTCGGTGAGTTCATGGTAGGCCCGAAGAAAAACAGTCGGCTTCAGCATGAAATCATCACTGCTGTGACACTGCCAGTGACTGGCAATCGCCAGGGATATTCCAAAGTGGGTGTGCGCAATGCAATGGTCATCTCAGTCGCATCTGCTTGTTTTGCCATTGTTGATGACACACCTCGACTCGCCATGGGTTCTGTTGGGCCCACCATTCTTCGCGCTGTAAAGGCTGAAAAGTTCCTTGCCGAGGCGACGAAAGACCTGGACAACATCAGCGATGAGATCGCCCGCGAGTTTGGTGAGATTGCATCTACTGAGGCACGTCCCATTGATGATCACCGATCAACTGCACAATATCGCGCTCACGCAATCAAAGTTCTTGCATCCCGTTTGGCAGTGAGAGGAACCGCATCGTGAGTACTAATGAGTTTTATTCGTTGAAGGTAAATGGAGTTGATCATCACGTTTCGGATGCATGGATCGGCGAAAGCCTTTTGTATGTCTTGCGGGAACGGCTTGGACTTCCTGGCTCTAAGGGAGCATGTGAACAAGGCGAATGCGGCAGTTGCACTGTGTTTATTGATGGGGCCGCAGTGTGTAGTTGTCTCGTGATGGCAGCGTCCGCAGTCGAGTCAGAAATCGCAACAGTCGAAGGCCTCAATGCCGATGGCACTCTGACTGATGTACAGGAAGCTTTTGTCACTGAAGGCGCCGTGCAATGTGGTTTCTGCACTCCTGGTCTCGTGATGGCTGTTCATCATCTGTTGGACGAGAATGATTCGCCGTCCGAACTGGAAGTGAAAGAAGCTCTTTCGGGCAACATTTGCCGTTGTACGGGCTACGGACGCATCTTTGCTGCTGTTGACAAAGTCGTCGCTGTTCGAAGGGGCGCATTGTCATGAGTTCAGTTAAAACAAAACGTGATGTTCTCGGAACCAGTTCACTTCGTCCTGATGGCGGAGCAAAGGTAAAGGGCGACTTTGCCTTCACGTCTGATCTTCATGCAGAAAACATGCTGTGGGGCGCCACTCTTCGTTCTCCTCACCCTCACGCACGCATTGTTTCCATTGATACAACTGCTGCCTGGAAGATTGCCGGTGTCGAATGTATTGTCACGGCCGACGATGTGCCGGGCCAACTCACCTATGGACTCATCAGTTCAGACCAACCAGTGTTCGCCAAGGACGTTGTTCGGTACATGGGCGAGCCGATTGCTGCCGTTGCTGCCGACCACCCAGAGACATGTCGTCGCGCACTCGCTGCCATCACAGTTGTTTACGAAGTCCTTCCTGTCCTGTTTGATCCAGAGCTAGCCATCGGCGATGACTTTGAGCCGATTCATCCCGATGGCAACCTCATCCGTCAGCAACGAATCGTTCACGGTGATACGTCGGTCGTCGGCGATGTCATCGTTGAGGGCCACTATGTGATCGGCATGCAAGATCAAGCATTCCTCGGCACTGAATCAGCACTGGCATTGCCTGATGCCGATGGCCAAGGAGTCGAAGTATTTGTTGCGACACAGTGGTTGCACGAAGACCAGAAGCAAATGGCGGCATGCCTCAATCTCCCAACTGAACGAGTTCGCTTGGTCCTCGGTGGCGTAGGTGGCGCCTTTGGTGCCCGTGAGGACATCAGCCTTCAAGTGCATACGGCACTTCTGGCTCTTCGTACTTCGCGCCCCGTCAAGATGCAGTACGGACGTGAAGAGAGTTTCTTTGGCCATGTTCATCGCCATCCGGCAACTGTCTGGATGCGTCACCATGCAACAAACGAGGGAAAGATTGTCAAAATCGAAGCGCGCTTCGTTTTCGACGGCGGCGCCTATGCATCGACATCAGCGGCTGTGCTGATCAATGGCGTGACCCACACCCAAGGTCCCTACAAGTGCCCTGTCGCTGTCGTCGACGGTTATGCAGTTCGAACAAATAACCCACCATGTGGAGCCATGCGCGGTTTCGGCGTTGTGCAGGCGTGTTTTGCCCATGAGGGCCAGATGGACAAACTTGCAGCAGCAGTGGGTACCGACCCTGTGAGCATCCGTTTGATGAATGCAATGGAGACCGGTGACTTGTTGATCACTGGACAGCCAGTGGAAAGCGTAGCCCCAGTGGCTCGCCTCATCCGTGAAACAAATGAGATTCCTCTTCCACCTGATCTCGCAATAGATGCAAATGAACTCGACTTGCCAGGTGGGTCAGGGATTACAGCAGAACGCAAACACATCAGACGAGGAATCGGTTGGGGCGTCAGCATCAAGAACATCATGTACAGCGAAGGCTTTGATGATTACTCCACAGCACGATGCACTCTCAGCGATGGCAAGGTCGTGTTGAAATTTGCGACCAGTGAAGTCGGACAAGGATTCGTCACTCTTGCTCCACAGATTGCACGATCTGTCCTGGGTGTGACAGACGCAGTATGCGACACCATTGACACCCAAATTGGTTCAGCTGGCTCTACCTCTGCATCACGTCAAACGTGGATGAGCGGCGGCGCAGTTGACGGTGCTTGCCGACTCGTGCGAGAGCGACTCTTTGAACTTGTGGGAGCACAACAGAACATCGAACCGATTCGTTTCGCCATTGAAGACGATGAGATTGTTGATACCGCCGGCACGTTCCGTATGTCAGTGATCGAAGCCAGCCAGGGCATCACCATCAGCGAGACGTTTGAACATCATCACCGCAAAACAGAGGAACTCGATGAGAATGGACAAGGAAACTGCCATGTGGCCTTTGCCTTTGTCGCCCACCGTGCCGTTGTCGATGTCGACCCTGAGTTAGGTCTGGTGAAGGTAGTCCAGATTGCAACTGCCCAAGATGTCGGGCAAGTACTGAATCCACTCTCCGTCCTGGGTCAAATCGAAGGCGGAATCGCCCAAGGACTCGGCCTTGCGGTCATGGAAGAGATCATTGTGCAAGAAGGCAGAGTGAGGAATCCAAGCTTCACCGATTACTTACTACCGACAGCGCTTGATGCACCTGTCGTTGTCGCTCGCATGATTGAGGAATACGAACCGCAAGCACCGCTGGGCGCCAAGGGAGTCGGAGAACCGCCGTGTATCTCTGTGACACCAGCGATTGTCGCTGCCATTCGAGATGCGATTGGTAAAGACATTGATAGGTGTCCCGTGAGACCTCAAGACATCTGCTTGTGAATTAAGCGCCGAAGATTCTTTCGGTGTAGCGATTGCTGAATGTTCTCTGCGGGTCAAGGCGATCCCGCATTGACAAGAAGTCGTTGAATCGTGGATACAAAGTACTTAGTTCATCTTTTTCGCGATGATGCACTTTGCCCCAGTGTGGTCGAGCGTTGTAACGCCGCAAGATGTCTTCGACATCTTTAAAGAATGCCCCGTACTCCATCCCTTTATAGACATGGACAGCGATGTAGGCCGATTCACGCTGGTACCCGGTTGACAAGGGAACATCATCGGGCGCTGTGAACCGAACCTCAACAGGAAAGTTGAGTAGGTAGCCCTTCTTCTCCACCATCGCCCGAATTTCACGCAACGCTGGTGCAAGCGATGCTGCCGGCAACGCATGTTCCATCTCGTAGAACCTCACCAATCGAGGACTTGCAAAGATCTTGTAGCTGTCATTGATATATGTCCGTGCACCAGACGAAGGGAGAGCAGTTGCCAAGCGTGGAATCAACGCTGGGCGCATCTTGCCTACTTTGCACACCGCACCGAACGCAAAGTTCTCCATGAAGGTCTTCTCTATCCACCCTCTGACTTTCGGCAAGGGATCAAGAGCCTCGTCGGTGCGATTGTTCCGCTTCGTTAGCGCCCACTTGGTGTGAGGAATCCAGAAGAACTCAAAATGATCATTTGATAAACGAAGTTCATCGATGTTGTCCAGAACATCATCCAGACGCATTGGTTGTTCATGAGCATGAAGACGGAAAGCATCCACCACTCGAATCGTGCATTCGGTGATTGCTCCGAGGGCACCTACTGACACTCGCGCGACATCAAGTATCTCTGAGTTCTTTTCGCTATTGCATTCCACGAGATTGCCGTGACCATCCACAATGCGCATCGCAGTGACTTGCGCAGCTAGTCCGGGAAGCGCGACTCCCGTTCCATGAGTAGAAGTCGAGATTGCACCCGCAACAGTCTGATATGCGATGTCACCGAGGTTTGCCATCGCCAGCCCTTCGACTGCAAGAAGTCGATTGAGGTCACTC
>WLHL01000090.1 GCA_009702755.1 Actinomycetota bacterium
AAGTAGTCATTTCGCAGTAGCGAAAAGAACGAAACGAAGAGCCCGGTCCGAAAGGACCGGGCTCTTTGCTGTACTGAACTAGTTGATGTGATTAAGCGAAGAGGCGCTTGGAAGCGATCTCGCAACCCTGTGACAACGCCGCAAGCTTCGCGAACACCACATCAGGGTCAATCGTTGTTGTGCCCACGTGCACGGAGAATCCGCAGTCAACGCCAGCGAGCAAACGATCTGGCGAAACGACTTCTGCCCACTGACCCAAACGCTGTGCAACAAGTTCTGGGTGCTCGATGTAGTTCGACTGAGGCTCAATCACGCCAGGGCAGATGAACTTGTCGGCAGGCACGCCTAGTTCTTTCAACACGCTCCACTCATGTGAGTGACGTGGGTTTGCGCCTTCAAACAACACTGTTTGTGGCTTTGCAGTCCACACAATATCGATGATGTCTTGAATGGGAACGTCGTGATGATGAGGGCCTGGGTAGTTGCCCCAGCACAAGTGCATACGCAGTTGTTCAGCAGGAACATTGCGCACTGCATGGTTCAACGCTTCGATGTTGGTGCGAATCGTGCTGCGGAACTCTTCAAGCGACAACTGTGCATACGCAGAGTGGCGGCCCATTGCAAGGTCGGGGCAATCGACTTGTACGACGGCGCCTGCAGCAGCAATCGCTTCGTATTCAAAGCGCATTGCTTCAGCAATTGCGAACACGTATTCCTCGCGAGTCTTGTAGAACTCGTTGCCAAAGAACAATGAAACAACACCGGGTGATGCGGCACTGGTGAAAATGCCATCGTGGCCGAAGCTTTTTGCAGCAGCAGACAATTCGGTCATGTCCTTCACTGCGGCATCACGGTCGATCACTTCAATTGCGCTGGTGCACGCAGGCGCAGAACGCTTGCGGCGGCCAGGGTTGCCGGCCACTGCTTCAGCACTGCGCGGGAAGTCAACGAGGTCATCAAAGAAGTAGTTCTGAATTGATTCACCTGCGAAGCCCGACAAACGGTCCTTCACATATGTGGCATACGAGGGCTTCGACATCTCGCCGTCATTGATGATGGTGACGCCAGCCTTGACCTGCTTTTCCACAATCTCCACGATGGCTTTTGAGATGCGATCGTCGAGTGCGTTCTTGTCGACGGGAATGCCATCGCCCATTGCCCACATCAACTGAATGAGGTCATCAGGGCGGGGAAGACTGCCCGTGTGTGTGCTGGGGATGAGATGCGAGGGAGATGCCATGGGGTTCCTAACCGTGGAGAGTGCTGAAATCTTAGGCGCGGACATCTGTCCACACTGCGGTCACGTGACTATTTCAGTGGTGGAAGAAAAGCACTGAAACAGCGCCGCAGACCTAATCTGTCTGCGTGCAAAACATTGTGATTGTCGGAGCCTCGTTGGCCGGAACCCGTGCGGCGGAAACACTGCGCTCAAGTGGCTTCACGGGCGCCATCACGATGGTGGGTGCCGAGGCACACATGCCGTATGACCGCCCGCCGTTGTCGAAGAACTATCTCGCTGGTGACTGGGACGAAGAGCGTGTTGCTTTGCGGAAGCCAGAGGCCCTTGAAGAACTGAACCTCACGTGGAAACTGGGTGTTGCAGCATCGGGTCTCGACACTGCAGCCAAGACCCTGACATTGGCGAATGGCGAGACCCTGACCTATGACGGGCTGATCATTGCAACGGGCGGCGATGTGCGCCGTTTGCCGAATCAGCCAGACATCGCCGGCATTCACACCTTGCGCACGCTTGCGGATGCCACAGCATTGCGTGACGAGATCACTGAAGGTGCTCGCGTTGTCGTGATTGGTGCCGGATTCATTGGTCTGGAAGCAGCTGCAACGGCGAAGAAGCGTGGTGCTGACGTCACGGTGTTGGAAGGTCTCGAAGCACCTCTCATTCGTGCCATGGGTGCAGAGACAGGTGCAGCGATCGGTGCCGTGCACGAACGCAATGGCGTGGTGGTGCGCTGCGATGTGCAAGTAGCGAGCATTGATGGCGACTCACGCGTGAAGAGCGTGACACTCAGCAACGGCGACGTGATTCCTGCTGATGTTGTGATCGTGGGTATTGGTGTTTCACCTGCAACCACATGGTTGGAAAAATCTGGACTGACATTGCGCGATGGTGTGGTGTGCAATGCGAACTTGTGCGCCGGACCCGAGACAGTGTTTGTTGCGGGCGATGTCTTGCGCTGGCCGAATGCATTGTTTGCCGATGTGGAAGCAGACATGCGCGTCGAGCACTGGACAAATGCTGCCGAACAAGGCGCGCACGCAGCAACGAATCTGCTGGCTGCACTCAACTCAACCGAACAAACCCCGTACTCCGCAGTGCCGTTCTTTTGGAGTGATCAATTCGATGCGCGCATTCAGTGTTTGGGTCGCCCGAGCGCAAATGCAGTTGTTGACGTTGTCGCCGGCAACCCTGCCGATGGCAAATGGTGTGCGATGTACAGCGTGAAGAATCGCTTAACCGCAGTTCTTGGTGTGTCGCAGCCCAAGTTGGTGATGCCAAGTCGCGCATTGCTGTCGACGCATACGTCTCGCGAAGATGCGCTGGCTCACTTTGTCCGAGTCACCGCACCACCACCTCCACCTCCGGCGGCATAACGAGTTATGACTCTTCCGGACCCCGATCGTCTTGGTGTGTGGCGTGCCTTTCTAACGGCACACGCAGCGCTCGACAAAATGCTCTCGCATGCACTGGAAGAAGAAAACGATCTCCTGCGCCCGTGGTTTGAAATTCTTGATGCGTTAGCAACAAACGAAGACACTTCGATGAGGTTCAACGACCTTGCCGAACGTGTGATGGCAAATCCGTCGAGCTTGTCTCGACAATTGGACAAGCTGGAGGACAAGAAGTTGATCGTGCGAGAGAAGTCGATTCTCGATGACGGTCGCGCGATTCTGATTGTGTTGACGCCACTGGGCCTCGAGAGTTGGCGAGAGGCGAGTCAGACCTACTACCGCATTGTTCGTCGGGCATTCAGCAATACGTTGACTGACACAGATGTCGTGGCTCTGAACCGTGTGTTTTCCAAGGTTTTAGAAGCCGACTAGCGCATATTCCCCCGACTTTGGCTGGGGCGACCAAACAAGGCAGACTTTGTGCCACCAACGGAACCAAAGGGGACCCCAATGCAAAACGCAGTCATCGTCGACGCACTTCGCACACCACTCGGAAAGCGCAATGGCCGCTTGAAGGATTGGCACCCCGTTGACCTCGCTGGTTACACATTGAAGGCTCTTGTCGAGCGCAATGGCATCGACCCCACATTGATTGAAGACGTCATCATGGGCTGCGTGATGCAGGTGGGCGAACAGAGCCTCAACGTTGGTCG
>WLHL01000091.1 GCA_009702755.1 Actinomycetota bacterium
TCCGCACTGGGTCAGGCTTTCCTTGCATCCGCCGTCGTTGGTGCGATTTCTTTCACTTTGGCCTTCACCGCTTTGCGCGGACGGGTACATCGCAAGTAACCAATAGGTATGACAAGTCTCCCCGGCGATCCTTTTCTTGCAGCTGCACGTGGCGAGCAAGCAACCCACACCCCTGTGTGGTTTATGCGTCAAGCAGGTCGCAGCCTTCCTGAGTACCGCAAGATTCGTGGCGAAGGAAGCATTCTCGAAGCCATCAAGCAGCCAGAGCTCGCGGCAGAGTTCACATTGCAGCCTGTCCGCCGACACAACGTTGATGCCGCCGTCCTCTACTCCGACATTGTGGTGCCACCACATGCAGTCGGATTCGGAATTGACGTAGCACCAGGGACCGGCCCTGTTGCGTCACAACCACTTCGCACACGTGCTGACTTCGCACGACTTCGTCCCTTAGAAGCAAGTGATGTTTCTTATGTAGTTGACACTGTGAAGATTCTCGCCAACGAATTGAAAGTTCCACTACTTGCATTTGCTGGAGCACCGTTCACCGTTGCTAGTTACCTTATTGAGGGACGCCCCAGTAAGACGTATCAAAACACCAAGTACATGATGCATGCCGACACGCAACTGTGGAACGACGTCATGGAACGTTTGGTGCAACATTCAGTTGAGTTCATCTCAGCACAACTTTCTGCTGGTGCTGAAGCATTCCAAGTATTTGATTCGTGGGCTGGCTCGCTTTCACGTTCTGATTACGACACCTTTGTGAAGCCACATACAACTTCCGTATTCGCACAACTTGCCGAACGCCACCACGGAGTTAAAGGCATTCACTTTGGTATCGGTTGTGATCATCTTCTTGAATCAATGAACTCTGTCGGCAATGCAGTCATCGGACTCGACTGGCGTACAAAGATTGCTGATGCGCGCACTCGACTTGGCGCACAGACCGTGGTGCAAGGCAACCTTGACCCCGCACTTGTACTCGCTGGTACTGACATTGCACTGAAGGGTGCCGCAGAGGTGCTGAAAGATAATGGTGGTCACGCAGGCCACATCTTCAACCTCGGTCACGGCGTTCAACCAGACACCAACCCAGACGTCCTCACGGCCGTCGTCGATTTCGTTCATACGGAGACAAGCAAATGAGTAACGAACAACGCACAGCAGTTGTGCTGATGGCCTATGGCACTCCGCGTACAAAAGAAGAAATTCTTCCGTACTACACCGATATTCGTCGCGGTCGTCCACCCACAGAAGAGGCACTGCAAGATCTCATTGATCGCTATGAAGCAATCGGAGGCCTTTCTCCGCTCAAGCAACTCACAGAAGCACAGCGTGATGCGCTGCAGCGCGAGCTTGATGACATTAAGCCAGGCCACTACCAAGTGTTTCTTGGCCTCAAGCACGCCACTCCATTCGTTGAGGAGGCAGTTGCAGAAGTTGCAGAACTTGGCTTCAAGAAAATTGTCGGTCTCGTCCTTGCGCCGCACTTCTCTTCGTACTCGATTGGTCAATACATCGGCCGCGTGCGCGAAGCTGCTGCTCCACACAACATCGAAGTCGTCGGAATTGACTCATGGGCTCGCGAAGATGCATTCATTGAATTTCTCGCCGACGACATGAAGAATAAATTGGCAACAATGCCAGAACGCACCAAGGTTCTGTTCACGGCACATTCACTTCCTCAGCGAATCATTGATGGCGGAGACCCTTACCCCGATGAATTACGCGCAACCGCAGAACTCGTGGCTGAAAAGGTGGGCCTCACTCGCTGGTCACAGTGGTCCATTGCCTGGCAATCAGCGGGCAGAACACCCGAGCCATGGATTGGTCCCGACATTCTCGAAGTGATTGATCAGGTTGCCACCACTCGCACCACCGACGAACCAATCGATGGTGTTCTTGTGTGTTCATGCGGCTTTGTTGCTGACCACCTCGAAGTTCTCTATGACCTCGACATTGAAGCAGCACATCGTGCAGAGTCACTTGGTCTTGCATTCGCACGTATTGAGTGCGTGAACGACAATCAGAAAGTGATGCATGCACTCGCGCAGCGAGTGATCTCCGCATGAGCCAAGGACATCGCGTTGTAGTGATTGGCGGCGGTATCGCCGGCCTCACTACTGCTTTGTCCCTCATTGCTGATTCACCTTCACCCATTCACGTCACGTTGCTTGAAGCCAAAGACACGGTCGGTGGCATCATTCGAACATCTCCATTCGCCGGACTTCCCGCTGTGGATGAAGCAGCTGATGCCTTTCTTGTTCGAGTACCGCATGCACAACAACTTGCTACCGAGTTAGGTCTCGGTGCTGCGCTGACTGCTCCTACTGGCGCACATGCATCGGTCTGGCACAACGGCATGCACGATATTCCTAGCGATTTGCTGTTGGGAGTTCCTGCAAAAGCGCGTGCGTTTGCACAATCAACCCTTTTCTCGCCGTACGGAAAAGTACGCGCGGCGATTGAACCACTGCTCCCCCGTACCACCGACAACGATTCAGTCGGCCATTACGTACGTAAACGATTTGGTCGCGAAGTGCACGAGCGTCTCGTTGATCCACTTGTCGGCAGTATCTACGCCGCTGATACGGATTCTTTCTCCATGGCTGCGGTGCCTCAGCTCGCGGCTCTCACCAGCGAACGCAGCATGTTGCGCGCGGCTGGTCGTGCACGTGCAGCCGCAACAAAAAACTCCCAACCGGGAGCTCCCATCTTCGGTACACCACTGCACGGTATGGGTGCCCTCATTGAAACACTTGCTTCGCGAGTGACTTCACTCGGAGCCAGCATCGTGCTCAATGCTCGTGTACACAGTGTGACCAAATCAGGTCACCACTACACCGTGCACACTGACAGCAAGGATTACGAATGCGACGCAGTTGTCGTTGCATCTCCCGCACGACACAGCGCACCGTTCATTCGCGATGTCGACTCACACGCCGCAGAACTACTGGCCGAATGGACACATGCATCCGTTGTGCTCATCACGTTGGCAATTCCTGCATCACAGTGGCCAGCACACCTCACGGGAAGTGGCTATCTCGTACCAAAACCCGATCAACGATGGGTCACTGCTGCAAGTTTTGGTTCTAACAAATGGGCACATTGGCGTCCCACCGATGGCTCCATGATTGTTCGCGTGTCTTTGGGCCGCGATGGGCTCGATGTCATGCATTTCGATGATGACAAGCTTGTGAACTTGGCATTGGCCGACATGAAACTGCATCTCGGCGTTGATCTTCAGCCGTCGGAGATTCGTGTTTCACGATGGGCTGAGTCCTTCCCGCAATATCGACCTCATCATTCTTCAAAA
>WLHL01000092.1 GCA_009702755.1 Actinomycetota bacterium
GCTACAGAGAAGGAAACAGTTGCCTTCTGTTAACGATGTGTAGAAATCTCACTTCGACGAATTCTTGACAGTCTCAGAGATGGATATACCAGACGCAAGATTGCGAGAACTGCTGCAATTTCAACAAGGTGAAGCGGGTCAGTCCACGGACCTCTATGTCCCGTCAAAAGATCGTAAACAGTTGCAAGACCTGTGAGAACGAGAAACGTTGCAACAATGACTGTCAACAGGCGAGAGAGCCTGAATGAAATTGAGGCTGAGACTGCGCCCATCCCCAGTGCAACTTGCCAAATGGAGAGGTGCCGAAGATCATGAAGGCTATTGCCGTCAGTGTTGCCTCGGATGAACCCCGGCACTGAGCCAACAATGATTGCTATCCCAACGATGGCGAGCAGTGCTCGCAGCTGTGGAGTGTTGCGTTGTGGAAAGGTGACAATCGAACGAGGCTGAATCACGCTCAGGAGATGAGCGGGTTCGTTCTTTTGATTTCTCTGGCTCATTATCGGAGAGCAGGTCTCACACGATTGTGCGTGCGAAGTAACCATCTGTCGTTCAGCAACTGGTAACTCGTCGTCGAGTAACGCTGATACCCGTTCTAGCCACGGGCACGAAAACCTTCCCTCAGTATCCATGGCCGTCAGGCTCTGTTCCGTTGAGATGTGGTGCTTGTCAACATGTTCATTGCAAACACTGTTGCGCCGACCAGAACTATTGCTGGTCCACTGGCGATATTGCGATGAAATGACAAGAACAGTCCGATGATTGCAAATGATGTCCCTAGACAGATGGATGCAATGGTGATGTTTCGGAATGTCCTGAACGTCATGGTTGCAGTTGCTGCTGGGATAAGAAGTGTTGCTGCGACGAGAAGTACACCGAGAACGCGCAATGCGGTGACAACGACCATGGCAAGAAGTGCGCTGAAGATAACTTCCATGAGACGAGCACGAACGCCATGTGCTGCTGCGACTGCCGAGTTATGTGTAACTGCAAGAAGTGTTTTGTAGTTTCGGAATAAAACGATTGCAGCAATGACGGTTACGAGAGCAACAAGAATGATGTCTTCTGTGTCAACCCCTAGGACATTGCCAAAGAGCAGGTTTGCAGAATTCAAACGTCGATCTCGTGAAGAGGAAACAACCGCAACACCAATGGCAAAGAGAGTCGAAGCGACAATGCCGATTGCGGTATCAACAGGAACGCCGCGGTTGCGAACGAAGTAAATGAGTGCAGCTGAGAGGCCGGCCGCAACAGCCGCGCCGAAGTAGAGATCAAGTCCCCACACAACTCCTAGTGCGACGCCTCCCAAAATGCTTTGGGACATTCCTTGGCCGATATATGCCATTCTTCGTACAAGAACGAAAGGACCAATCGCACCTGCGAGCGCACCGATTAGGACGGAAACGATGAGTGCACGACTAAAGAAGTCATATTGAAACGGATCTGTGAAGTAACTCATTGATTACCTCCGTTATTGACGGAGTCGACAACAACGGGTCGACCCTGATGGAAGATGACATCCATGTTTGCCCCATAGGTCTCTCGGACTACCTGGCTCGTGAGAACTTCTGAAGGGGCTCCATCACCAGTCACCGTGCCGTTGAGGCAAAGAATTCGCGGTAGTTGTGCGGCGACCCAGTTCAAGTCATGGGTGGTGAGGATGATGGTGAATCCGTCGGTTTGCAATTCGTGTACAAGGTCGAGCACCTGCTGTCGAGTGTGCAAGTCGATACCGCTCGTTGGTTCGTCGAGGAGTAACAGCGAGGGTCGCGACATCAATGCTCGAGCAATCAGTGCTCGTTGAAACTGCCCACCCGACAACTCGCTGAGTCGATTGTTTCGTAGTTGCAAAATGCCCAGCCGCTCAAGAATTCTTGAGGCTTCTCGCTTTTCTGAATGGTCGAACCATGGCTTCTTCCTGCTGAATGCTGCTGCTCCGAGCAGAACCATTTCTTCCACTGTGAGTGGAAAAGTTCGTTCGCCAGAATCAAGCTGTGGGACATACCCAACAGCGATGTTGGCACTTGATGAATTGTTGATTCGTCCCTGAGTTGGTGTCAACTCGCCAAGGAGAATCCGAAGAAGAGTTGTTTTGCCAGCTCCCGACGGTCCAATGATTCCAACAATTTCGCCAGGATGAAAATCAGTGGTGATGTCATGGAGAACGTGATTGTTGCCGTAGGAAAAGCCGATGTCGTGCAATGTGATCATGATGGCGATCCTCCGGGTGTGAGATTTGCAAGGAGAGCTACATTGCCTCCCAAAGCAGTTGTCATCATGCGAACGTTTTGAATCATCATTCCCTCGTACGAATGTTCTGGCGAACCTGGCGTACCAGGCAGTACTTCATCGGAAAGGTCTGAGTAATACTTTGCTTTTGTTTCTGCTGAGATTGCATTCAGCACATCTGAGGGAAACACTTCACTACCGAAGAACGCAGGAACGGCCTCTCGTCGTATCTGATCAATCATTTTACGAATTTCATCTGCAGATGGTTCCGAGAAGGAAACAGGTTGCAGTGCACCGACGACGGGAATCCCATAACGGCGTCCGAAGTAGGACCAACTGTCGTGATACACAACCAGTTTTTTGTTCTGAGGTGGGATGGAAGCAATTGCCGCCGCAAAAGCAGTGTCAAGAACCCGCAATCGTTCAATGAAGGCATTTGCTCGTGTTGTGTATGTCGCTGCATTTGCACTGTCAATTTGTGAAAGCGCTGCGCTCACTTGTTGCGCATAGACAATTGCATACGAAGGGTTGGTCCAAAAGTGAGCGTTGTAAGAGTGCGCATGTCCGTGAGCAGCAATTTGTTCCGCAGAGTCTGTGCTGATGACTTCGTTCTTTGGAATTGCATTAGCAAGGCTGACTTCGGGGGTGCCCGATCGATAGTTGGATCGAACAAAATTGGTCACCGCCATATTGAGTTCCATCCCATTTTCGATGTAGAGATCGGCGCTTGCAGCTTTGATGGCATCTGCAGGGACTGGTTCGTATGTGTGTCCATTAGCCCCGGGCGGAATAATGCTTTCGACAATGAGAAGGTCGCCAGCAATTTCACGGACTATTGCTGTATTTGCAGGGTCCGAAACAAGAACTCTTTTCTGTGCAACAACGGGTGCGGTACTAGGAGCACCAGGGTTGACGGGAGTACTGGTTGCAGCCTGTATTGGTTCGTCATCATGTCGTGCCAGTGTAACTGTCGATGCGAAAACTGCGGCA
>WLHL01000093.1 GCA_009702755.1 Actinomycetota bacterium
CACATAGTTGAGGTTGCCCACGAACATCATGGCGGGCTGAATGGAACCCGACATGAACTGCGCGCCAAAGCCAGCCTCATACAGCTTCTCGTTTGTGACAGCGAAGCGTTCTTCGACATCCTTCTGACGACCGAATGTCTTGACGATTGCATGACCCGTGAAGGTTTCTTCAATAAGGCCGTTCAATGCACCCGTGTGTGACCACTGAGCAATGAAACGCTTCTTTGATCTGTTGGCAATCTGCTTCATCGACAGAATCGAGAGCGGCACAGTGACGATGGCGATGAGCGCAAGCAACCAGGACACCCACACCATCATGATGAGCACACCAATAATCGTGAGAAGCGATGTGATCAATTGGCTCAGGGACTGCTGCAGACTTTGCGAGATGTTGTCAATGTCGTTTGTGACACGGCTAAGCAAATCACCACGTGACTTCGCATCGATATAGCGCAAGGGCAAACGATGAATCTTGGCTTCAATATCTGCGCGCAGTTTGAACATGGTGCGTTGCACAACGCCGGCGAGCATAAAGGTTTGCGCGTACGCAAGCGCAAAGGACATCACATAGACGCCAACGGCAAAGAAGAGCGTGCGATGCAGTGCACCGAAGTTCACTTCTGTCTCGCCATTGCGCTTTGTCAGGCCGTTGAACAAGATGTCGGTCGCATGGCCAAGCACGCGAGGCCCCGACACGACCAATGCAACGCTGACAAAGGCCAACAGTAAAATAATTCCAACAAGGGTTCTCTCCCCTGCCATCAAACCCATGAGGCGACGTGCAGTGAGTCCAAAGTTCTCTGACTTCTCAACTGGCATACCCACGACATGCATGCGGCTGTTGCGCAGTTCGGAGCCCGGCATTGTTTGCTGCTTCTTTTTGTCGCTCATGAGACACCTTCTTGAGCATTCGCCTGCGAAGACACAATTTCCTGATACGTCTCACATGTTTCGAGCAATTCATCGTGCGTACCAAAGCCCACACAATCGCCGTCTTCCAACACCATGATCTTTGTGGCGTGACGGATAGTTGACACACGCTGCGCGACAACCACCACCACTGCTTGCTGCACATACGGCGTCAGTGCCGCACGCAGACGCGCATCTGTCGCGAGGTCAAGTGCCGAGAAAGAGTCGTCAAACAAATAGATCTCTGGCCGGCGAATCAATGCGCGTGCAATAGCCAATCGCTGACGTTGACCACCGGAAACATTCGAACCACCCTGAGCAATCGTGGCGTTCAAGCCCTCAGGCATCGCACGCACGAAGTCTTCTGCCTGAGCGATGCTCAGTGCTTCCCACATCTCTTCTTCGGTTGCGTTTTCTTTGCCATATCCAAGGTTGCTGGCCACTGTTCCGGAGAACAGATACGGCTTTTGCGGCACAATGCCCACGCGTGACCACAGCGCTTCAGGGGCCAGATCTCGCACATCAACACCATCAAGCGAGACAACTCCTTCGGTGGCGTCAACAAGACGAGGAATCAGATTCATCAATGTCGTTTTGCCGGAGCCCGTACTACCGATGATCGCAAGGGTCTCTCCTGCGCGCACCGTGAAACTCACATCGTGCAAGACCGGCTGTTCTGCACCGGGATACCGGAAGCTGACATGGTCAAACTGCAACACCGCAGTCTGCGACAACTCGGTGACAGGATTCTCCGCGATCACAATCGACGACGGCGTCTCAAGCACTTCCATGATTCGCTCAGCACTCACTGCTGCACGTGGGATCAATGCAGCCATCCACGTGGTCATCATCACCGACATTAAAATCTGCGTGAGATACGTGAGGAACGCAATCATCGCGCCGGGCTTCATTGTGCCTTCGGCAATGCGATCAGCGCCGAACCACACCACTGCCACGCTCGACAAGTTGACAATCAAGGTGGCCGTAGGGAACATCAGCGCCTGCAGGCGACCTCCGCGAAGGGCTGTCTGCGTCACTGCATCATTCGCAACGCTGAAACGTTGTGCTTCTTCTGGTTCACGCACAAAAGCTCGGACCACGCGAATACCGGTGAGTTGTTCACGAAGAATTTCGTTAATGCGGTCAATCCGTTCCTGCATCTTGCGGAACGTGGGCACCATGCTCGAAATAATGAGACTTAACAACACCGCAAGAATGGGGATGGACACCATCAGAATGCGTGAGAGCCCAAGGTCTTGATGCATCGCCATAAAGACTCCACCGATGGCTGTGAACGGTGCGCCGAGAATCAGCGTGCATGTCATTAACACCAACATCTGCACTTGCTGCACATCGTTTGTGATGCGAGTGATCAGCGACGGAGCTCCAAAGACCGCAACTTCCCGAGTCGAGAACGCATTGACCTGATGAAACAGTTGACGGCGAGTGTCACGACCGAATCCCATGGCCACTTTTGATCCGAAATAGACAGCGGTGACAGAAAAGATCACCTGGGCCAGGGTCACAAGGAGCATGACGCCACCCATTCGCCAGATGTAGCCAATGTCGTTCTTCACGACACCGTTATTGATGATGTCAGCATTCAGAGTGGGCAGATACAGCCCAGCTACTGCCTGCACTGCCTGGAGCCCAATCACGATCCATAGAAGGCCTCGGTACTTCGCAAGAACAGAGGACAAGAGGCGCTTCAACATGAGGGTTCAACAGTACCCCTCAGGGTTTGAGCACCCCTAGGTGGAATACTCAGCAGCCATACCGATCAGCGATACCGTGGGGAGATGCCTAGCAATTTCGTCTTGAAAACCATGAATAACCTGCACAAAGCAGGCCTTGCCATCACCCGTGGCAAGTGGGGCTGGGAGCCCGCTGGCATGCCCGCCATCAAGTTGTACACCACGGGTCGCAAGTCGGGCCAAGAGCGCGAGAGCATGCTCACCTGCCCCGTAGTTGATGGCGACACCTTCGTGATTGTGGCCTCACGCGGCGGCGATGATTTCCACCCCGCCTGGTACCTCAACCTGCGTGACAACCCCACCGTCTGGGTCGAGGCAAAGAACCAGCCCAAGCACCAGCGCCGAGCCCGTATCGGCACCTCAGAAGAGCGTGCCGCGCTGTGGCCAAGCATCACCGAGAAGTACAAGGGCTACGCCGGGTACCAAGAACGCACAGATCGGGAGATCCCCATCGTGTTCCTTGAAAGGATCTGAGTCGGGACTAGCGCCCTTTGCCCCTAGAATGGGGTCTCCA
>WLHL01000094.1 GCA_009702755.1 Actinomycetota bacterium
ACGGTTGAGCAAGCTCTCGATATTTGGGTGAATCATGGAGTCGTGTTGACGTGACATGTGGGACCTCCGAAGTCGCTTAAAGGCTATCGGCGAGCGCTGCGGGCTGCACCGATAATGCCCTGAATCTCAGCAACGGCACGCTCTAAGTCATCATTCACAATGACCACATCGGCCTGTTGAGCTCCCAAGCGCTCCTCGTCTTCGGCCTTCTTCAGCCGCTGCACAACATGTTCTTCTGAGTCCCCACGGCCCTGAAGGCGGCGGCGTTGCTCATCACGAGACGGGGGCTGCACGAAAACCAATATGGCTTCGGGATGGCGCTCTTTCACCTGTTGGGCTCCGTGAAGCTCTATTTCAAGCACAATGTCGACGCCTTGGTCGACAGATGGAGCCGGTGAGCCATAGAAATTGCCCAGGAACTCGGTCCACTCAAGGAACCCCCCGCTGTCGATGCGCTCTTGAAATGCTGCCTTATCGACAAAGACATAGGCATCATCTGACTCCCCCTCACGCTGCGCGCGGGTTGTCCACGACCGGCTGAGCCACAAGGCAGTGTCTCGCTGCACCAGAGTCTCGACAATGGTGCCCTTTCCGGCCCCACCAGGACCCGAAACAATCACGATGATCGGGTCGGTCACTGGGATTCCCCCACCGCAGCAAGAATTCCGCTTCGTTGAGCACTCGTCAACTGACCCACTCGGGTGAACGGGACCACACCGAGATCTGCCAATAAACGGCGACCGGAGACTTTGCCGAGCGCAGGGTGCACATCAAGCAGTTTGACGACATACACCTGTGCTTCAAGTGAGTCATCTGCGACTGCCAAAACCTCAGCTAGACGACCCAGCTGGGCCTTTTCCACTGCTGCAACACGGGCATTTCGAAGGCTTTTGACCATTTCGAAATCGCTGACCGTGCTTTCCATGTGTCAATTGTACTTGTGACGATGCACAAGAGACAGGATGTCCTCCCACGAGGCAGCGCCTCGCTTCTGTGCAATGAGAGCCGCCTCTTGCGCAATTCTCCATGTCGCTGCCGGATCAGCAAAAGATGCTGTTCCGACTTGCACCGCATTTGCACCGGCCATCATCATCTCCACGGCATCGACACCAGTAGAGATTCCACCGACGCCAATGATGTGAGAGTTCGGTAGCGCGATGCGGACATCGTGCACTGCGCGCACGGCAATCGGATGAATCGCAGCACCGGAGAGACCTCCCCCACCATTTCCCAATGTGGGTTGACCCGTTGTCACATCGATCTGCATCCCCAACATCGTGTTCACCAATGTGAGGGCATCTGCCCCAGCATCAGTCACCGTTGTGGCGACTTCAACAATGCGATCCGTATTGGCGCTGAGCTTGGCCCACACAGGGACTGTGGCAACAGCATTGACAGCAGAGATGATGTGACCTGCCAATGAAGGGTCGTGGGCGATGATGCCGCTTCGTCCTTCAAGATTCGGACATGAAAGATTCACTTCGATTGCAGCAATCGTTTTGCCCGCTTCACGAAGTTGCTCCGCAGCCAAGGTGTACTCCTGCACAGTGCGACCCCAGATACTCACGATGGGAGTGACGTGAAGCATCGCGAACAATGGCAAGGACTCGCGCAACCATGTCTGCACGCCAGGCCCCTGTAGTCCCACTGCATTCAACATCCCTGCTCTCGCAAGGTGAACACGTGGCGCAGGGTTACCCGGCCACGGTTCGTGAAAGAGACTTTTCACCACTGTTGCGCCCAATTGATTCATGGGCATGAAGTGATTGAGTTCAACATCGTGACCTGCAGTACCCGATGCGGTCATGAATGGAATCTTCAACGAGACTCCACCAACGGTGACTGCACCGAGCGACGCGAGTGCGTCTACTGCACGACGAGACTTTCTCATCGGCCGTGATACTCCTGCAGTGAGCACACTTCAATTTCTGATTGGTACTGCTCCCACAATCCATTCACTGCTGCCAACGCTGCTTCGACTGTGGTGACAGACGAGACGCGGTTTGCATTAGCGGCCTTTCGGATCGCTTCACCATCTTCACGAGAACCGCGACCGTGCGGAGTATTCACCACAAAACTGATTTCGCCTTGTGCCACCAACTCAACAGCATTGTCCATGGAAGAACCTTCCATCTCTGACAACTTGCCAACGATGCGATCAACGGGGAATCCGAACTTTGCGAGATACGCCGCAGTTCCGGTCGTTGCCGCCACACCAAGACCAAGATCTCGCAGTCGCTTCGCAACGACAAGACCTGCAGGCTTGTCCCCATCGTTGAGCGACAAGAACACAGTGCCCGAGGTGGGCAACACTGTTCCGGCTGCCGTTTGCGACTTCACAAATGCTCGTCCGAATGTTCTGTCGATACCCATTACTTCACCTGTCGAACGCATTTCTGGTCCGAGTGCTGTATCCACTTCAGGGAATCGGTTAAACGGAAGAACTGCTTCTTTCACCGATACGTGTCCACCACTCACTGGCGGAGTCAGCAAACCTTCGACGCGAAGTTCTTCCAAAGTGGAACCCAACATCACACGGCTTGCAACCTTTGCCAGCGGCACACCTGTTGCCTTCGCAACAAACGGAACCGTTCGTGATGCACGTGGGTTTGCTTCGATGACATACACAGTGGTGCCCAGTACTGCGAACTGCACGTTGATAAGGCCACGAACATCAAGTGCAGTTGCAATCGACTTTGTGTATTCACTAATGACTTCGACAACCCATGCAGGCAACGTTTGTGGTGGAATCGCACAGGCAGAGTCACCAGAGTGAACACCAGCCTCTTCGACGTGCTCCATCACTCCACCGATGAGAACTTCACCAGTGTGGTCACGGATTGCATCCACATCAACTTCAGTTGCATCTTCAAGGAACCGGTCAATCAAGACAGGACGTTCCGCAGAGAGTCCGCCTTCTTTGCCCAAGCTTCCATCACTCGCCATCTGCTCCATTGCGCGCTGCAGCGCATCATGGTCATGCACGATCTGCATCGCACGTCCGCCCAACACATAACTCGGACGCACGAGAACTGGGAACCCCACTCGTGTAGCGATGACCTTTGCTTCATCCACCGTGACAGCAGTGCCACCAGGAGGCTGCGGAATAGAGAGTTCATTACAGAGCTGATTCCACTTTTCACGATCTTCTGCAAGGTCAATGGAGTGAGGA